>CAIVTJ010000223.1 GCA_903908825.1 uncultured Pseudomonadota bacterium | reverse complement strand
TCGTGTTGCAGCAGTGCACGGTGTCAGGCATATCATTGGGCGGTTGCCATAATATTTCACGGTAATATTTCCAATGTTCTTGCGTTGGTGGACTGCAATAGCGTTTGCGCTGCTGGCGGCACCTGCTTGGTCACAGTTGCCGGACGCAACAGCCGAGTGGCAGGTGGTGCTGCTCAAACCACGTGACTGCAACGGCTGCGTCTATGTCGAAGAAGCCCTCAAGCGCAGCAGCCAACTGCGCAACGTCACGCTGTCCGATGGTCACGGCGGCAGCGTGCAAGCCGCTATAGAACGACGCACAGAAGGCGTCTTAACTGACAGCGAGCGCGAACAACTGGCTGCCTTGCCCTATTTTGATGCCGCGCAATGGGCGGCTCAGTCACAGTCCGGTCAGTTGCAAGTGCTGCTGAAACAGGAGGGGCGCATCGTGTCGGCCGGTGCCATAGACGATTCGGCCGATCTGCGCAGTCGCGATTTCCCGGGCGAGCTGACCATTCCGCCCTCTGGCACGTCCGTTGAGTCAGTGCGTGAACGTTACGGTCTGTGGTTTCGCGACTATTTTTTGCGCGATTGGAACCTCGATTACTTTCTGCAACTGGCGCGCAATCCGTCGCTGGCACAAAACCACAGTTTTGATAACTGGGTGGCGCAGCAACCTGGCGCTGCCTTAAGCACTCCGTTACAAGAGGCCAATGTGCTGGTCGTGGCCACAGCCAGTGGTGCCGCAGACAACGAGCTTTTTAACGCTTTGCGCATCGACGAAATACGCGGCCATCTGCTGACCGACGTGAGCGTCGATGCAGCGCAATTGCGCGTGTTTTATGGCGCAGGCAATCAGCCCGGCTTCAATGCAGTAGAGAGTCGCAACGGGCAACGGCGCTTCACGCGGCGCGAGGTCGCAGGTGCACAACCGGCGCGCCTGCAATCATTGGCCGCGCTATTCGACGCACTGCATCAGCAGCAAGCGGCCAGTCGCAACCTCATCGTGTTAGTCGGGCACGGCGGACCGGACGGCACTTATCTGTGGGGCCAACCCCAAGGCCTCAAGGCCGATGATCTGGCGGCATTGCATAGGCGGGGCGGCGGCGATGACGTGTTGGTCAGCGGCAACTGTTTTGGCGGCATCATGGCGCAGACCACCAGTTGCGGCTTTTTTGGCGCGCGTCCCGACATCGTGGCCACGGGTTGTCAGGCCGATGCAGCTGAGGTCGCGCAGAGCAAAGACTATCTACATGCGTTTTTTGGCGCCTTGGATCCGGCGCAGCGCAGTGTGGTCGACAGCGATGGCGATGGCAGCGTGTCGTTTGAAGAAGCGCATTGGGAAGCCACGCTGCACGGTGATGCGCGCAACATCACCTATTCAACCGTCGATGCACTCGCCGAGGCTTATTTCAAGGCACATTCAGAGCAACTGCCAGCTGACATCAGCGTCGGTGAGTTGCTGCGTTTGGCAGATCAAGCCAACCCTTCAGAGAGGCGCGCGGCGCGCGAATTGACGCGCGAGATAGCCGGTGATCAGCGCATCAATCTGCGCGATCTCGCCGCTCAAGGCACACGCTGGAGCTACCGACCTGAAGGACCTCGCCCGATGATTGGTCAACTCGGGCGACGCTTGCTGTATACGACCCGTTTCGGCTCCACCGACAGCGAACTCGCCCGCGCTCGCTCATGCGGTGCACGATCCATTGCCGGTTTTTTGTCTAAGTAGCGCTCCCCCCTTTTTTTTAACGGACTGGAGTCCTATTATCTGAATTAGAAGAATCGGGGGCGCAGGCAGCCAGTCTTGCGCGTGAATCTCACGTTAGGAGTTCAATCATGTTCAAGCGTTCATCTCTCGTCGCTGTTGCTGCCTTGGCCCTGTCGGCCAGCGCCGCCTACGCACACCATTCCTTCGCCATGTTCGACAACACCAAAGAACAGACACTCGAAGGCACCATCAAAGACTTTCAGTGGACCAACCCGCACATCTGGATCCAGGTCAACGTGGCCGGCCCAGACGGCAAGATGACCGAGTGGAGCATCGAGGGCGGCAGCCCCAATGGCCTCAAGCGTAGC
>CAIVTJ010000222.1 GCA_903908825.1 uncultured Pseudomonadota bacterium | reverse complement strand
TAAAGCCCTTGAGGCGGGTCACGTGGGCGCCGTGGCCGGCGATAATGCCGGCGATGATGGGCACCATAGGCAGCACGCAGGGCGTGAACGCCAGGCCCAACCCAGACAAAAAGAACACGCCGGCCATCCACCACAGGCTGCCGCCACGGATGAGGCCCGCCAGCCAGTCCTGTTCGGCCACATAGCCGTCAGCGCCGGGTGCGGCCGGGCCGGTGGTGCCCATAGCAGCCACAACGGCCTTGTCGGCGGCAGGCAGCGCCACCTCAAACGTGCGGGTGGTGGGCGGGTAGCACAGGCCGGCGTCGGCGCAGCCCTGCCAGCTGAGCGTCACGGGCAGTGTCAGCGCGGGGCCCGCGGCGCGCGACACCGGCAGCATGACGGTGAAGTCCTGGTGATAGACCTGCTGGGTGCCGAAATACTCGTCGGTCTTGGTCTCGCCCTCGGGCATGGCCGGCGCGCCCAGCGTGGCCGGGGCGTCCCCGGCAACCTTGAACTTGAGCTTGTTGCGGTACAGGTAATAGCCGTCGGTGATCGCATAGGCCACCTCGATGCGGTCGGCGGCAGTGGCGCGCACGAACACCTTGAAGGCCTGGTCGGGCGGCAAAAAGTCGCTGGCGGAGCTGGCGGCGCCGGCCGGGCTGGCAGCGCCGGCGGTCAGCAGCAGGGCGGCAAAGGCAGCAAAGAGGGTTTTGAGCATGGTTCCCATCCTGCCTATGCGCGCGCCGGTTTGCACATTCCGGTGGGCTAAGCCTTGAAATGGCGCAATCCGCCGCTATGATAAGCGCCGGTTAGCAGCCGAAGAGGGAGAGTGCTAACAACTCTCCCCGGTGGTTGCCAGTCTACAACACTTGTTTCACCCAACACATAAGGAGTGTCAGGCATGAAGATTCGTCCTCTGCATGACCGCGTGATCGTCGAGCGTCTTGAGGAAGAGCGTACTTCCGCTGGCGGCATCATCATCCCAGACAGCGCAACCGAGAAGCCCATCCAGGGCAAGATCGTTGCCGTTGGTAAGGGCAAAATCCTCGAGAGCGGCGAAGTGCGCGCCCTCGAACTCAAGGTCGGCGACAAGGTCCTGTTCGGCAAATACGGCGGCACCGAAGTCAAGATCGACGGCAAAGAACTGCTGGTCATGCGTGAAGAAGACGTCATGGCCGTCATCGAGGGTAAATAAACATGGCTGCTAAAGAAGTTCGTTTTGGCGATGACGCCCGCGTAAAGATGTTCCGCGGCGTCAACATCCTGGCCAATGCCGTCAAGGCAACGCTGGGCCCCAAGGGTCGCAATGCCGTGCTCGAAAAGAGCTTTGGCGCGCCCACGATCACCAAGGACGGCGTGTCCGTTGCCAAGGAGATCGAGCTCAAGGACAAGTTCGAGAACATGGGTGCGCAGCTGGTCAAGGAAGTCGCTTCCAACACCTCTGACGAAGCCGGCGACGGCACCACCACCGCCACCGTGCTGGCGCAGGCCATCATCCGTGAAGGCCTCAAGGCCGTCTCGGCTGGCCGCAACCCGATGGACATCAAGCGCGGCATCGATAAGGCCGTGACTGCCATCACCGACGAGCTGAAGAAGCTCTCGAAGCCCTGCAAAGACAGCAAGGCCATCGCACAGGTCGGCACCATCTCGGCTAACTCCGACTCAAGCATCGGCAAGACCATTGCCGAAGCCATGGAGAAGGTTGGCAAGGAAGGCGTCATTACGGTTGAAGAAGGC
>CAIVTJ010000221.1 GCA_903908825.1 uncultured Pseudomonadota bacterium | reverse complement strand
TGGAGGCCAACGCCAATCCGCATCTGGCTGCGCATGAGGACTTTGCCCGTTCTGCGGCCGCCGCAGGCTTGGGCTATGCCGCGTTGCTAGAGCGCTTGTTGGCCTTGGGTCTTGCGTATCGGTCGCCTTGGCGGGTGTTGTATGGCTGAGTCTGTGTCCTTGCCCGTCTGGCCGCGCGTGGGCGGCATCTTGTTCCGGCACATCCTGCGTGAGGTCTTGCTGGCTTGCGTGGGCGTGGCGCTGGTGTTGTTGGTGCTGTTGGTCACTAATCAGTTGGCGTTCATGCTGGGTCGCGTGGCTGCAGGGCAGGTGCCTGGACCCTTGTTGCTCGAGATGGTCGGCTTGGCGGTGGTACAGAACTGCAGTGTGATCTTGCCGATCTCGTTGTTGCTGGGCATCACGCTGGCGCTGGGCAGGCTGTATCACGACAGCGAGATGGCGGCTGCGCAGGCTTGCGGCATGTCGCCGCTGACGCCGTTCGCGGCCGCCGGCGTGGTCACTGTGCTGGCTTCGTTGGCAGCGGCTTACATCGCCTTTGAGGCCGGCCCCGAAGGTGCCCGGCGCAGCTTTGATATCCGCGCTGAGGGTCTGCGTACTGCGCTGGTGCGCGGTTTAGCGCCCGGCCAGTTCCGCAGTCTCGATGATCGGGCGGTGCTTTATTTTCGTGAGTTGGATGCGCAAGGCACTCTGCACGAGGTGTTTTTCCAAAGGCGCTTGCCCGGCGATGAGGCTGCAGTCGAAATCATTGTGGCTGACAAGGCTCACTACCAACTGGCTGCCGATGGCAGTCTGGCCGCAGTCGTGCTGGAACAAGGTAGTCGCTATGAAGGCATACCGGGTCAGGGTGCCTGGCGCACGATGCAATTTCGCGAACAGACCGTGCCCGTGCCACCCCCGCCAGAGAGTAGCAGCGCACCGCGGCCGGACATGCAGTCCACGGCCACTCTGCGTAACTCGGCCGATGCGCGTTTTCGCGGTGAGTTCCATTGGCGCATAGCCACCGTGGTTATCACGGTGTTGTTAGGCTTACTGGCTGTGCCGCTCTCACGCTTGCAGCCGCGTCAGGGCCGTTATGGCCGCATCATCCACGTCGTGTTGTTTTATGCGGTGTACGTCAACTTGCTGATCTGGGGCCGCGGGTTGTTTGACAAGGGTGGCGTGCCCGACTGGGCTGGCCTGTGGTGGGTGCATGCAGTGATGTTGGTGCTGGCGCTGTTGATGTTGCGGCGCCGATGAGCGCCGCGCCGTTGCCCGGCTATGAGCGCCGCTGCTTCACGCACGAAGGCGCCTCACATGATGTCTACCGGGCCGGTAGTCTTCAGGCACCCCCTTTGCTGTTGATGCACGAGTTGCCCGGTGTGGCTCCCGGACTGTTGCTGTTCGCCGAGCGTTTACGGGCAGCCGGTTTCCAGGTGCACATACCGCATCTGTTCGGCGTGGTCGGGCAGCGCCAACCGCTGCGCAACATAGTACGACTGTGTGTCTCGCGTGAGTTTGCTTACCTGCGTGCGGGCGTGTCGGCGCCGGTTACGCGCTGGCTGCGCGCCCTGGTGGCGCAGATCAGCGCAGACAATGCCGGGGGCAATGTGGGCGTGATTGGCATGTGTCTGACCGGTGCGTTTGTGATCCCGCTTATCTTGCATCCCAGTGTGGTGGCTGCGGTGGCGGCACAGCCTTCGGTGCCGCTGTCGGCGCTGCACCTGTTGACCGGATCAGAGGGTGGTGAGCAGGCCGCAGCTTTGAACGTGAGCGCAGAGGACATCGCTGCGGCGCGCACGCGTTTGCAGACCGGGGAGTCGCACCTGTTGGCTGTGCGTTGTCGTGCTGACCGACTGTGCCCGGCAGACAAGTTGCAGCGCTTGCAGCAGGAGTTTCCGGTGGGCTTGCAGCTACGCGAGTATGGTACTGAGCAGCAGCGCAATGCCATCGGCGCGCGGCCGCATGCGATCTATACCAAAGAATATCGCCTGGCCAACGAGGCTGACGCAGATCACCCGTCACGGCAGGCGTATGCCGATTTATTGCTGTTCTTGCGTACGCACTTGCCGCTGCGCCAGCCACAGTAAACCGCCAGCCAGCAGGCACCAGGTCCACAGCGGCAAAGGCGCGTCGCCATTTCCGCCACCGGCTGTGTCCGCAAACGTCAGCTGCTGCTGTGCTGCCGGGGCGCTGTTGATCTGGTCGGCGCTGGCGACTGCGCTGACTGTGACCGGTCCATCGATGCTCCAGCGCATGGTCACGGTGAAGGTTTGGCTCGCATTAACCGCCAGCGTGCTGGCGCTGCAGGTGACCGTGTTGCCCGACAGTGCGCAGCCGCTACTGGCCGATTGCAAGCTGGCGCCGGCAGGCATCTGCAAGGCGACCTTGACGTTGCCAGCGATCAGCGGGCCGGTGTTGTTGACAGTCAGCACATAGCTTGAGGCGCTACCGTTGACAGCAACACTGGCACCCGTGCCGCTCAGCACTAACGCAGTGCCCAGTTGCAATGCGGCTACGACATTCAGACGTGGCGTGACGCGACTGTTGGCTGGGTCAGTGACAGGGGTGCCGGCCAGTTGCAGTCGCTGCAAGGTGCTGCTGACCGATTCATTCGGATAGCGCGCCCGCAAGATGGCCACTGCACCCGACACATGCGGCGTGGCCTGTGAGGTGCCCGACTTGATCAGCGTGCTATCCGGTGCAGCGACAAACGTGCCCGGTGCCAGCAGCGAAAGGAAACTGGCGCTCTGCGAGAAACAAGTGACGCGGTCAGCAGTGGTTGTGGAGTCGGTGCAGCCGGTGCTTGTAGGCCAGCTGAGGCTACCGTAGGCCTTATCGTAGACAGCGCCCACCGATATCGCGCCCGGTACGCAGGCCGGATCGCTCACACCGGTTTTAGATCCACTGTTGCCAGCCGCCACAACCACGGCAATGCCGGCATTACGCGCGGTGGTCACTGCAGAATAAAACGAGCTGGCAGTGCAGCTGCTGACATTGCTGCCCGAATC
>CAIVTJ010000220.1 GCA_903908825.1 uncultured Pseudomonadota bacterium | reverse complement strand
ACCTGCGAGTTCAAGCAGGGTCGGATACAGGTCGAAGTGGGTTACGGTGTCGGTCGACGGTGCCGCGACCGGTTGCGTGACCATCAGGTTAAAGATGTCTCGTGTCGGGCTGGCTTCCAAGCTGTCATGGATGGGGTTTTCCATGGCCATATGGTCGCCCTGTACCACAACTGCAACCCGGTCCAGCCAACCCTGTGTCTCTATGTATTGCACAAACTCAGCGACCTGACCGGCCGTGCAACGGACAATGTCCTTGAAGTCTTGGGCACCCTGTTTGCGGCATTCCTGGCTCATGAGTCCTTTCGGGCCATGCGTGTCCACGGTGAGGATGGTCAAGTTGAATGGCTTGCCTGTTGCGATCAGCGCTGCCAGTTCGCTGCGTGCATGTCGTAACAGCTGATCGTCGCGTAGCCCCCAATTGTGCAACTGTGAATGCGGCTCACCCGCCAGTTCCCATTCGCGTGCTCCGTATACCCGGTCATAGCCATGTTCTTTTAGGAAGACGCCCATATCGGCAAAGCTCAGATCCGGCCCGTTCAGAAACACGTTCTGATAGCCCTGTGCTTTGAGTACATCGCCCAGGCACAGGGCGCCGGGCAGAAACCTGCGCAGATGCAGGCTGTGGTCATCGGGTGAGGGCAATATTGAAATTTTCAGGGGTATGCCGCACTGGGTCGCGATGATCCCTGCCATGGTCCAGTGGGCACCGGCCATCTGCGGATAGTGAACAAACCGCGCATAGCGCTGTTGTAACTGGGTCAGGGGCGCAAGCAGGTCGCGTCCGAAGCGTGTGCTGTCCTGATAGGTGCTTTCTAAAGATTCGACGTAGATGATCACCAGACTGCGTGGTCGGCCATTCGCAAGTAGTCGCACACTGGCTGGCGAAACGTAATAGGTCGCAAACAGGTCCGGGCCGAACAACGAAGCCACGTAGGTGCCGAAGCTGAAATGCAGCAGGAACAAGGCTACGCCGGCGGGCAGCAGCAGCCACTGCGCACGCAGCCAGAGCACGGTACAGGCGAGGGCGGCCAGCAGGGGCAACAGCACGGCATAGACCAGGAACAGGTGGATGCTGTCGGTGTCGGTCTGCAGCAGGCCGCTTAGGCCAAAGCGCGTGTGGTAGACAAACTGCTCGAAGGACACATCGCCGAACATGCGCTGCGACCAGAGGCTAACGCCTGCCAGAAACAGGCCGGCAAAGGCCAAAATCGTTGGCAGCAGCTGGGGGCGATGAAAGATCGGCATGTCGCCTGACCAGCGTAGCTTGCGGGGCGGCATACTATCAGCATGGACGCTGCCAGTTACCCCATCGCCTTAGAGCAAGTCACCCGACGTTTTGACAGCGGGCTTGTCGCATTGCAGGCTGCCTCGCTGACCATCGCGCCGGGTGAGTTCGTATCCATACTGGGTCCATCCGGTTGCGGTAAGAGCACTGTGCTGCGCCTGTTGGCCGGCCTTGATCAGCCCTCTGCCGGGCGGGTGATGACGCCGGCGCAGAGTGCCGGTGACGCCGCCACAGCCTTCGTCTTCCAGGATGCGACGCTGATGCCTTGGGCTAGCGTGTTCGACAACGTATGGCTGCCGCTGCGTTTGCGCGGCATCGGCCGTAAGACTGCTGCGCCAGCCATCGAGGCGATGTTGGCGACCGTGGGTTTGGCCGATTTCTCACAGGCCTTACCCGCAGAACTATCCGGCGGCATGCGCATGCGCACCTCGATAGCGCGCGCTCTGGTCACGCGTCCGCAGCTGTTGCTGCTGGACGAACCGTTTGCGGCGCTCGATGAAATCACCCGCACCCGACTCGGTGCCGACTTGTTGCACTGGTGGGGACAGCGCCGGCTGTCGGTAGTGTTCGTCACGCACAGTGTTTATGAGGCGGCTTTCTTGAGCCAACGGGTGCTCGTAATGAGTGCGCGCCCGGGTCGCATCGTGCAGCAGATCAGCATCGATGAGCCTTTGCCGCGCGATCCTGCGTTTAGATTGACGCCGGCTTATCAGGCCATCTGTCGCGAGTTGTCTCTGGCGCTGGAGCAGGCCTCATGAAACGCGTGCTGCTGCCTACCCTGACAATGCTGCTGCTGTTGGCCTGCTGGGAACTGGGTGTGCGTTGGGCCCAGATTCCGGCCTACACGCTGCCGGCCCCTTCGGTGGTAGCGCAAACGCTCTGGCTGCAACTGCCCTCGTTGACGCTCAGTTGGTGGTTCACGCTCAAGGTGACGCTGTCTGCGCTGGCCTTGGCTTGTGCCGGCGGTGTGGCCATTGCGGCAGCCTTTGCGCTGTTGCCTGCGCTCGAAGTGGCCTTGCTGCCGGTGGCGGTCATCTTGCAGGTGACACCCGTGGTGGCCATCGCGCCATTGATTCTGATCTACATCGACAGCACGACCGCGGCGTTGTTGCTGTGCGCATGGATCGTCGCGTTCTTTCCGATCCTCTCCAACACCTTGTTAGGGCTGCGTGCCGCAGACCCTAATCTGCGGGATCTGTTCCGCCTTTACCGGGCTACGCCTTGGCAGCGTTTGCGCTGGTTGTTGACGCCGACGGCACTGCCCTATTTTCTGGGTGGTTTGCAGATATCGGCAGGCTTGAGCTTGATCGGTGCTGTCACCGCCGAGATGGTGGCCGGTGCGGCTGGCCGTGAGACCGGCTTGGCCTCGCGCATCCTGGAAGCCAGCTTCCGCACTGAGACCCCCAAAATGTTTGCTGCCCTCACGCTGTTGGTGTTGACTGGCGTGCTGCTGTTCGTGGGCTGTAATGCCTTGTCGCGAGGTCTGCTGGGCCGTTGGCACCCCTCGTCGCGAACTTGAATCTGCCGGAGGTAGTCTGATGCGCGTGCTTGCATACTTGTCTTGCCTGCTGGGTCTTATTCCGTTGTCTGCGCAGGCTGCAGACAGTGTCACGTTCGCGACCAACTGGAAGGCGCAGGCGGCGCACGGCGGCTTTTATCAGGCGGTGGTCGACGGCACCTATGCCCGCTATGGGCTGGATGTGCGCATCATTCAAGGCGGACCGTCGGTCAACAACCGGCCCTTGCTGCCGGCCGGCCGCATCGATTTTCTGATGACCGGTAACCTGCTGCATAGCTTTGACAACATCCGCAATGGCGTGCCGACGGTGGTGGTAGCCGCCATCTTCCAGAAGGATCCGCAAGCGCTGATTGCCCATCCGGGGCAGGGCTATCAGACCTTCGAGTCGCTGCGAACGGCGCCTGTGGTCTTTATTGCCAAGGATGCCCAGTTCACCTGGTGGCAATGGCTGAAGGTCACTCATGGCTTCCGTGATGAGTCGCTGCGGCCCTATAACTACAATCTGGCACCTTTCCTGGCCAACCCCAAGGCCTTGCAGCAGGGCTATTCGGTTGCCGAGCCCATCTATGTGCAGAACCAGGGCAAGTTCAAGCCGGTTGTGCATCTGTTGGCCGACCATGGCTTCTCAACCTATTCCACGGTCATCGAGACCCGTGCCGATACCGTGCAAAAGCGGCCGCAGCTGGTGCAGCGTTTTGTCGATGCCTCGATAGAGGGCTGGGTCAATTACCTGTACGGCGATCGCAAAGCGGCCAATGCCGTGATGCTGCGTGACAACCCTGAAATGTCGCTGGCTGAAATCGAGGCTTCAGTGGCTCTGATGAAAGCCCAGGGCATCGTCGATTCGGGCGAGTCGCTGCTTGATGGCATTGGTGCCATGCGCAGCGCCCGCATAGCCGATTTTTACCAGCAGATGGTCAAAGCCGGCTTGTACAAGCCGGGCGACGTCGATCTGACCAAGGTCGCCACCCTGCAGTTCGTTAATCGTAAAGTGGGTAACGACCTGCGCAAGCGCCTGGGCGGGCCTTGACGCGGCTTGGAAGCCCAACCGGTTCAGGTCAGCAGGTGCTTGGCCAGATGCCGTCCGCTGAGCCAAGCCCCTTCCACCCGGCCGCCGTTAAGCCAATCTCCGCAGACCCCCAACTGTTCTGCGGCTGACCACAGGCTGCCCACGCGCGCTGGCGACTCACAGTCGGCATAACGCCAGCGGTGCGCACTAGCCGCCAAAGGCGCTTTTCCTACCCAAGCATTAAACGCGGGCAGCAGCTGGGCCAAGACCTCATCTGCTGAGGCTTCAATGTGGGCTTGACTCCATACCGGTGAGGCCTGAGCAATCCAAGTCTCACTGCCTGAACGCTGCGGCTTGCTGCTGTCGCGGGCGATCCAGGACAAGGGCCCTTCGTTGACGAAGGCCGCATCAAAGCCCGGATCTACCGGTGCGGCAAAGCGCAGCATCAGTGTCCAGCAACCGCGCATCGTCACATCGGCTGTGGCCGATGCCAGTACAGAGTTGCAGGTTTGCAGCAAGGTGGTGGCTTGGGCAGCAGGCAGGGCCAGCAACACGCAGTCGTAGTTCTGCGGCAATAAACCGTGCTCTAAAGTGTGCAGTTGCCAACGGTCCCCGACGCGCTGCAAGGCATTAACGGTGGTCTGCGTCTCCACTGAAAGGCCCAGACTCATCTGCCGTGCCGGCGCGCCCATGCGCGGCGTGCCCACATAGCGCGGCAAGGCGGCATCAAGGCGATGACCCCCGTCACCGCCCAGCGTGATCAGCCGGGGCTGCCACTGAGCGACCACGCCGTCTTGTAACCAGCGTTGCACTTGGGCGGCAAAGTCCGGGTCACGCGCGGTGAAATACTGTGCGCCATGGTCGGCCTGCCAGTCCTCGCCGCGTCGAGTGCACAGCCGGCCCCCTGTACTGCGGCTTTTGTCGAACAGTTGCACGCGCTGGCCGGCGCTCTGCAAAGCCTGGCCTGCGGCCAATCCGGCGATGCCGGCGCCGATGATGGCGATCTCTTGTGTTTTAGCGTTCACAGCCAACCCTGACGCCAGCAGGCCGTATCGGTCAGATCCCGCCAGGGTAGTGTCTGGCTGCGGCGCGTGAGCACCGCCTGCAATTCCACCTCTTGGACCGGCAGTTCCGGCAGTGCCGGATCGATCAGCCTGACCACCATGAAGTGCTTTTCGCGGGCTTGCGGGACCACGGCGGTCCATTTGCTCAGCAGCAACTTGCGCGGGTTGATATGGGTGCGGGTCAGGGCGATTTCGTCTGGCATGCCGGCACTGTGGCATTGCCTGTGTCCGGTCAGCAAGCCGGTGCTGCTACAGTGACTGCTTGTGCACTCACGCCCCGGGGGGGCCATGCGATATGCCGCCGTGACCGGTTGGGGCAAGTGTCTGCCGCCAGCTGTTTTGACCAATGCCGATTTGGCCACTTTGTTGCCGACCGATGACGAATGGATCGTCTCGCGCACCGGCATACGCGAGCGGCGCATCTCGCACGTGAGGCTGGAAGAGTTGGCCTATGTCGCCGCCAGTCGCGCTCTGGCGGCTGCCGGGTTGCAGCCGCTGGACATCGACTTGATCGTCTTCGGAACTTGCAGCTTTGATGATCAGGTGCCCAACCAAGCTTCGGGTCTGCAGCTGCGCTTGGGCGCGATGCGTGCAGCAGCCATGGATGTCAACACGGCCTGTACCAGCTTCCTGTATGCACTGAGCACCGCCACGGCGATGATCCGCAGCGGTGTGGTGCAGCGTGCGCTGGTCGTGGGCGGTGAAGTGATCAGTCCGTTGATGGATTGGACCAACCGCAACGTTGCGATCTTGTTTGGTGATGGCTGTGCCGCGGTGGTGCTGGAGGCCAGCGACGTGGAGCAGGGCGTGCTGGCTGAAAAGCTGGGTTGTGATGCCGCTGCGCGCGGCACGCTGGTGATTCAGGGCATGGGCAGTCGCTACGCCGACTGCCAGCGACGCCTGGGCGTAACTGACTGGGTGTTCGAGGGTCAGGAGATCTTCAAACGGGCGGTGCTGGGTATGTCCGAGGCCAGTGCTGCGGTACTGGCGGCCCAAGGTGTATCGGCTGCTGAGCTTGATCTGGTGGTGCCGCATCAGGCCAATCTGCGCATCATCGAGGCCGTGGCCAAGCGGGTCGGGCTGGCTGCTGAACGGGTGTTCACCAATGTGCACCGCTACGGCAACATGTCTGCCGGCACGGTTCCCGTCGCCCTGGTCGAGGCTTTGGAAGAGGGCAGAGTGCCCGCCCATGGCCTGCTGTTGCTGCCGGCTTTTGGCGCGGGCCTGACCTGGTGTGCGCATCTGCTGCGCTGGGGCGCCCGGGTCACCCCGCTGGGTGTTTCTGACGTGCAGCTGCCGCCGTGCACACAAACCGCATTGCAACTGGTGCAGTCGCTGGCCGCGCGACGCGCCGCTGCCGTTGCGTCGCCGGTTTGACTACAATTGCGCGCATAACGTTTGAGGGGGTTGCTTGTCCTATCGTGTGACGCGCCGTGGCCTGCTGGCCGGCACGCTGGCCCTCGTGGCGCAAGCGTCAGCCCCTCTGCGCGTCCTGGCTGCTGCCTCACCTGCGCAGGTTTCGGCTCTAGGCGATGATTTGTGGCTGGTGCAAGGTCTGGGTGCGCCCTTGCTGGTGTCCCGGTCTGGTGAGCAGTTGCTGCTGGTCGACGGCGGCGAGGCCGGCTCTGCCAAGGCGCTGACGGCCCTGCTGTCGCAACGTTTCCCGAAGGCCCGGGTCCACGCGCTGATCAACACCGACTGGCACACCGATCGTAGCGGCTACAACGACACGGCCGCTGCCGCCGGAGCGAAGCTGATCGCCACCGAGAACACCCGGTTGTGGATGAGCACTGAACGGACCGGTGGCCCTGAGGGCCGCGTGCTAACGCCTCGTGCCGTGCGCGCCAGGCCCACCGACACGCTGTTTTACGGTAACCGCAACCTGACGCTGGGTCAGCAGTCTGTGGAGTACGGGGTGCTGCCGGCAGGTCATACCGACGGCGACCTGTACGTGTGGTTTGCCGCGCAGAATGTGTTGTTCGCCGGGGATATGGTCGTGTCCCGTCGCTATCCGAGCATCGACAGCGCCAGCAATGGCTGGCTGGGCGGTATGGTCAGTGCCCTGAAACTGCTGATGGCCCGTTGCAATGCACAAACGCGCATCATCGATGCCGATGGGCTGTTGCTGGGCAAAGCCGATCTGTTAGGGCAGCAAGATATGTGCTTTACCGTGTTGCAACGCATTGCCGAGAGTTACTACAAGGGTGAAACCCGTCAGCAGTTTATGGCCAGTCAACCCACCCGGGAGTTTGACGCCGCCCGCGGCGATCCCCGCGCGTTCCTGCTGCAGGCTTACGAGAGCGCTTGGAGCCACATCAACGAGATCCGCCGTGTCACGCGTTAACGCATTCAGCCGGCTTTGCGTTGGCTTGCTGCTGGCCGGGCTTGGCTTGTCCACCTTGGCTGCTGCGGCTGCGCCCCCTGACCATCTGGCGGGCCAGCCCTTAGAGCAGCAATGGGGCTTTTTAGACACCTACTGCGGCAAGTGCCATAACGCGACCGATTGGGCAGGCGGCGTGGCTTTTGATGTGCTGCAACCGCAGGCCGTCGGCAGCGACGCGCAGGTGTGGGAGCAAGCGGTACGCAAACTGCGCGGCCGCCTGATGCCGCCGCCGGGCGAAAAACAGCCCGGGCACGCGGCGTTGACGGCCTTTGCTGCAGCGCTGGAAACACGCCTCGATGCGGCTTCAGCCGCGGCGGTCAATCCGGGCAGTGTGCCGCTGCATCGACTCAACAAGCCCGAATACGCTAATGCCATCCGCGATCTGCTGGGGTTGCAGATCGATGTCAATGCGCTGTTGCCGCGCGATGATCAGAGCGCGGGCTTCGACAATTCGGCCGCGGTGCTCAAAGTGTCACCCTCGTTTCTTGATCAATACTTGACCGCTGCACGCCAGGTCAGCATTCAGGCTATCGGTAACCCGCAGGCCCGTCTGACCAGTCGCATTTATCAGGGTTCGGCGCAGGCGCTGCAGTACATGCATGTCGAGGGTCTGCCTTTGGGTACGCGTGGCGGCTTGCTCATCGAGCATGCCTTCCCCGTCGACGGCGACTATGAAGTGACCATCAACGGTCTGGTGGGTGGCGGTTATCTGTGGGGCGTGATGGACCCGATGACCTTGATCGTGACGCTGGACGGTCGGCGCGTGTTTCAGGCCGGTTTGGGTGATGCCGCTGACCTGGATGCGGTCGACATTCAGCAGGCGGCGGGCGTCGGGGCCATTAATGATCGCTTCCGCAACATCCGCTTTCATGCGCCTGCCGGTACGCATCGCATCGGCGTCACCTTCCGCCAGAAGACGGCGGCCGTATCCAACGAACTGTTGCACGGCTTTGT
>CAIVTJ010000219.1 GCA_903908825.1 uncultured Pseudomonadota bacterium | reverse complement strand
GGTACCATGCGTCGCCAGTTGGCCGAAGCACGGTTGCCGCATCTGGAATCTGCGGTCATCGAAGAGATGGGCCGCGTGCGCCAGGAACTGGGTTGGCCCATCGTCATGACACCGTTTGCGCAGATGTTGCAGACGCAGGCGTTCATCAATGTCACCGGCAAAGAGCGTTATGCCACCGTGCCTGACGAGATCATCCGTTATGCGCTGGGCCGCTTTGGCCGGCCCAATGTGCCCATCGATCCTGAAGTCATGAACCGCATCGAGGCCTTGCCGCGTACGCGTGAACTGCGCGCAGAACCCGATATGGCGCCGTTGCCCGAACTGCGCGCGCGCTTTGGGGCGGGCATCAGCGATGAAGAGTTTTTGCTGCGGGCCACCATGCCCGGTAACTTGGTCGATGCCATGCAGGCTGCAGGGCCGGCCGTGCGGCATTACGATCCGGACAGCCGTCCGCTGCTCGATCTGATCCGTCAGTTGACCGCGCGCACCGACCTCAACGAAGTGGCCTTTGCCAAAGACGACTTAAAACTAGAGCTGCGCCGCTGGGCGCGCTGACTGCACAGGACTCACGCTATGGCCCGCAGACCCTTGACCACACCGCCGCTGCGCACCTTGGCGCGCATCCGTGGCTATATGTTCGACCTTGATGGCACCTTGTTGCTCAGCGACCGTTCGCTGGGTGGCTATGAAGTACTGCCCGGTGCCATCGATGTGCTGACCACGCTCGCTAAGCAGCAGATGCCCTATGTGGTGCTGACCAATGGCAGTGCTTATCCGCCGGCCGAACAGGCCGCCAAGCTGCGCAAGCTGGGTCTGCCGGTAGCCGATGCACAGATGCTGACGCCGTCCAGCGTTACCGCAGCGGTGATGTCGCGTCAGGGTGTGCAACGCGCACTGGTGTTGGGCAGCCCGGGTGTCGGTCATGCGCTGCGTGAAGCCGGCATCGCCACCTGCACAGCGGCAGATGCTGACCATCGTGAAGTGCAGGCGGTCTATGTGGGTTGGCATCCGGACTGCAACATGAAGGATATCGAGGCCGCCTGTAACGCCATCTGGAACGGCGCCAAGCTGTATACCGCTTCGGATGTACCGTTCTTTGCCACCAAGCAGGGCCGGTCCATGGGCTATTCCTACGCGATCATCGGCGCCATCAAGCGCATGACGCGGGTGCCGGTCATCCTGACGGGCAAACCTTCGCTGCACGCGCTGCGCTTTGTGGCCGCCAAGCTGGGCGTGCCGCGCACTGCGGTGGGTGTGGTGGGCGATGACCCTTTGGTCGAGATGCAGATGGCCCGGCGCGGTGGTGCAGTGGGCATGGGTGTGACCACGGGCGTCACCAATGCGGCGATGTGGGCTGCGCAACCGGCTAAGCAGCGGCCCGATTGGGTGTTGCAGTCACTGGCTGAACTGCAGCAGGTTCTAAACGAGCGCACCGCCTAGTTGGGTGACATCCCCGGCCGGCTGATCGCGTATTCATAAGCCGTGTTGATCTGTTTGCTCCGGGACTCGGCCAGTTGCCGGATCTCGTCGGCGCTGTTGGCGACTTTGTCCGGGTGGTACTGGCTGATCTTCTGCCGGTAGCCGCGCTTGATCTGTTCGAGCGTGGCGTCGGGCGCTACGCCCAGAACGTCATACCAAGGCTCAGATGCATCGGCGCGTGGTTGCGGTTGGCGGGGCGGCGGTGTTTGCTGCCGGCGTGAGCCGATGCCCAAGGGATCATCTTCGCTGCGCGGCGCAGACGGGCCGGACAAGAAGAAGTTCATCAAGGCATAGCCCAAGCCTGCGCACAGGATGATGACGCCGATCAGTGTGAAGTTCATGGTGTCGCGGCTGTAGTGGTGGCTTGTAGCGTAATTTTGCGCACAAGGTTCACGGCAAAGGGCGGGCACAGTATGCAGTCCAAGGCGATGGCCCAATAAGCCTTGGTGCCAAGTCCCAAGGCCACACGGCGTCTGGACGTGATGACAAGCAGCGCGACCACAGCCGCGTAATACGCCGCAAACACCGCCAGCAGCGCAAGGCCCGCGCCCAAGACCAGCGACACGGTGGGCAGCACCACCCACAGCAGCACCGCCAGCATCAGCACGCCGGCCTGTAGCGGGCGCACGGCTTTGAGCAGCAGCCCGGCGGGCGCAGGTGCCAGGTCTGCTGGCTCTGCGGCGGCGCGCAGGCACAAGCGGTCGGGTCGCAGCAGGTCTAACAGCAGCAGCCGCTTGCGCATCAGCACGATCGAAGTAGGCGCCTGAGGCAGCCAGCTGCCGCCCGCCCAGTGCTGTACGGTCTCATTATCGAACAGCAGCAAGCAGCAGTCGTAGGCATAGAACGCTAGGGCGCCCAGCGGAAGCAACACCTCGAACGGAGGCAGTTCGATCAACCGGACTTCTTCTTGAACAGCGAGCGCAACCAGCCGCCTGCGGCCACGACACCTGCGGCCAGGAATTTCCACGTCGCCGCAAAGAAGGTGCCCAGCACCGCCCACAGGCCTTTTTTGGTGGCCACGGCCGCTGCGCCGCCGAGGATCAGCGCCGCCAGTCCGTACTCCGCCACCTTGTCACCCTGGCGCCATTCGGCATAGCGCTCGCCGCTGTTGAACTCATAGCCTTGCAACACGGTGTTGAGCTGGCGCTGCGCAGCAGGCAGGCCGGGCAGGTCTGCGACCAGAATCACGGAGGTATGGCCGCGACGGCCCAAAATCTTGGTGGCGAAGTTGGCGGTCTGCTCGCCGTTGCTGGCCAGCAGCGTGGCCCATTCCAGGCGCTTGGTGTCGCGGTTATAAAACGGTGGCGTGGCCCAGCCGACAATAGACAGCTCGCCCCAGCCGCGTCGACGGCGTTCGGCATTGGCGGCTTCCTGACCTTCCTGCATGGTTTTCAGCAAGGCCGCAGCGTCGATCTTATCGTCGTCTTTGACGTAGCCGGATTCGTCGAAGCTCAGATACGCTGCCCACGAGAGGTCTTCCGGGGCCAGCATGACCTCGTTGCCACTGGCCAGGTTGTGGCTGAGCTCGAGAAAGCGATCGGTATCGGCTTTGTCCAGAAAGACATAGCCGGCCGGCACCTTCAGGGTGGAGTTGGCGGCGATGGTCACTTGCGTGGGGCCTTGCTGCCAGTGCAGTGAGCGCAGGGCGGCAGCGCCTTCAGAGGCCCCACCAGAAGCCGGTGCGTCGCTTTGCTGCGCCAACAGGGTCAGCGGTGACAGGCCCAAGGCCAGACTGGACAGCAAGGCGATGCAACGGCTGGTAGTGTTCAAACAGGGTCTCCTGATTATGGGCCGATGCTACGCGAGCGTCGGGTGCAAGGCATGGGCCTTGTTGTCGAAAGAGGATGAGACATGACTGAAGCTCAGATCAATAACAAGCCGCGCGGCTCCCGGTGGGGACGACGTGTGGCTTGGGGGTTGCTCGCAGTGGCGTTGCTGTACGGCGGCGCCGTTGTGTACATGAAAACGCACGAGGCCGACCTGGTCTTCGTGGCGCAGATCAGCCGTTTGCGCCCGGTGGGTCAGTTGCCCGATGTGGCAACAGCGGTGGCTCTGCCCGGTCCGCAAAGCAGCAGTCTGTTCGCCTATGTCATGCCCGCTAAGGCAGATCATGACAGCGGTTATTGGGTGCTGCATCTGCATGGTAATTCGGTATCGGCTTTTCAAGAAGAGCAGATCCGTCATGCGCAGCAGATGAGTGCCTTGGGTCTGTCGGTGTTGTCGTTCGACTATCGCGGCTTTGGTCCAACGCCCGGTGAACCCAGCGAACAGGGTTTGTATGACGATGCAGCAGCCGCTTGGCAGTGGTTGCGCGCGCGTGGCGTGCCTGCAGATCGCATCATCATCTGGGGGCATTCGTTGGGCTCAGGTCCGGCCACTTGGTTGGCGACGCAGCAGCCTGCGGCGGCGCTGGTATTGTTCGGTGCGTTCACGTCCATACCCGATGTGGGCGCCGATACCTATCCCTATATGCCGGTTCGTGAGTTGGCGACCATCCACTTTGCGTCCTTAGACCGGTTGCCGCAGGTACACATTCCGGTGTTGGTGGCGCACACGCGCGCTGACAAGGTGGTGCCCTATGCGCATGGTCTAAAGCTGTTTGCAGCGGCCAATGAGCCGAAGCGGTTGCTGAGCTTGGATGCCGACGGTGTCGACCGTCTGGGCGGCCATGTGAATGGCTTGTATGAAAATATGGCGTTGCTGGCGGCACCCTTGGGCGAATTGCTGGGCGTGCCGCTACACCTGCAATAGCGCTGCGGTCAATCGACCGTCAGCGCTACCAGTTCACCGGGCGAGCCGCGCGCGCCCACGGCGACGACGATGTACTGCTTGCCATTGACCTCATAGGTCATGGGCACACCCGACTGGTTAGCCGGCAGGATGAACTCGTGCAGCACCTCGCCGGTAACCTTGTCATGAGCGCGCAGCTTGTTACCGCCGCCACCGGCGCGCCACAGGCCGCTGCCTTCGCCCGAGAACAGCAGCGACTTGGTGACCAGCAGCCCGACCTGATCAAACGAACCGGTGCGCTCCAGCTTGATGCCCGCCAACGCCGGGTTGTCGCGCGCCCAAGCCGGTGTGTCCGCGTTGGGCACCATCCAAGCGTGTGAGCCGGTGTTGAGGTTGATGGCGGTAATGCGCCCCCATGGTGGCTTGATCAGCGGCAGTCCGGCCGGGCCGCCCAGCGAGCCGCCCGGGAACCCTTCGCCATAGGTGCCGATGAAGTTCATATTCGAGACGCTCTTGTCCTGCTTGAGGCCGATGGGCCCCACAGGGGAGATCGAGCTGACGTAGAGCATGCCGGTTTCAGGGTCTAGCGCAGCGCCGGCCCAGTTGGCACCGCCCGACAGGTTGGGGCGGATCAACGTCCCCAGATTCTTGCCGGGCACTACCACGCTGGGCGGGATGAACGCCGGCCCATAGCGGTACTGGCGGATGATCTCGCGCGCCTGCGCTTTGAGTTCGGGCGTGAAGTCGATGAGGTCTTCATCGCGCAGCCCCTGCGGTTCGAAGGGCAGTGGGCGGGTGGGGATGGGCTGGGTGGCGGCAGTGCGTTCGCCGGGTACATCGGACTGCGGCACGGGCTGCTCGACGATAGGCCAGATGGGCGTGCCTTTGACGCGGTCGAACATGAACGCATAGCCGGTCTTGGTGACCTGCACCACGGCGCGTACCTGACGGCCCGCTACGCGGATGTCGGCCAGAACAGGGGGGGCGGGCAGGTCATAGTCCCAGATGTCGTGATGGATGATCTGGTAATGCCAGACGCGCTCGCCGGTGTCTGCATTGAGACAGACCAACGCATCAGAGAACAGGTTGTCACCGGGACGGTGCCCGCCATAAAAGTCGCCGGTGGCGGCCTCGACCGGCAGATAGACATAGCCCAGCTTGGGATCGGCGGTGAACGGCGTCCACACACCGGTGTTGCCGGTATAAGCGTTGCTGCCCTCGAGCCAGGTGTCGGCACCGATCTCACCCACCTGCGCGATGGTGTGGAAGGTCCACTTGAGTTTGCCGCTGCGGATGTCATAGCCGCGCACATAGCCGGGCACTGCTTCTTTGGTACGCGGTGCGCCGCCGGCGGCAAAAGCCACGCCGACTACCAGCGTGTCGCCCACAACCACCGGCGGTGAGCTGGAGCCGGGCTGGGCCATGCCGGGGTCATTAACGCGGGGCAGGCCGGTCTTTAGGTCGACCAAGCCGGCATCGCCGAAGGAAGGCACTGGCAAGCCTGAGCGCGCATCGAGTGCGATGAGCTGGAAGCCCGGGGTGATGGTGTAGATGCGGCTGGGCTCGCCGGCGTTGGGGCTGCGCCAGTACGCCACGCCACGGCCCGAACTGCGGCGGGGTGCAGCCGCGCCGCGCGCACCTTCATCGAGGCGGTACATCCACAGGGTTTCACCGGTGGTGGCGTCGAGGGCGACCACGGTGCGGCGTACGCCGGCGGTGGTGTAGAGCACGCCGTCGGCCATCAGCGGCGTGGCGCGGTAATAGAACTCGGGGGTGGGGCCGTAGTTGTCAGTCTTAAAGCGCCAGGCGACTTTGAGCTTGCCGACATTGTCGGCATTGATGAGGGACAGCGGCGAATAGCTGCTGCTGGCCTGATCAGAACGGTTGTGCAGCCACTCGGTGTAGTGTGGCTCGGCAGTGCTGGCGGCAGCAGCGGCCTGCCAGCCGTTGGTGGCGCGGATGCGGGCCACGGCCGAGGCATAGTCGCCAGCGGACAGTCCACCGGGATTGGTCGGCGGCATGCTGCCGCGTGTATAGGCCTCGAGCACGGTTGCGGGCACGCTGGCCCACTTTTGTTGGAAGGCCGCGCCGATCAACGCCGGGCCCGTCTCACCACCGCGCAATTCCGCGCCGTGACAGGCCGCGCAGGTGCGCGAGTAGGCGTCGTCGACAGGAGCGGCGGCGAGGGCCGCCGTGCTGGCGCTAAGGGCGAGCAGCAGCGTCGGGAGCAGTGCGGCCAGAGTGCGAGGGTGTGAATTGCGCATGGGTGCAGCGTAACGCAGATGGGGTGGGCTGCGTCAGAGCAGCTTTTGCAGGGTGACGATAAGTCCGACGGAGACCACCATCATCGAGCCCAGCTTGACGGTCATCTGGTTGGACATGGTCTGCATTTCGCTGCGTAGCAGCGCGAAGCCGGCGTGCATTTCCTGGCGCAGTTGGTCAATTTCCAGCCGCACTTTGACGAACTCCGCCCGGGTTTCCTGACGCAGCAACTCGATTTCGGCTTTGGTTTCCCGCCGCAGCAAATCGATGTCGGCTTTGGTTTCCTGGCGCAGTAACTCGATGTCGGCTTTGGTTTCCTGCCGCAGCAAATCGATGTCAGCTTTGGTTTCCTGCCGCAGCAGTTCGATCTCGGCCTTAGTTTCCCGCCGCAGCAGTTCGATCTCTGACTTGAGCTCGCCGCGGAAGCGCTCTATGGAGTTGTGCAGATCGTTGCGCACGTTCTGCAGCTCAGATTTGGTAGCCAGTTCGCCGGTCATGTCGCGCTCCATGGCTTGGACGACTTGACGCGCCATGCCGCCGGGGACGTTGATGCTGACCAATGCATCATACAACGAGTAGAGGTGTTCCATGATCAGGCCCTGTGAGCGACAGGGTAGGGATTGTGTGCGGGTCACGCCGGCCGCCACACCGTGCAAATATGGCGTATTCGCTGGCTTTTAGAGACCGGCCCACCACACGCTCAGGCTATGGCCAATCAGGCGCCCGGGCAGCAGCGTAAACAGTCCGGCGATGATGAGCGCACCGGCATACAAGCCGATCATGTTGCCGCGGTGGGCTTGTCTTTGATGAGTGCGCGC
>CAIVTJ010000218.1 GCA_903908825.1 uncultured Pseudomonadota bacterium | reverse complement strand
GCCATAAGGTAGTCCATGTAGGGCGCACCGGTGGTGCCGGGGTAACCCAGATAGGCCACCTGCACCGGGGCGCAGCCTAGGGCAAAAATGGTAGGCCTCGCCTTGCTGGTGTAGCCATTAAGATCGACGGCGATGTCTAGGCCCAGTTCACGCGATAGAGCAGCCACCTCGCGATCGCTCATCGCGCTGGCGTCTATAAAATGTTCGAATGCCGCCGATAGCCGGGCGCGCATCCGATCGCGGATGTCTGGACCCAATGAAATAGCAAAAATCTCAAACGAACGTCGATCGTGCAACTCGTAGAGCTGAGCCATCTGCTGACCCATGACATGATCAGAATAGTCACTCGAAAAATAGCCGATGCGGATGCGGCCACCAGACGGCGGGCCAAACTCAGTAACGGGAAGCTGCTTGTGTAAGACCTTGGTGCGCAGGAAGCTCGCGGCGCCCAGGCGATGCAAGGTCAGCGAATCAATCATCGAAAGCAGGCAGAAGGGTTGCGACATCGCGTTACCTGCCATTAATCCCCCATGCAAGGCCCGCAACTGCTCAGTCAGGTCAGTCCAATCACACAAGCGGGATTGTGTGTGCAGTGTGGTACCGGCTAGTAAGGGATGAGTGGGCCTCAATTCAAGCGCCCGACGATAGCTGGCTAAGGCGCCGCGCCAATCTTGCTTGCCGAGTAAGGCATCACCAAGATTGTTGTGTGCCTCAAAGTGCTCTGGAGTCGTTGCTAGGACTTCTGCGAAGCATGCTATCGCTTCGTCACTGAGACCGAACTCCGATAACACCAGCCCTCGATTGTTTAAGGCATCCAAATAGCGCGGTTCAAGTGCTAACGCCTGGTCAAAATCAGCCAATGCTCCCGGCAACTCCCGCAGCGAAACCCGTGCAAGCCCCCGGTTGTACCACGCGTGAAGCGCTGTCGGATCAGCAGCGAGCACTTGACTGAACGCCTTGATGGCCTTGTCCAAGTGACCCAGCCGAAGCAGTAGCGTCGCACTGTTGTAGCGGGCTTGCAGACCAGAAGGCTGTAGTCGCAACGCCTCCTGATAGCATTGCAGTGCGCTTTCCACCTGATCCAGCTGCACCAGTACATTCCCTAAATTCAGATGCGGGTCCGCATAGCGGCTATCCAGGGCGATCGCCCGACGATAGCTTTCGCACGCCGCATGAAAATCGTTGGCGGCCTGTTTAACCAGTCCCAGGCTGTTATGAAAGCTCGCTGTGTCAGGGCGCAAAACCAAGGCCTGCTCAACCAGTGTTGACGCCTCTGCCGTAAGGCCCTGCTGATTTAGTAATACGCCGAGCAGATGCAAGGCATCGAAATGCATGGGCTGCTGCGCAAGGACGCGCTCGTACTCGATACGCGCCTCTTGAAGGAGCCCTGCCTGATGCAGGCCCAGCGCCACTCCGACAGGCAGCATCCGTGGCGCTGCAGCGATCATGCCGGAACATCCAAATGGTCAGGGGCTTCGCCGGATAGATGGCGCTCATAGGCCATGACGTAGGCCTGCTCGATGCAGCGTGCGAAATGACGCGCGTCAAATAACGGCGATGTTGCCCTGTTGTGTTCAAGACGGGTCCGCAGTGCTGCCAACTCTTGTGGATGGGTCGCCAAATGCAAGGCCTTGGCTTCATATTCCTCTGGGCTAAATGTCACCAGTTCAGGAAGGCCTAGTTGCAGCAGGAGACTGCCGGCCACACGACTGGCAAACGAGTGGCCCATGCGCGTTAGCAGTGGCAATCCCGACCACAACGCGTCACAGCCTGTGCTGTGCGCTGTGTAAGGGAAAGTGTCTAGAAACAGATCGGCCAAGCGATTGCGGGCCAAGTGGTGCTCGGAAACCAAGGTGCCGCTAAAGATCAGGCGAGCAGGGTCTATGCCGGCCTTAGAGGCGTACTTGCGCAAGTTGTTGCTGGCAAGCTCACTTGTTTCGAGGAGCCAAAGCACGCTTCCCGGTACTTGCTTGAGCAGACGCATCCAGCTGTCAAACACGTCCGGCAATATCTTGTTGCTGTTGTTGTAACAGCGGAAAACAAATCCAGACTCCGGCAGCCCCCAGGTTTCCCGCTTAAAAAGATCCTTGGCCGAGGGTTTTGTGCCGTCATTCACCATGAAACAACGAGGCAGATACAGCATCTTCTCTGTGTAATGTTGCTGCTCACTTACGGGAACCACTGTCTTGTCCGCAACCATATAGTCGATGTGGGGGTTACCACTGGTCCCGGGATAGCCTAAATAGCTGATCTGGACCGGTGCACAGCGATGGGCGAAAATGCCCAGCCTAGAGCCGCTTGTATGACCTATCAGATCGACGGCGATGTCGATTTCAAGATCCCGCGCGAAGGCAGCTATCTGGGCGTCGTCCATGGTGCCCACATCTAAAAAGCTGTCAAAACTCGCCTCTAGACGGGATCTCCAAGAATCCGACATGTGATCGCCCAGTGAAAAGGCAATCTGCTCGAACCGGCTGCGGTCTGTGACTTCATAGAACTCTGCCATCTGATAGGCCATGGCATGATTTCTAAAGTCACCCGAGAAATAGCCAATGCGCAATTTTCTGCCGGCATAAGCTCGACCACGGACGACCTTGGGAGTAATGCCGGCAATGGCAGTGCTGCTCAAAATCTCGGCCGAACGACGATGTACATCCGGCGCATCAACTACGGCTAGCAGGGGCATCGGGTTGCCGGCTTCACCGTTCTGCATGACCCGCGTGATAAATGCATCGCGTTGCTGGTCTATGTCATCCCATATGCAGGCGCGCATCTGCATGTACAGCACACCACCGGGACGCAATGGGTCGTGCCCACGATCCTTAATGGCCTGGAGTGCCTCGGCGTAGCGTGAGCATCCCTCGAGCGCGACAAGATAGTTGACCATCAGCTCTGATGAGCCAGCATCGGACTGAACCAACAAACCGTAATGATCTGCCGCCCGGTCATGCAATTTGAACTCGGCACACAAGTCTGCAACCCGGCGGCGCAGTAGTGCGTCCTGTGGGGCCAGCACTAGCGCCGCTTCAAAATTCGTAAGTGCCTGATTGCGCATGCCGCGCTGCAACTCGCTCTCGGCTTGATCCAAGTGTTGCTGCATACGCAAATCGGTCGGTACCGTAGTCTGCTGATCAAGTGACGTTTCAATCACCTGAACATCAAAATCCACCGCGCGCAGTCCTCGACACGCGCGAGTGTGCATAGTGCTAAATGCAGACTCGAGATGGCGTGCCAGTCGCTTGGTATTAAATAGCCGGGAGTGGCTGCGATCGCGACGCAGCCGTCGCCGGATATCAGCCAGCAATTGGGGTTGGGTCGCCAGTCGGACCGCTGTTTCGAGGTATTCCTGCGGTGTGGTTACTACCAACTCCGGTAGATCGATGGCCAATAGCTGGCTGGCACAGACACGACTGGCAAACGACTCCCCAACCCGGGTGAGTACGGGCAAGCCTGACCATAGGGCTTCGTTTCCGGTGCTATGAGCACCAAATGGGAAAGTATCCAGAAATAGGTCAGCAATTTGATTGCGGGCAAGATGCTCGGCCAGAGGCAGAACATCAGCGAACACCAATCGTGATGCCGCGACGCCTTGCTTCTGCGCCTGCGCCTGGAGGTTTTCGATGACCTCCTGCTTGTTTGCAGATAGCCACAAGAGGCTATCGGGAACCCGCAAGAGGATCTGCATCCACAACTCAAACGTCTCCGGCAATATCTTGTTGAGACTATTGAAACAACGGAACACAAAACCATGTTCAGGCAGCCCGCACTCTGCGCGGGTGAACCGACGGCTGGATACTTGGCGTGTGCTGTCGCCAGGCATCATTGAGTCCGGCAAGTAGACCAACTGCTCGCAGTAGTAAGGACGTGACTTTTGCGGCACAACGATGCGATCGGCAATAAGGTAGTCGTAGAAGTCTGCGCCTGAACTTCCGGCATATCCCAAGTAGGAGGCCTGGATGGGTGCGCAGCCGCTGGCAAACATGCCACTGCGAACGTTGCCGGTGGTGCCGTTCAAATCTATAGCGATATCCAATTGCAAATCACGCATGAGCGCTGCGATCTCAAGGTCGCTATGGTTTGCAACGGGCAGGAAGTGGTCCACAGCCTGACGGATGCGGATTTGGATGGCATCTTGGCTTTCTGCACACAGTGAGATGGCGAATATCTCGAACTGCTTCCGGTCATGACTCTCAAGCAGCTCAACCATTTGCCGGCCTACGGGGTGGTCCTGAAAATCTTCAGAAACATAGGCGATGCGCAGTCGGCCAGTGTGAGCACGTGCCGCGGGCCTTGGGCCGCGCAAAGTGGAGGGTCCATGTGTGGCATGGAATCGACGTGAATCGGCTAGCTGTACAACAGGCGAGTCAGTGATGGACAGCAGGCCGAAGGGACCAATGTGCTGGTCGAAGTCGGGCAGGCCCCGCAACAGCAGCGCCAAAGACTCGGGCTGATCGCTCCAGCGGCACAGATGTAACCGCGCCAGAATCAAATTTCCGAAGAGGTGCAGATCCAGAGGTGTGATGGTCAGTGCTTGTTCATAGCAGGCGATCGTAGCTTCAAGCTGCTTCCTTAAATAGTGGGCCTGCCCTTTATTGATCAGCGTATCCAGATGCATCGGCTGCAGTAACAAGCCTTGTTCATAGGCTTCTATGGCCGCCTCGTGGTCATGCAAGCCTCTGCGCAGCACATCGCCCCGAGCACGCCAGAACTCAACGTTGTTGCCATTGAGTGCAAGCGCCTGATTCAAATCTTGCAACGCTTCACGGTGAGCACCCAAGGCTGCCCGCGCGTTGGCCCGGTTAAATAGTGCGAGGTCGTAGCCGGGATTAATGGCTAGAGCCTGGTCAAGCGAACGCAAGGCGTCCTGCGGGCGCTTGAGGTCCAGAAGTACATTGCCCAAGTTGTTCCAGGCTTCAAAGTGTTCGGGCAGGGCTTTTGTGACAGCGGTGAAGACCTCGGCAGCCGGCTCCAGTTCGCGTAAGGCGAACAGCGCATTGCCAAGGTTATAGCGCGCCTCGATATAGCCGGGCTCCAAGGCCAGCGCCTTGTTGAAACTGACCTTCGCTTCCTCATTACGGCCCAAGGCCAACAACGCCGTGCCCAGGTTGTTGTGTGCGCTGGCGATGCGCGGTGAGAGCAGCAAAGCCTCTCGGATCAGCTTGACGGACTGTTCGTGTTCGCCTTGCTGATGCGCAATGACACCCAGCAGATGCTTGGCATCAAAGTGACGCGGTGATCCGCGCAAGATATCGAGGTAGCCGCGTCGTGCCTGTGCCAGATCACCGGCCTGATGGCTGGCCAGTGCACGCGAAAAACTATGGGCAGCATTGGTCGAAGGCTTCACGGCTCGATCTCCAGATGGTCAGGCGCCTCGCCCCGGGCGGCACGTTGGCTGATCGCAAGATAGGCTTGCTCGAGTTGGCAGACAAAAATGGACGGCTTATAGAGCGTGCAGCTCTGGCGCTGCGACCAAAGGCGTTCACGCAAGCCTGCAAGCTCCGTTGGGTTGCGCGCCAACCGCAAAGCCGTGGCTTCATAGTCTTCGGCGCTGTCAACGATCAACTCAGGCAGCCCGAGTTCTGTCAGCAGGCTGGCGCACACGCGGCTGGCAAATGATTCACCGCGACGGGTTAGCACCGGCAGACCGGACCACAGCGCATCGGCGCCGGTGCTGTGGGCACCGAAGGGGAAGGTGTCCAGAAATAAATCGGCCAGACGGTTACGTGCGAAGTGTTCGGCCATGGGCAGGTGGCCTGAAAAGACCAACCGCTCGGGGTCGATGCCGTGAGCTGCCGCTGCAGCACGTAGCTTGGCGCTCGCCTGATCGCCGTCCGCCAGTAGCCACAGGACGCTGCCTTGTACCTGTTGCAGCAGGCGCATCCAACAGGCAAAGGTGTCGGGCAAAATCTTGTAGCTGTTGTTGTAGCAGCGGAAAACAAAACCGCGTTCCGGCAAGCCGAAGTCGCGCCGTTCAAAGTGATGGTCTGCGATCGGCCGCTGCGCCTGATTGACCATGAAGCTGCCCGGCAGCCGGATCAGCTTTTCGGTGTAGTGGTCACGATGCGTGTCGGGGATAACGACAGGGTCGGCAAGCAGATAGTCCATAAAACGGCTGCCGGTCGTTCCCGGATAGCCGAGATAGCTGACTTGTACAGGTGCGCAGCGCAGCGCAAAGATGGCCGGCCGCCCGCGACCCGAATAGCCATTGAGATCGACGGCAATGTCCAGGCCCTGCCGCCGCGCCAGATCGACTACTGACTGATCGCTGGCGTTATGCAGGTCAAAGAATCCATCAAACGTTGCCTGCAAACGCTCGCGCATGGCGTCATGTTTGGGCGGCGCCAGCGAAAAGGCAAAGATTTCGAACCGGCTGCGATCGTGCAACTCATAGAGCCCGGCCATCTGATTAGCCACGGCATGCTCATGGAACTCGGCTGAGAAATAGCCGACCCGCAGCTTGCGATCCGGACTGTGAATGTGGATCGGAATTGCAGCCAGCGCCTTATCCGGCAAGGTCTTGCTGAACCGCGTGGCGGCCTGCCGGTGCAGTGCCGGATCGTCAAACAACGCCAGTGCCGGGAAGGTGGGTGTGACGAGTTGGTCTTGCGCCATCCCGCTGGCAATGTTGCACGTCGCTGCCTCAAAGCCGGTCCAATCACACAGGCGCATACGCATGTGCTGCGCCAAGCCCGGTGCCAACTCGTATTGCGGCCGCAGTTGCAAGGCTTGGTCATAGCCTGCCGCTGCCGCCGCATAGTGCCGCAGCTGGGTCAAAGCGTTTGCACGGTTGTAGTGGCATTCAGGCGTGCTTGGCACCAGCCGCAGTGCCGCATCAAAATGCGCTATCGCTGCAGCGTAGTCTCCCAGCGCTAACAAGGCCGTGGCCAGATTGCGTTCTATCGCGGCGTTGTCCGGTTGCAGTGAAAGCGCCCGCTGGTACAGGGGCACGGCCTGCGTCAACTGCTGCAGATAAAAGTGTGTGTTGCCATAGTTGAACCACGCCTCGGCATAAGCCGGGCGCAAGGCGGTAGCGGATTCATAGCTGGCCAGAGCTGAAGCGTGTTGGCCCAGAGCGGACAGTGCATTGCCGAGATTAAAGTGGGCCTCCACAAAATGCGGGTCGATCTGCAGCGCCTCACTGATCAAACGTACAGATCGACTGTTGTCGCCCAGCTGTTGTGCGACCACACCCAACAGGTGCAGCGCATCAAAGTGCTGCGGCTGCTCTCGCAGCACTTGCTCATAGCCCTGCTGCGCTAACAGCAGTTTTCCAGCCTGATGCTGGCTTAGTGCTTGCGCAAAATTGTCCTGTATCGCGAGCGCGTTGTTCACGACGTCAGTTCCAGATGGGCCGGTGGCGAATGAGCCAGCGCGTTTTTGTGCATCCACACCAGCGCGCGCTGCAAATCGCGCGTGAGTTGTGGCGTGTTGAACAGGGACTGTTGGCTGCAACGGATTTGTAGCCGGTCGCGCAACACTGGCAACAGCGTGATCGAAGTCGCCAGGTGCAGTGCCTGACGTTCATAGTCAGCAGCACTTTCAGTCACCAGTTCCGGCAGCCCTGCCTGCAGCAGCAGGCTCGCGCACACGCGACTGGCAAACGATGCGCCGCGACGTGTCAGCACCGGCAAGCCGGACCACAGCGCATCGGCGCCGGTGCTGTGCGCGCCATAAGGGAAGGTATCCAGGAATAAATCAGCCAGCCGGTTGCGCGCGTGGTGCAGGGGTAAAGAGGCACGGTCGGCAAATACCAAGCGGTCATGCGCAATGCCATGAGCCAAGGCTTGCGCGCGCAGGTTGGCCGTTGTCGCAGGGTTATCGGCATTGAGCCACAGCACGCTGCCGTCCACCTGCTGCAGCAGTCGCATCCAGCAGGCAAAGGTCTCGGGCAAAATCTTGTAACTGCTGTTGTAGCAGCGGAACACAAAGCCCTGTTCGGGCAGTCCGGCCTCAGCACGTGTCAGGGGCGGCACCACCAGCGCCTGCGTCGTGTCATGCGGCATGAAGCAGCCGGGCAGTGTGATGATCTGTTCGCTGTAGTGCTGCCGATGGCTGGCTGGAATAGTGACTGCATCAGCGATCAGATAGTCGATGTAATCGACCCCCGTCGTGCCCGGATAACCCAGATAGCTGGCTTGTACCGGTGCGCAACGCGCAGCAAACATCCCCGGCCTCGCCGAAGCGGTCAGGCCGGCGAGGT
>CAIVTJ010000217.1 GCA_903908825.1 uncultured Pseudomonadota bacterium | reverse complement strand
GCCTTCCGGATTCAGTACGCCGCAATGACCATGCGGTGTGGACGAGCACAGGCAGACATCGACGGCCAGCCACACATCGCTGCCGAAACGCTGCTTGATAGCGGCGATCTGGCCGGCATTGAAGGACCAGTCTATGTCGTGCGTGTCTTTGCCCAGCGGTACGCAGAACAGCAGAAACTTGCTGACCCCTGCGGCCAGATCGGCTTCGATCTGTTGCAAGAGCGACGACGGCGTATCGCGATAAACCCCGGTAAGCCCCGGTACTTCTTCGCGGGTGTCTAAACCCTCGACCACGAACAGGGGCTGTATGAACTGCTCTGGAGAGACGCGCACTTCGCGGGTCAGCGAGCGGATATGAGGGTCTTGACGCAGGCGCCTGAGGCTGATTCGGCTCATGGGGGCTAGGCTGTTCACGCTGGTGATGAAGTAGCCTGTAATCGTGCCACGTTTTGCCTGTCTGCGGTCGCTGCAGATAACCTAAGCCTCGCGGGCTTGTGCAGAGGACATATGCCATTGTTATAAGCCATGGGCAGACAATGCCGACCCCCGAAAACACGCGAACCTACGCCCATGGCACAGCAAGCGATCTCGACCCAACTGACAGCGCTGCAACTCGAAAAGGTTGCCGCTACCGTCGCGCTGCTGCGCCAAGCCTTAAACGACTATGGCACTGTCACTTATTCCAATAGTCTGGGTGCTGAGTCGATGGTGCTCACCGACCTGATCTGCACCCAGGTCCCGCAGATCGATATCTTCAGCATCGACACCGGTCGCCTGCCCGAAGAGACCTACACACTGCTCGAGCGCGTAGAACGTCGCTATGGCCGCCGCCTGCGTCTGGTCCATCCGCAGGCTGAGGCTTTGCAGGCCTATACCAGCGAACATGGCATCAACGGTTTCTATAACGGTCTGGCCGAGCGGCAGTCGTGCTGCCACATCCGCAAGATCGAGCCGTTCCGGCGCGCCATCGCGGGTTTCGGCGCCTGGGTCACCGGTGTGCGCCGTGAGCAGTCTGCTACCCGCGCGACTGCGCAGACGATGGAGTTTGATACGGCTAACGGTCTGCACAAGATCAGCCCGATTCTGGACTGGACCCACGATGATGTGTGGGCCTATATCCGCAGTCATTCGTTGCCCTATAACGCGCTGCACGACAAGGGTTATCCCAGCATCGGCTGCGAGCCGTGCACGCGTGCCGTAGAGCCCGGCGCTGACAGCCGCTCGGGTCGCTGGTGGTGGGAGAACACCGATTCGCGTGAATGCGGTCTGCATCCGCGCATCCGCATCGTTACGCAGTCTAAGGCGCCGGCCTGACAGGGCACGGCGGTGAGCGTCAGCGACCATGGACTATCTGCCGATATTCGTCGATCTGCGTGATCGCTTGGTGGTCGTGGTCGGCGGCGGTGTGGTCGCTGCCCGCAAGATAGAACACCTGCTCAAAGCCCATGCCCGCGTGCGGATTGTTGCACCCGAACTGACTTCCGAGTTGGCCTTGTTTCGTGATGCCGGGCGACTGGAACATCGTGCCAGCCACTTTGCCTGCCAGCACCTCGATGGGGCGCAGCTGGTGGTGGCAGCCACTGATGATGAATCGGTTAATGAGGCTGTTTCACAGTGTTCGCGGGCCCGCGGCATGTGGGTCAATGTGGTCGATGATGCCAAACGCTCGGCCTTTATCTTTCCCGCCATCGTCGACCGTTCACCGCTGCTGGTGGCTATAGGCACCGAGGGCAGTTCCCCCACCCTGGCGCGGCGCGTGCGCACCCAGATTGAGGCCTTATTGCCCGAGCGCTTGGGTGACCTGGCAACGTATGCCGGGCGCTGGCGTGGCTTGGTCAAGGCCGCTTTGCCCTCGTTACCTGACAGACTGCGTTTCTGGGATGGGTTTTTCGCAAGCCCGGTGGCTACGCAGGTGCTGTCCGGCCGCACTGACGGAGCCGATGCGGCCATGCAGCAACAACTCGACAGCGCGCGTCTGTCCCTGGGCAGTCAGCGCGGTGAGGTTTACCTGATCGGTGTCGGTCCGGGTGACCCTGATCTGCTGACGCTGCGCGCTCAGCAACTGCTGCAACAGGCCGATGTGTTGTTGTACGACCGTCTCGTGCCGGACGTGATCATTGGCAGGGCCCGCCGTGATGCCGAGAAAATCAACGTCGGTAAAGCGCCCGGCAGCACACAGATGACGCAGGCGCATATCAATCAACTGCTGATCGACCATGCTCAGCGTGGCCTGCGGGTGGCGCGGGTCAAGGGCGGTGATCCGTTTATCTTCGGGCGGGGCGGTGAAGAGTTGGCGGTGCTTAGGGCGGCCGGCATTGCCACCATTGTCGTTCCTGGCATCACGGCCGCCTTGGGCGCTGCAGCCAGCTCAGGCATTGCGCTGACGCAACGCGGCGTGTCGCAGTCGGTCACGTTTGTCACGGCCACCGGTGCGCTGGGCCAGCAACTGAACTGGCAGGCGTTGGCGCAAACTGGGCAAACCGTCGTGTTTTATATGGGCGTGGCGCAGATCGATGCCGTGGTTGCGGCCTTGCTGCAGCATGGCCTGCCGCCGTCGCATCCGGCAGCCTTGATCGAACGGGCCACCTGGCCTGATCAGCGTGTGCTGCATTGCAGTGTGGCCGACCTGCCGCACACTGCGCGCACGGCTGACGTGCAAGCGCCCAGTCTGTTGATACTGGGTGAGGTGACTGCTGCGGTCTTAGCCGGAGCGGGACTGGAGCCTGCGCCAACGTATTGCAAAGCTGTCGGAGACCTTACATGACAATCAGAGCCGGTTTCATCGATGCTGTGGGCAACACGCCCTTGCTGCGTCTGGACGGGGTGAGCCGCGAGACCGGCTGCAATATCTATGGCAAAGCCGAGTTCATGAATCCGGGCGGTTCGGTCAAGGACCGCGCGGCCAAATGGATCGTGCTCGACGCAGAGCAGCGCGGTGTGTTGCATGCCGGTGGTACGGTGGTTGAGGGCACCGCGGGCAATACCGGCATCGGTATGGCGCACGTGTGTAATGCGCGCGGCTATCGCTGCGTTATCGTCATGCCGGATAACCAGTCACCGGAAAAATATCGACTCATCGAAGCCTTGGGTGCCGAGGTGCGCAAGGTCAAAGCCGTGCCGTACAGCGATCCGAACCAATACCAGCATGTTGCCGGCCGCTTGGCGGATGAACTGCCCGACGCCATCTGGGCCAATCAGTTCGATAACACGGCGAATCGTCGCGCTCACTTTGAATCGACGGGCCCGGAGATCTGGGCGCAGACCGAAGGTCGTATCGATGCTTTTGTGGCCGCCAGTGGTACAGGTGGCACCTTGGCAGGCACGGCCGAATACTTAAAAAGCCGCAGCGCTACGGTGCGCACGGTACTGGCCGATCCGCCGGGCAGTTCGCTGTTTGAACTGGTGAACCACGGTGAACTCAAGGCCACCGGCAAGAGTTCGGTGACCGAAGGTATCGGCATCGCCCGCGTGACCGCTAACTTTAAAGATGCGCCGGTCGATGCAGCGCTGCACATCGAGGACCCTGAGACCCTCTCTATGGTGTATCGCCTGTTGTACGAAGAAGGCCTGTTCCTCGGCAGCACCAGCGGCATCAATGTGGCGGCAGCGGTGCGTCTGGCGCGGGAACTGGGCCCCGGCCATACCATCGTTACTATTTTGTGCGACAGCGGCAGCAAGTACATGTCGCGCCTCTACGACCGCGCCTGGCTGGCCGAAAAAGGCCTGCTCGAGGCAGCCGATGCGGGCGCAGCACGGGGGCGCGCAGCCCGATGAATTGGCAGATGTCTCTCGCCGGGCTGCTGGTTGGCATTATGGTGGGGGCCACCGGTGTCGGCGGCGGCGCCATCATGACGCCGTTGCTGGTGCTGGTGCTGGGTGTGGCACCGCACACGGCCATAGGCACCGATCTGCTGTATGCCTCGTTGACCAAAATTTTCGGGGTAGGTGTACACGGCGCTTATAAGCGCGTTGACTGGGTGGTGGTACGCCGTCTGGCACTGGGCAGTCTGCCGACGGCCATCGTCACCGTTATTGCCTTGCGGAGCAGCGGATCCAGCGGCATGACCGATGGCACCATCATTCTGGCCTTGGGCCTGGTGTTGATCCTCACAGCCGTCTCGATGGTCGCGATACCGTTTCTGCTGCGCACCGGCACGCAGCAGCGCTTGTCGGTATCAACCCTCTATTTGCGGTATCAACCTGCTCTGACGGTACTGGCCGGTATGGCCTTAGGCTTGCTGGTGACGCTGACGTCGATCGGCGCCGGTTCGCTGGGCGTGGTGATGTTGCTGCTGCTGTACCCGCTGCGGCTGACGGCGGGCAAGCTGGTCGGCACCGATCTGGCCCATGCTATTCCCCTGGCGTTGGTGGCCGGCGGCGGCCATATCCTGCTGGGCAACGTCGATTTCCGGATGCTGGGACAGCTATTGCTGGGCTCTTTGCCGGGCGTCTGGCTGGGTGCTTATTTCGGTGGCAAGTTGCCCGATCTGGTACTTCGCTTTGCGATTGCAGTGGTTTTAGCGGGGGTGGGCATTAAGCTGCTGACCTGATCGATTACACTGCGCGCCGAGCGAACTTTCGCCGGCGGGGATGGTCAACAGCCTTTATGGAAAACAATATTAAGCAGCGCGTTTTGCCGCGCATCATCTGGGCTGTCGCGGCATTAGCCGTTGCAGGGGCGGGCTGGTTCTACTTCGGGCACAAAGCGGCTCCGAAGATGACCTATGAAACGGCGGTCATCGACAAAGGCACGGTCGAAAAATCGATCAGTTCCTCCGGTTCGGTCGCTGCGCTGATCACCGTCGACGTGGGTTCGCAAATCTCAGGCCAGATTGCGGAGCTGTTCGTCGATTTCAACAGCCCGGTCAAAAAGGGCGATTTGCTGGCCGTCATCGACCAGCAGACCTATCGCAGTCGCGTCGGCTCAGCCGAAGCGGATCTGGCCGTTGCCAAGGCCAATGTCGGGACCCAAGAGGCCAATCTGAGCAAGGCGCAAACCTCGCTGGCCCAGGCAGAGCGTGATTACCAGCGCCTGGTGGCACTGGTCGATAGGCAACTGGTCTCTGCCAGTGCGGTCGAAACCGGCCTCAAGACGCTGGAACTGGCGCGTGGTGATGTGGCGGTCTCGCGGGCTCAGTTGGCCAACGCCACAGCCACCATCCGTACCCGGCAGGCCACACTCGATCAGTCGCGCATCGATCTGTCGCGCACCGATATCCGCTCGCCTATCGATGGTGTGGTCATCAAGCGCAGCATAGACAAAGGCCAGACCGTAGCTGCCAGCTTGCAGGCGCCGGTGCTGTTCCAGATCGCGCAAGACCTTTCACGCATTCAGATCGAGACCAAAGTCGATGAAGCCGATATCGGTTCCATCAAGCCGGAAAACGTGGCTACTTTCACGGTCGATGCCTTTCCCGATCAGACCTTTGAAGGGCGTGTGGCGCAAGTGCGTATGGCAGCCACCACGGTGCAAAACGTCGTGACCTACAGCGTCATGGTGCAGGCCAATAATCCGCGCCAAGTGTTGTTGCCGGGCATGACCGCCAATGTGCGCATCGTGACCGATCGACGCGAAGGCGTGCTGCGGGTGGCCAATGATGCGGCGCGCTTCCAGCCGGCCGGCAGCAGCGCTGTGCGTGCCCCGGGCGGTGCTGCAGCCGGCTTTGGCGGTGGTGGCGGTGGTGGCGGCGGTGGTCCGGGCGGCGGATTCGCGGCACAGAATGCGGCCCAGACACAAGAGTTGGGCCTCAGCAAAGAACAGCAGGACAAGCTCGATGCGGGTCGCAAAGAGCTGTTTGCGCAAATGCGTGCCCAGCAGCAGGCGCAGGGTGGCGGCTTGGCCGCTGCGGCTGGCGGCGGCTTTAACGGTGGTGGCGATCAGCAGGGCCAAGCACTGCGCGCGCGCATGGAAAACCTGATGCGCAGCGTGCTCACGCCTGAGCAGATGCAGAAGTGGCAGGCACAGCGCAGCGCACGCGGTAACGGCGGTGTCAGGGTGCGAGGCGGTACGCTGTATACGTTGGTCGACGGTGCACCCAAGGCCAACACGGTTCGTTTGGGTCTGGCCGACGACCGTTTTACCGAGATCGTGGGTGGTGAGCTCAAAGAAGGCGATACGGTTGTCACCCGCTCGCGCACGCAGGTCAAAAAATGAGTCAGGCGGAGCCTCAGACGCCAGTGCCGGTGGTCGCGGCTCGCAACCTGTGTAAGACCTATCAGCTGGGTGAACAGCAGGTGCACGCGCTGCGCGACGTGTCGTTCGAGATCCACCGTGGCGAGTTCGTTGCCATCATGGGTCCATCCGGCTCGGGCAAGTCCACACTGATGAACATGATCGGTGCGTTGGACGTACCCACCAGCGGCCAGTTGGCAATTGACGGCACCGACATCGGTTCGCTGTCCCGTGATGAATTGGCGGCCCTGCGCAATCACACCATTGGCTTTGTGTTCCAGCAGTTCAACCTGTTGGCGCGCACCTCAGCCTTGGACAACGTCAAACTGCCGCTGACCTATTCGCGTCCGCGTGTGGCTGACCCTGAAGCCATTGCCCGGCGCTGCCTTGAGCAGGTGGGTCTGGGTGCACGCATGGATCATGTGCCGTCACAGCTCTCCGGTGGTCAGCAACAGCGTGTGGCCATTGCGCGCGCGCTGGTCAATTCGCCCAGCCTCATTTTGGCTGACGAACCCACCGGTGCCCTGGACTCGGCTACTTCCCTTGAAATCCTGCAGTTGTTTGAGTCGCTCAACGCGCAGGGCATGACGATCATCATGGTGACCCACGAACTCGATGTGGCAGCCCATGCGCGGCGCCTGCTGCGTGTCCGCGACGGCAAGCTCGTTGAAGATGCTCCGGTGAACTCGCCTCCGGCCGAGGTGGCGGCATGACCCTCGCAGAATTTATTGCCACGGCCATGATTGCCCTGCGGCGCAATGTGCTGCGCAGTGTGCTGACCACGCTGGGCATCATCATCGGCGTCGGCAGCGTCATCGTTATGTCGGCCATCGGCACTGGTGCCAGCAAACAGATCGAGGCTCAGATCGCCAGTCTGGGCACCAACCAGCTGACCATCTTCCCCGGCTCTATGAACGTCGGTGGACGGCAGGGCGGTGCGGGTTCTGCGCCGCCATTGACCGAAAAAGACCTGCGTGCAATCCGCGAGAACGTCACCGGCTTGGTGGCAGCGGCCGGCAACATGAACGGCAGCGCCACTGTTGTCGTTGGCAACACCAACTGGCAGACGCAGATCAATGGCTCCAGCGCAGAAATCCAAGCGGTGCGTGATTGGCCGCTGACCTCAGGCCGTTTTTATGATGCGGTAGAGGCTGCGGCTGGCCGCAAGGTGGCTGTGCTGGGGGCCACCGTGGCGCGCGAGCTGTATGGCGAGGCCGATCCGGTGGGCACCAATGTGCGCCTCAACAATGTTCCCTTCGAGGTCATTGGTGTGTTGTCGGTCAAGGGTCAGGCCGGTGGCCGGGATCAGGACGACGTCATCATCGTGCCCTTGGCCACAGCACGTTCGCGTCTAGTGGGCCGCGTGCGCGTACCGGATGAAATCGGACAGATTTTAGTCAAGGTCGATGACCGCTATGAAGTGTCCGAGGTGCAGGCCGACTTGGAGCGCGTGCTGCGGCAGCGCCGCCGTGTTGCGCCCAATGCCATGGACAATTTCAGCGTGCGCAATTTCGCTGAGTTTCTGGCGACGCGCGATGCAACGGCCCGCACCTTGAGTCTGTTGCTGGCTTCGGCCGCGGCCATCTCGCTGATCGTCGGCGGCATCGGCATCATGAACATCATGCTGGTGTCGGTCACCGAGCGCACCCGCGAGATCGGCTTGCGTATGGCTATCGGCGCCAGTGGCTCAGACATACTCGGGCAGTTTTTGACCGAAGCTGTGCTGTTGTGTCTGGCCGGCGGATTCATTGGCCTGACTTTGGGCGCGGGCGTTTCGATACTCATCTCCACCTTGTTCGGTTGGCCGGTCTACATCAGCCCTGCGGTGGTGCTGATGGCGATCTTTGCATCGGCTAGCGTGGGCGTGATCTTTGGCTTTGTGCCCGCGCGGCGTGCCTCACAGCTCAACCCCATTGAGGCGCTGCGCTACGAATGAAGCTGCCGCTTTCAGCCGCGGGTCGTGCGCGCTGGTTCGCCGGCGCTGGCTTGGTCATCGCCACGGTGTTGGGCCTGACCTTGCTGGCGCGTTATCGTTTGATTGAACCCATGGCGTTTGCAGCGGCTTGTGAGCGCGAGCAAGCGCCGTGGTTGCCGTGCCTGCTGCGGCAGGTTCTGGTCGTGTTGTTCGTGCAGAACATCTTAGGGATGGCCAGCACGCTGCTGGGTGTGTGGTGCTCTATCACCCGCACTCCCGGCCTGGCCGTGGCAGCCATCTGCTTGGGCTGCATGAGCATGACCTTGTATCGGTTTGATGCCGCGTTTATCGGCGTACTGCTGGCACTATTGGTCTTGGCTCGCGCTTCGGTTTCGCGGCCACAGTTGGCTGGCAGCGAAGCACAGCACTAAGCCGGCCAGCAGCAGCGCGGGCGGGTTGTTTAGCCCTTCCCGTATCGCAAATATCACAGCAGACAATCCGCACAGCAGCGTCAGCAGCCATTCTTCCGGCATCTGTTGACGCACGATACGCCAGCCTTGCCGTTGTTCGAGCTGCAAGACGGTGAGCGTGGCCAGCGGCAGCACATACAAGCTGATCGGAAAGCCACGGTAGCGCGCGTCGATTGCCAGCCCCAGACAGACATAGCTGAGCCCGATCAGCACGATGAGCCGCAGCAGACCCAACACAGGGTTGGCGCCCGCTGGCGGCTTGGGCAGGCCCCTGCGGTCGAAGCCGAGCAGTGAAGTGCCCAGGCTTGCGGGTTTGGGCAGCTCGCCCTGTGCGCTCAAGCCGCTGACCAGCAGCAGCCAGACCGACAGGACATTACCGGCCAGTACAACCAGCGTGCTGAGCAGCCATTCGCTGAGACCTCGATTGGTGACAGACAGGTATTGCCATTGCAGCGGCAGCAGTGCGCCTAGCAGTGCGCCAGCAGATAACAGCTGCAACAACCTGGCGGGTGCGCGGCGCGCGGTGCGCCAGCACCACAGCAGCACGGCAGCCAGCGCACCGAGTCCTGCACACCAGTATCCCAGTTGCGATCGGCTGCTTTCTTGCACAGGACCTTGTAGCGCGAACTTGGCCTGACCGGCCGTGTCGTACAAACCCCAGTAACCACCGACCGTGCCCTCCTGCTGGCGCTTCCAAGGTTGATCGAAGGCTTCGATGAGGTTGTATTGGATGTCGTTGTCGTGCGCCCAGCGGGTGAACTCGCGTACAAAACGCGCTTGCGCCACCACACCGGGAGCGGCATCGGCGCGCTGGCGGCCCTGACTGGGCCAGCCGGTCTCACCGATAAACACGCGCTGCTTGGGGAATGTGACCCGTGCTTCGCCATAGACACTGGCGGTGTGCGCCAGCGCGGCGTCGATACCGGTGGGCTTGTCATCCCAATAGGGCAGCAGGTGGATGGTGAGAAAATCGACGGTCGTGGCCAGCGTCGGGTTGGCTTTCCAGAAGTCCCAGACGTCCGCATAGGTCACGGGTATGTCGGTGGCCGCATTGACTTGGGTGATGAGCAGGCCAAGTTGTTCGGCGGTTAATTCATGCCGCAGCAGCACTTCATTGCCGACGATGACCGCCTCGACAACATCGCTGTCACGGGCGGCGACCTCCAGCCCGAGTTTGATCTCCTGTTGGTTGTGGAGGGCGTCTGCGCCTATCCACAGGCCCAGCAGCACTTTGAGTCCCAGTTCGCGGGCGATGGCCGGAACCTGATCCATACCGTTAGCAACAGAATAAATGCGCACACAGCGGACACGCGGCGCCAGCAGTGCCAAGTCATGCTGCAGTTGTGCGCGCGGCACGATGCTGGTGCGCAGCAGCTGTTCGTCGTGAGGCGGGGTATAAGACAGGCAGTCGAGCTTGCCGGCTGGCGCATCGACCACGCTGATCGGGCGACTCTCACGCCACCAGACGACCAGCGCCACCAGAGTCAGCGCTGCGCAGCAGAGCGTCAGTAGTCTGCCGTGTTTCATTGCTTTAGCGGGCTGCGGCGCAGCAAGGAGTCGGACATGATAGTTCTGGCTAGTTCACTGCGACGACCCATAGTTTACTGTAAGCGCAGTGGGTGCTGTGATGTCAAAACGAGTAACCGATAAAGGGTGTGAGCACAGTCATGAGTACAGCGATACACAGGCGCGTGGCAGCCCTGCAATCCGGGTCCGATAGTACCTTTATTGCCCGCTTGTCTTCGGGCTGGGCCGTGCTGGGCGAGCAGCAGTTTTTGCGCGGCTATGCGCTGCTGCTGCCCGATCCGGTAGTGGGTACCTTGAATGAACTGCAGGGCGCGGCCCGGTCAGATTTTTTGGCGGATATGGCCTTGTTGGGTGATGCGGTGCTGGCCGTGACCGGCGCTCTGCGCATCAATTACGCGATGTTCGGCAACATGGAGCCGGCTTTACATGCGCACGTGGTCCCTCGCTATGACCACGAACCGGCGGCACTGGCCACGGCCCATCCTTGGCAATATGACTGGCAGGCGGCACCGCGTTTTGATGCGCAGCGTGATGCACCGTTGCTTGCTGCCTTGCGCGCAGCACTGGCTGCTGCTGCCACTTAGGCAGCGCGCAAGGCATCCAGCAGCAGCGCCAAGGCGGTGATGGGCGCCGAGCAGCCCTTGTGGTCGCACACATAAGCGACCAGCTCGCCGTGCGGCTGGCACGCGGCCAGACTGTTGGGCAAGGACTGTTGCTGGCTGTCGATGCTCAGCACCATCACGCGGGGCGCATAGAGTTTGCCCAGCGCTGTCTGCCAGACATGCATCGCCGCAGCGCTGCCGCGGATGATCACAAACATCGGTGGACGTAAAAGCTCATCTAAGGCAAGCAGCAGGCTCATGTGGCTGATGGGTTGTGCGCTGGCCAAGGCAAGTCCTGCGCGTAGGGTGTCTTCGGCTGCCTGCAGGTAGCGCTGCTCTCCCAGCAGGTGTCCCAGTCGCAGCAGTACTTGGGCGGCTATTGCATTGCCGGCGGGCAGGCGCTGGTCATTGAAGATGCGGTTACGCTGGATAAATGGGTGCTGGTCATCGGCGCACAGGTAAAAGCCGCTGCGATCTGTATCGGCAAATCGCGTCAGCACCACGTCCATCAATTGACAGGCCCAGTGCAGCTCTTCTGCCTTAAAACGCAGGGATTGCACTGCCAGGATGGCATCGATCAGCAGGACATAGTCATCCAGAAAGGCAGGCTGATAAGCCTGTCCGTCGGCATAAACGGCCAGCAAACGGCCGTCATGCCATAAGTGCTGTTGAATAAAGCTCAGGGTCAGTGTGGCTGCGTCAGCCCATTCATCTTGGCCCAGTGCGCGCGCCGCATCGGCCAGCGCCCGGATAGCCAGTGCATTGGCACCGGTCAGCACTTTGCTATCCAAGCCGGTTTCATCGCCGGACGGATCTGCGGTGGCAGTTAGCGGTTTGCGCTTGAGCGCCGAATAAAATCCGCCGGCTGGTGCCTGCAGGTCACGCAGCATAAAGCGCGCCGTGGCCGTGACGACCTGCGCATAGTCCGGATCGCCTGTGGCGATCGTGGCTGCTGCATAGGCACTTAACAGCAGCGCATTGTCCGGCAGTGTCTTTTCGAGGCTGGGTGTCTGCCAGGCCTGATCCAGGCAATAGCTGCTGAAACCACCTTGCGTAGGGTCTTGCAGGGCCCCTTGGGCCATGCGCTGCAAGGTCAGGCTGGCCATGAACAGCGCTTGTAGATCGACTTCGACCTCATGCGCTGTGGCCTGCCAGTGGCGCAGCAAACCGATGACGGCAGCAGGGCGGGGAAACTTCGGCGCGCTGCCCCAGCCCCCGTGCTCGCGGTCAAACAAGGCCTGCAGCTGCGTGCGTGCGGCCAGCAGCGCCGCGGCATCAAGCGCCACAGTCTCGGTGGCAGCAACGTCCGCAAGGTCTTGCAGGGCCCCACGCAGCGTCTGGTTCTGCTCATGGATGGCTGCTGGCTGGGTCTGGTAATACTGCGCGACCCGCTGCAGCACATCGACAAAGGCCGGCATGCCGGGGCCAGCCTCGCGCGGGAAGTAGGTGCCGGCAAAGAAGGGCAGAGCCTCGTCAGGTGTCAGAAAAAGCGTCAGCGGCCAGCCGCCGCTACGGTGCGTTAACAAGCGATGCGCCAACTGACCGAGGTGATCGATATCCGGCCGCTGGTCGCGATCGACTTTGACGTTGATGAAGAGCTGGTTCATCAGCAGTGCGGTGGCCGGGTGCTCGAACGACTCACGCGCCATGACCTGGCACCAGTGACAGCTCTCATAGCCGATCGACAACAACAGCGGTTTGCCGGTTTCACGCGCCAGTTGCAGCGCCTGTGGGCCCCATGCATACCAGATCACCGGCGGGTGGCTTGAATCGCTGGCGGCCGGTCCGGTCAGGCCGGTTTGCGGATCGGTCATGGCTCGGGCTGCTCCTGACGTAGAATGCGCGCCACTATACGTAAACAGTCTGGAACCCACGATGCATGACCCTGTTGCCACCGCTCTCCCCGTGCTGCGCCTCAAACGCAACGAGGACAAGCGCCTGCGAGCCGGGCACCTCTGGGTGTTCTCCAACGAAGTCGATACGGCTGCGACGCCGCTGACCTCCTTTACGCCCGGTGCTGCGGTCCGCATCGTCAATCATCGTGAAGCCTTTGTCGGCTACGGTTGCATCAATCCGCAGGCGCTGATCTGTGCCCGCATCCTCAGCCGCAACGCTGACATTCCCGTGGGCCATACACTGTTGGTCAAGCGCCTGCGCAGTGCGCTGGCGCTGCGCCAGAGGCTTTATGCCGGGGACTGCTATCGCCTGGTGTTCGGCGAGTCCGACGGTTTGCCGGGTCTGGTTATCGACCGTTATGGCGATGTGCTGGTCGGCCAGATTGCCACCTTGGGCATGGAACTGATGCGTGCTGAGATCGAGGCCGCGATCCATGAAGTCATCGCGCCGCGCGTGCTGGTTTGGAAGAACGACAGCTCCGCCCGCGATCTGGAAGGATTGCCGCACGAGATATCGGCCGCCGGTGGTGCCGAGATTCCGCCGCACGTCGAGGTGGTCGAGGCCGGCCTGCGTCTGCAGGCGCCTTTGGCCGATGGCCAGAAGACCGGCTGGTTCTACGATCAGACCGGCAACCGCGAGCGCTTGCGCCGTTATCTGCCCAAGGGCGCGCGGGTGCTCGATGTGTGCAGCTACGTCGGTGCCTGGGGTTTAACGGCTTTGCATCACGGCGCGGCCAGCGCCACCTGCGTCGATTCCTCGCAGGCTGCGCTGGACTGGGTACAGCGCAATGCCGCGGCCAATGGTCTGACTGTGACCACACATCGCGGCGATGCGTTTGCAGCGTTAGATCAATTGCGCGCTGCCGGTGAGCGTTTTGATGTGGTCATCGTCGATCCGCCGGCCTTCATCAAGCGCCGCCGCGATCTGCCGCAGGGTGAGGCCGCCTATCGCAAGATCAACCAGCTGGCCATGCGCATGCTGGGTGATGACGGTTTGCTGGTCAGTTGCTCCTGCTCATGGCATTTGCCGCAGGACTCCATGCCGGCCATCGTGCAGGCTGCGGCCAGCCTCATCGACCGCGAGGCACGCATCCTGGAGTTCGGCGGCCAGTCCCCCGATCACCCGGTGCATCCGGCCATTCCTGAGACGCGTTATCTGAAAGCCGTGTTTTGTCGCATAACCCGCTAGAATCGCCGGCATGCTGCGCTATCCCCAGATAGATCCTGTCGCATTGCACCTGGGCCCGGTGCAAGTGCATTGGTACGGCATCATGTATGTCATCGGCTTTGGCGTGGCCTGGTGGTTGGCGCGCCGCAGGGCAGCCGATCCGCGCAGCACCTGGAATCCAACCGAGGTCGATGACCTGATCTTCTGGCTGATGCTCGGTGTCATCCTCGGCGGCCGTATCGGCTATGTGCTGTTCTATGGCTGGCAGTTCTGGCAGTCAGACCCGTGGTATCCGCTCAAGATCTATCAGGGCGGCATGAGTTTTCATGGCGCGCTCATAGGTGTGCTGGCTGCCTTGCTGTTGTTCGGCTGGCAGCGGCGCCGGCATTTTCTCGATCTGGGCGATTTCGCAGCGGCTTTGCCGGGCTTGGGTTTTCTCGCCGGCCGTATCGGCAACTTCATCAACGGCGAGTTGTGGGGCGCGCCCACCACTATGCCCTGGGGCTTTCTGGTGCCGGGTAGCGCTACGCAACTGCCCATGGTGCGTCACGCTTCGCAGCTCTACGAAGGTCTGCTGGAAGGCTTGGCGCTGTTTGTGCTGCTGTGGTGGTTTTCGGCCAAGCCGCGCGCGCGCGGCATGGTGGGCGGTTTGTTTCTGGCCTGGTATGGCGCGGTACGCATCGCCATTGAGTTCGTGCGCGAACCCGACGCGCAGTTGGGCTATTTGTATGGCGGTTGGGTCACCATGGGGCAGGTGTTGTCGCTGCCTATGCTGATCGGCGGTCTGCTCTTGCTGGCGCTGGGCACTGTGCGGCCGCAGCCGTCCGGAAACTGGCGCGGGGCGCCATGAAAGCTTATTTAGACCTGCTGCGCGCCGTGCGCGAGCAGGGTGTGCGCAAGGCCGATCGCACCGGCACCGGCACCTTGTCCTTGTTTGGTTGGCAGGCCCGATTTGATCTGTCGCAGGGCTTCCCGTTGGTCACCACTAAGCGCGTGCACGTGCCCTCTGTGGTGCACGAGCTGTTGTGGTTTTTGCGCGGCGATACCAACACCGCCTATCTGCGCGACCACGGGGTCACCATCTGGGACGAATGGGCCGACGATCAAGGCGAACTGGGCCCGGTGTACGGGCGGCAATGGCGCGCCTGGCAAACGGCTGACGGCCGCTTGATCGATCAGATGGCCGGTCTGGTGCAGACACTGCGCAGCAACCCCGACTCACGCCGCTTGCTGGTCAGCGCTTGGAATGTCGGTGAGCTGGAGCAAATGGCTTTGCAGCCCTGCCACGTGCTGTTTCAGTTTCATGTGGCGGACGGACGCTTGTCTTGCCAGTTATACCAGCGCAGTGCCGATGTGTTTTTGGGCGTGCCCTTCAACATCGCTTCTTATGCTTTGCTGACCCACTTGCTGGCGCAGCAGTGCGACCTGATTCCGGGTGAGTTCATTTGGACCGGTGGCGTCTGCCACCTTTATCTGAATCATCTGGAGCAAGCCGATTTGCAGCTGTCACGCCAGCCCTTGCCGGCGCCGCAGCTACACTTGGTGCGCCGACCGCCGACCTTGTTCGATTATCAAGCAGAGGACATACAGCTCGTGAACTACCAGCATCATCAAGCAATCAAAGCACCGGTGGCCGTCTGATATGGCTACTGCAACCAAAAAGACTGTAAAGGCTAAGAAGCAGGTTCGCGTCGCGCCGGATCCGTACGCGCCCAACCCGTGGTTTCTGGTGCGTAACTCCAAGGTGCATGGCAAGGGCTGCTTTGCGCGCAAGGACATCCCCAAGGGCACGCGCATATCGGAGTACGTCGGTGACCGTGTTTCCTGGAAGGAAGCCGATGCCCGTTACGAGGGCTATGACGTCAACGACAACCATACCTTCCTGTTCATCGTCGACCGCAAGACCGTCATCGACGGTGGCGTGGGTGGCAACGACGCCCGTTACATCAACCATTCCTGTTCAGAAAACTGCGAGTCAACCGTGGAAAAGGGTCGGGTCTTTATCGATGCCCTCAAGGACATCAAGAAGGGCGAAGAGCTCGGCTACGATTACCAGATCGGCCGTGACAAGAATGATCCGCCCAATGTCGATGAGATCTATGCCTGCCGCTGCGGCGCGGCCAATTGCCGCGGCACCATGCTGTGGCCGGCCAAGCGCCCCAAGCCGCGCAAGAAGAAAAAGGTAGCCAAGAAGGCGGCCAAGAAGGCAGCTAAGAAGGCGGCTGGTAAGAAGGTTGCCAAGAAGGCCGCGAAAAAAGTTGCCAAGAAAGCAGCGAAGAAAGCAGCCAAGAAAAAGTCAGCGCGCTGATCGCTGAAGGCTCAGAACATCATGTCAGCGCAGTCAGGCGGTGCTAGCCGTCCCATCACCGGTACCGCGGTACTGGGTGCGTTGGGCGTGGTGTATGGCGACATCGGTACCAGCCCCCTGTATGCGCTCGACAAGACCTTGGGTGCTGCGGGAGGCGAGGCCGGGCAGGCCTCCACGGTACTGGGTGTGTTGTCGTTGGTGTTCTGGAGCCTATTGGTCGTCATCACGCTCAAGTACGTGGTGCTGATTCTGCGTGCCGATAATCAGGGTGAGGGCGGCATTTTGTCGCTGTTCGCCCTGGTTCAAAAGCACGTGGCCGGCGGGGGCGAGTGGCGCCGGCACTTGGTGGTGCTGGCGGTGCTCGGTTCTGCCCTTTATTACTGCGATGCGTTGATTACACCCGCCATGTCAGTGATGAGTGCTGTCGAGGGCATCAGTCTCATCGACTCAGATATGAGCAAGTCGGTGGTTCCCGTCACGTTGGTGGTGATTGTGTTTTTGTTCTCGATCCAGCGCTATGGCACGGCCAAGGTGGGAAGCCTGTTTGGTCCCATCATGGTCATGTGGTTCCTGTCGATAGGGTTTTTTGGCGCTGTGGCGGT
>CAIVTJ010000216.1 GCA_903908825.1 uncultured Pseudomonadota bacterium | reverse complement strand
GTAAAAAAAACCGGCTGCAACATAATGCAATAAAAAGTGGGCAGGATTTAACCCTGCCCACTTGTAAGACCACTGCAGTCCGCGCCGTCGCGGACTTAAAGTGTCTTAGGCGGCGCGAACAGCCTTACCGCGACGGGCGGCGAAGGCCGCACCGGCCAGACCCAGGCCGAACAGGGCCAGAGTGCCCGGCTCAGGAACCAGCGCGATCTTGGCGGTGTACGAACCCGAACTGCCGTTGTTGGTCGTGCCCAAAACCTGAACGTAGAACGAACCGGTGGTGACCTGGTTGAAGCCGAACACGAACGGACCGGCGCCGAACAGCGAATGCGAGTCCAGCAGGGTGTTGGTTGAGTCCAGCAGGCTGACGTTGGTCAGCGTGACGTCCGCGAACGGGGTGTAGTCAAACAACACGCCGCCCGGGAAGGCGAAGGGCGCGGTGAACGAGAACTGGAAGGTGTCGGTGAACGACGCACCCGAGACGGTCGAGATCTGCTGGCCACTGCCGGGAACGGTCAGGGTGCCGAGGTTGTAGTTGGTGGCCATCGACGTGGCCGAAGCGGCGACGGCGATCAGGGCGAAGGCGGCGAGGCGAAGGGCTTTCATGTAAGTCTCCAAAGAGAAAGTGGCTGGACAGCGGTATATGTGCATATGTTATGCCAGATATGTTAACCCGCTGTTTTAACAATAGTTTGTAACTGCTGCAGACGGACAGATGCCCTTCCGGACCGTGTAACTGTAAAGAAATCCGACACCGTTCATGGTCTGCAGCCGGTGCGAGGTCATAATCAGGCCGTGAACCTCGCAACCCTCTCTTATGGCCTGACGGCTGCTCTCTTCGTGGCAGCCACACCCCTCGTGGCTCAGGTCACCACGGGTGCGGCCCGTCGGCGCAGCTGCGTCGGGACGCTGCTGGCCATGGGCGCGTGGGCTGCCGTAGTGGCTGTCGATGCCGCCGGCTGGCCGGTGTCGCTGTGGGCAGTGCTGGCGCTGGACGCGCTGCGCTATGCCGCCGCCATCAGCCTGCTGGTCTCGTTGGGCACCCTGCCGCTGAGCACCTGGGTGGCGCGCGGAGCCTTGGCCCTGTGCGCGGCGGTGCTGTTACTGGCGGTCGCGGCACAAGCGCTGGCCAGTCTGGCGGGTAGCGCGGCGGGCATAGACCGCCTGGCCGGGCTCGGCACACTGCTGCTGACCGTCATGGGCCTGATTTTGGTTGAGCAGGTGCTGCGCAATTCGCCCACGGTGGGCGCCGGCGGGCTCAAGTTGTGCGCGCTGGCCATAGGTGGCGTGTTTGCCTTTGACCTGTTCGTGCAGATGCAGGCGACGCTGCCCAGCGGCGTCGATCAACTGGTCTGGGCCACGCGCGGCGCCGTCTATGTGCTGTTGTTGCCCTTCCTGTTGCTGGGTTTGCGGCGCATGGAAAGCCAGCCCTCGCGCACTTTTGTGTCACGGCAGGTGGTGTTTTACGGCTCGGCCGCCCTGGCCGTGGGCCTGTATCTGGTGCTGGCCTCGGTGGCCGCCTATCTATTGCAAACCCGGGGTGGCGGCTGGAGCGAGCCGCTGCGGCTGGTGCTGCTGGCCGGCGCCGTGGCTGTGCTGGCGGTAGTGCTGTTATCTGACTCACCCTCGCGCCGCTTGCGGGTGTTTATCGCCAAGCACTTTTACAGCAACAAGTTTGATTACCGCGTCGAGTGGCTGCGATTTATTGCCACGCTGTCCGAACCGGCCGCGCCGGGCCAGGACGCGCGCCACACCGCCATCCGCGCCATCGCGCAGATCTTTGCCAGTCCCGGCGGCGCGCTCTATTTAAGGGATGAGGCCAGCGGCCGCTTTGAGCCGCAGGCGACTTGGTTTGCACGCGCCACCCGCGTACAGCTGGACCCGCTGCCAGCCGATGACGATCTGCTGGGCTTTCTGGTGAGCACCGAATGGGTCGTAGACCTGGCCGAGTATCAGACCCTGCCCGAACGCTACCGGCTGATACGCATGCCGGCCTGCTTTAGCGACCCCTACGGGCACTGGCGCATCATCACGCCGTTGTTCGAGCTCGAGCAGTTGGTGGGTTTACTGGTGCTGCAATCACCGCCCGAACCCTTCCAGATGAACTTCGAGGACCGCGACCTGTTGAAGACCGTGGGTCGCCACGTGGCCACGTTGCTGGCGCAGCAACAGGCCGATCGCAAGCTTGGCGAGAGCCGGCAGTTCGATGCCTTCAATCGCTTTGCGGCGTTTGTGATGCACGATCTCAAAAACTCGGTAGCCCAGCTGCAATTGCTGGTCAGCAATGCGGCCAGGCACCGTAACAACCCCGAGTTTGTCGATGACGCCATCGACACCATTGCCAACACCGTCGAGCGCATGACCCGGCTGATCGACCAGCTGCAATCACGCGAAGCGCATTCCAGCGAACGACGCGTGGACCTGGCCGCGGTGCTGCAAGGCGCGGTAACGCGCAGCGAAGTGCGCGCACCGGCGCCGCAGGTGTTGGTCGATGCTCACGACTACACGGTACTGGCCGACCCCGATCGCTTGGCAGCGGTGTTCGATCACATTATCCGCAATGCTCAAGATGCCGCGGGGCCCGCCGGTGAGGTGCGCGTCACACTCAGTGGTGCGGCCGGTCAATGTGAAGTGCAGATTGCCGATAACGGACCGGGCATGGCGCCGGAGTTTATCCGCGACCGTCTGTTCAAACCGTTTGATAGCACCAAAGGATCCAAAGGCATGGGCATAGGCGCTTATCAGGCGCGTGCCTATGTGCAACAGCAGCGCGGCAGTATCGAAGTGCAAAGCAGTCCCGCTCAGGGCACGCGATTTACCATTAGGCTTCCACTGTGTCAGACGACAAACAGCGATTACTAATCGTCGAAGATGACCCCGGGCTGCAAAAGCAGTTGCGCTGGTGCTTTGACGACATCGAAGTGCTGCAGGCCACCAACCGGGCCGAGGCGCTGGCACAACTGCGCCGCTATGAACCGCTGGTGGTGTTGCAGGACCTGGGCCTGCCGCCGGACCCGGAAGGCGTCAGCGAAGGCTTGGCCACGCTACAAGAGATCTTAAAGCTGGCACCGCGCACCAAGGTGATTGTGGTCACCGGCAATGCCGATCGCGATAACGCCGTGCGCGCCATCAGCTTGGGTGCTTACGATTTTTATTCAAAGCCCATAGACACCGAAGTGCTCAAGCTGCTGGTCAGCCGTGCATTTCATATCGCAGCGCTCGAACAGGAAAACCAGTGGCTGCGTGAGGCGCACAGCACTCAACTGGAGGGCATTGTCGCCACCGATCCGTCCATGCAGAAAGTCTGCCGCATGGTCGAGAAGGTCGCGCCGACCACCGCCTCGGTGCTGGTGCTGGGTGAAAGCGGCACCGGCAAAGAGCTCATCGCGCGCGCGCTGCATGCACGCAGCGACCGTCACGCGCAGCGCTTTGTAGCCATCAACTGCGCGGCTATCCCAGAGCAACTGCTGGAAAGCGAACTGTTCGGCTATGAAAAAGGCGCCTTTACCGGTGCTGCCAAAACTACGCCGGGCAAGATAGAAACCGCCGAGGGCGGCACGTTGTTCCTCGACGAGATCGGCGACATGCCGCTGCCGCTGCAGGCCAAGCTGCTGCGCTTTCTGCAGGCGCGTGTCATCGAGCGCGTGGGCGGGCGTCACGAGATTCCAGTCGACGTGCGCGTGGTCTGCGCCACGCATCAGGACCTGGCCGCGTTGATTGCGCGCCAAGGCTTTCGCCAGGACCTCTATTACCGCATCAGCGAAGTCACTCTAACGCTGCCACCGCTGCGCGCCCGTCCGGGCGATGCGGTGGTGCTGGCGCAGACCATCCTGCGGCGCGTGGCGCAGACCCAGACGCGCGCCCCGCGCAGCTTTAGCGATGACGCGCTGCGCGCCATCCAAAGCCATGCCTGGCCGGGCAATGTGCGCGAACTTGAAAACAAAGTGCGCTCGGCCGCCATCATGGCCAGCGGTGCGCAGATCACTGCAGAAGACATGGACTTGGTCGACGGTACCGGCGAGGTGCCGGTGCTCAACCTCAAGGCCGTGCGTGCGCGGGCCGATCGTCACGCCGTAGAACAGGCCTTGGCCGTCACGGCCAACAACGTCACGCATGCCGCGGAGTTGCTGGGCATCACCCGGCCCACGCTCTATGACCTGATGCAGAAGCTGCAGATCAGTGTAGATGCGGCGCAGTAGGGCTGGCATGAATATCGCCATTACTCCATCGCCTGCTGCCGATTGGGATGCCTATGTCACTGCGCATCCGCAGGCCAGCGTCTATCACCACATCGCATGGGCTGCGTTAGCGGCACATGTGTTTGCGCAGCGGGCCTGCTTTATCGAGGCGCGTGATGAAGCGGTGCGTCTGATCGGCGTGTTGCCGCTGGTGCAGCAAAGCAGTCTGCTGTTCGGCCGTTCGCTGACTTCTTTGCCCTATTTCAACTATGGCGGCGCCTTGGGTGACAGCCCGGCTGTCGTGCAGGCTTTGATGGAGCGCGCGCGGCAACTGGCTGCTGATACTGGCTGCCGCTACTTAGAGCTGCGCGATGTGCAGCAGCAGCCGGGTACTTGGATTACGCGCACCGACAAAGTCACGCTGCTGATGTCGCTACCCGAAACCGTCGCCGCACTGGCGCAGCAACTCGGGGCAAAGTTGCGCTCGCAAACGCGCCGCGCCGATCGCGAATCACCCATCACGCGCGTGGGTGGCTTGGAACTGCTAGACGATTTTTATGATGTGTTCTGCCGCAACATGCACGCGCTGGGTACGCCGGTTTACCCGAAGCGATTCTTTGCGGCGCTGCTCAAACGCTTTGCCGACAGCTGTGTGCTGCTGGTGATCAGTACCGCCGAGGGCCCGATGGCCGCGGGCTTTCTGGTGATCGCGCGCGGGCGCGCCGAGATCCCGTGGGCGGCCTGCCGCGAAGAAGCCAAGCCGCGCGGCTTCAACATGAAGCTCTATTGGGAAGCGCTGTCGCTGGCCATAGAGCGCGGCTGCAGTGTGTTCGACTTCGGCCGCTCATCAGCAGACAGCGGCACCTACCGGTTTAAGACGCAGTGGGGCGCGCAACCGGCACAGTTGTACTGGCACCGCTGGGAGCACAAGGCAGCGCCGCAACAAGCGTCAACGGACAACGTTCACACCGGCCCCGGAAAACTGCGGACGCTGCTGAGTGCTGTGTGGATGCGGCTGCCATTACCGGTGGCTAACTTCGCCGGTCCGCTGATCAGTCCGGGGTTGCCATGGTGAGTGCGTTGCGCAACATCGCCAAGTCTGCAGCCTATGGTCTTGCCGGTGCGCTGGCCCCGCTGGTGCTGCGCAGCTTGCGCGGGCCGCGTTTAGTCGTGCTGACCTATCACCGCGTGCTGCCCGCTGACCATCCGGCACGCGCCTATGAACAGCCCGGCATGATCGTCTCGCCCGAGACCCTAGCCATGAACATCCGTGTGCTGCGTCAGCACTTTGAGTTGCTGCATATCGAAGACTGGGTAGAGCGTGTGCGCACGGGTGCGCCGCTGCCGCGTTTAGCCTGCGCGCTGACGTTCGATGACGGCTGGCGCGACAACTATGACCATGCCTTTCCGGTATTGCAGGCTGCTCAGGCACCGGCGACCATCTATCTGGTGTCTGACTTGGTGGGCAGTGCCCGCGGCTATTGGCCCACACGGTTAGCACGCCTGTTATGCAACGCCTGGCGCAGCACTGACATTGCGCCGCTGCAGGCTTTCGCCGCGCAGTGTCCAGCCGTGCCGGTGCCACTGGCGGTTGCCCCGGGCAGCGAGATCGTCGCCGCCGATGCTGTGCTTGATGCACTCAAGCCGCACT
>CAIVTJ010000215.1 GCA_903908825.1 uncultured Pseudomonadota bacterium | reverse complement strand
CGCCGGCCACTATCGCCAGATCAAGCGGCCGCTGATCGCGACGGCACTAGAGGGCCTCGCCGATGGCAGTCGTAGCCGTCGCCTGATCATGATGGCCAGTGCGCTGCCGGGCGACGGCAAGACTTTCACCAGTATCAACCTGGCGATGAGCATGTCCCGTGAGCGCGATATCTCTGTGTTGCTGGTCGATGCCGACGTGGCCAAGCCGCATGTCAGCGAGTGGTTCGGCTTACGCGAGCAGCGCGGGTTGCTCGATGCGTTGACCGACAAATCGCTGGACGTCGAGTCTTTCGTACTGCCCACCGATATCAACGGCCTGTCCATCCTGCCGGCCGGTACGCGTTCGGAAGGTGCCACCGAACTCATCGCCAGTTCACGTATGGGATCGTTGGTCTCGCATCTGCTCGATGCCGATCCGCGGCGCATCGTGTTGTTCGATTCGTCGCCGCTGCTGGTCTCCAGTGAGTCGCGCGAACTGTCCAAGTTTGTAGGCCAGGTGTTGCTGGTCGTGCGGGCCAGCAAGACCCCGCAGCGTGCAGTGCTCGATGCCGTGCACATGCTGGGTGACGAGGTCGCAGTGGGTTTGGTGCTCAACCAGGGGCGTCCCAGCATGCTCGATGGCATCTACGGTTATGGCTATGGATATGGAGCGTATGGCGACTATGGCAACGACACACCGGTTCAATAAGCGACTGATCACGGCAGTCTGCCTGCTGCCTGCCCTGACCATGGCCGCAGAAGTGCACTTCGCGGCAGATGCCGGTGTGGGCGCCTCAGACAACATCACCCGCACTGTCAATGGCAAGAGCGAGACCATGGCGCAGGTGGGCACGCAGCTCACGGTCACAGAGTCCTCGCGCCGGCTCGCGCTTAATCTGGGCGCTGACCTGTCCTACATCGACTATCTGGGCGGCACCTACAGCGGCGAACTGCTCGGTGATGTCAACGCCAACGCCTTGCTGCGATTCATCCCCGACAACTTCGAATGGGCTCTGCAAGAGAGCTTTGGCCAAACGCGGCTTAATCTGTTTGCAGTGGCAACGCCCGCCAATCGCGAGAACATCAACACGGTGTCGACGGGGCCACGCATCAAGGTGAGTTTGGGTAGCGCACTGACGTTGGCGCTCAACGGCAACTATGCGCGCACCGACTACCAGACCAGTTTGCTGGGCACACAGCGCCTTGGCGGAGACATCGGCTTGGAACACACGCTCTCTGGTGATGCCCGCTTGGCGGTGCGCGCCTCGTACAACCAAGTCGACCCGCTGTCGAGCCTGGCCGGCAGCAGCTATAGCACCCAAGCCGCCTATCTCAACTATGCGCTCAAAGGCGCATTGACCAACCTCAACCTCGATCTGGGCGGTTCGCGCGTGCAGCGTACCGGCACCACGCAAACCGGCCCCATGGCGCGCTTGTCCGTTGATCGCAAGATCGGCCGCAGTTCCACGTTTTCATTTGGCGTCGGTCGTGAGTTCACCGACCAGGGTTCGCTGTTCGGTGCCAATGGCATCTCGTCTCTGGGTCAAGCGCTTACGCCTATCTCCAACACGCAGTTAAACACCCAAGCCATCAATCGATCGACGGCGGCGTTTCAGCACACCTCGGCCAACTTGGGCTGGTTGATCCAAGGTCGCCGGACATCGATCCGCCTTTCAAGTGTCTTGTCGGATGACGTGTACGACGGGCAAGCGGCCCTCGACCGGCGTCGCTGGACTACGGCTGCTTACTTGTCGCGTCAGTTCACCGCGCGTCTGAGCGCTACAGTCAATGCCAGCTTCGGCGATGACACCTACAAGCTCTCGGGCGTGGGTCTGCGTGAAACCGGCTATGGCGCCAACCTGGCCTGGCGCGTCGGGCGCACGATCTTTATCGAAGCCGCCTATGAAGGTCAGCACTCGCAGTCGCAAGGCGCTGTGCAGCCCTTGCAGGCCTTAAGCTCGGGTGTCAGCGAAAACCGCGTCTGGCTCAAATTGCGGTACAGCGGGGATGGCGCCCGGTGATCAATGCGCTGACCGTTGACGTCGAAGACTACTTCCACGTCATCGCGCTTTCTAAGGTTATACGGCGCGAGCAATGGGACACCATGCCCTATCGCGCCGAGGCCAACACGCACCGCCTGCTGCAGTTGTTCGAACAGCGCGAAGTCAAAGCCACGTTCTTTGTGCTGGGTTGGGTGGCCAAGCGCAGCCCGCAGCTGGTGCGCGACATCCTGGCTGCCGGTCACGAGATCGCCAGTCACGGCATGAGCCACAAGCTGGTGTTCAACCAGACGCGGGATGAGTTTTTTGCCGAGACCCGCGACTCCAAAGCCCTGCTGGAAGACATCACCGGCGTGCGCATCGACGGCTACCGGGCCTCGACTTATTCCATCACGCGGCAATCGCTGTGGGCTTTGGATGTCTTGTGCG
>CAIVTJ010000214.1 GCA_903908825.1 uncultured Pseudomonadota bacterium | reverse complement strand
TCCGGCAGCTGGTTCGTGTACGAGGAATAGTTACCCGTATCGTTGACCGGAATGCCATCAAAAGTCAGTGAAACGCGCGAGCCATCAAAGCTGCGCAGGCGGATGTTGCCGCCCGAGGTGCCGTAGGGGTCGTTGTTGGTGAAGTTCAGGCCGGGCACCTGATTGAGCGACTCGATGACCGTCTGACCGGGCGAGACGCGGCTGAGCACTTCAGAGGTGATCGAGATGCGCGACTTGGCAATGTCCTGAGTGATGAAGCCGCCGATGGCCGGGATGCGCCGTGAAGTCACCACGACTTCCTGCAAGGCCGAATCTGCGGCCAAGGAACCGGTGGACTGCGCAAAAGCCTGTGGCGCTAACGCCGCCATAACGGCAGCAGCAACCAACGAGACACCGGCAACGGGACGCACAGCAACGGGGCAAACAACAACTTTCATGATCAACGCTCACTTGACGAAAAATGACAAGGCGCGATTCGATCACAAAGCGATGACGTTACGATGAACCCTATTCATTTACACAACCCACTATCGCCAGTCCCCAGCACGTTCTAACGCACGCAGATAAACGCGTATTCCGTGGCATTGACTTCAGACGGACTGCGCACGGGTGAAGGGTTGCGCAAATCATCGGCAAAGACTTTGCCACCGGCCAAGGCCCAATCTTTCTTGCACAAGTCCAGTCCGCCGTTCCATTCGCCCAGACACGAGAGGTGATCGTATTCTTCGGCAGTGGGCAAGCGTGCGCTCATGTTGCTGCAGGCGCGTTCAGCTGCTTGCGGGGTGGCTGCTTTACCGATGGCCGCGCCCGGCCCGCCCAGCAAGGTGAGCTTACGTTCGCCGATCAGGATGTCGTAAGGAAACCGCCTCTTCTGAAAGTAGCCGAAGACCTGTTCAGCCAGCGAGCCCATAACTTGATCGGGTTTGCCGGCACTTTGAAAGCTTGAAGACTCACCCGTCTTCAATTCCACGTGCAAGGTAACCAGCAAGTCCCCGGCGCAAGTGGGTGCATAGCTGTAGGTGCCCCAGGCAAGGCCAGATAAGCGCCCCAGATAGGCCGGCTTGATCAGCGCATCACCCGACGACACTTTCAGGTGCAGCAGAATGTCGTTGAGATCCTGCGAGTTCAGAAAGGCCACGTTACGACTGGCCGGCAGACGTTGCCGGTACAGGCTGTCCAATTGGGCTCGGAACGTGGATTCGAGCGTGGTGCTCAGGCCTATGCCTCGCGCCGCCAACTGTCGCTGCTGATCGAGCTGCGTCTCCATGGCCAGCAGCAACTGCTGGGCTTCAGAGGCTGTGGCACCCACCTCGATCAGACGGCGTACACGTTCGGTGAGTTCTGCCGCTTGCGCGCTGCGCGTTTGTCCAAACGCATCCTGGAACTGACACAGGTCAGAGCCGCGCACGAAGGGCACTGTCGGCCATAACCAGGTCGCCGCCTGCACCGTCGATGCGGCAGTGCAGACCAAAGCGGCCCAGACCGTCATAAATGCGACTCGCTGCAACATGGCCAAACCCTCCTAGAGCTATTTCAGTCTAGGCCTGTGCCTGCGCCCGCCATGCGGACTTAGCGCACAGAACGACGAGTTGATTTGACCTATTCGAGCCGTTCGACCTTGCGCAGAGAGGGGAACAGCTTCATCCACAGCAGCGCGACGACCACTGTACCCACGCCACCGATCAGCGCTGCCGGCACCGTGCCAAACAACCAGGCCGTCAACCCGCTTTCAAACTCACCCAATTGATTGGATGCGTTGATGAACAGAAAGTTGACCGCACTGACACGTCCGCGCATGGCATCGGGTGTAGCCAACTGCACCAGCGACAAGCGGATGACCACACTGACGGTGTCTGATGCGCCCATGACCAACAGGGCCAACATCGACAACCAGATGTCCCGCGACAGCGCGAACACACAGGTGGCAATACCGAAAACAATGACCGCTTGAAACATGCGCACACCGACGCGACGGGTAATCGAGCGGCGCGCCAAGGCCAGAGTCATCAGCAGTGAACCCACCGCGGGTGCGGCGCGCAACAAACCCAGTCCCCAGGGACCCGTGTGCAAAATATCGCTGGCATAGATGGGCAACAGCGCCGTGGCGCCACCCAGCAACACAGCAAACAGGTCCAGCGAGATAGAGCCGAGGATGTTCGGGTTGTCGCGCACGAAGCGTACGCCGGCAAACAACGAAGACAATGACGGCGCTTCCGGCGGACGCACCGGCCGCTCCATGCGGATAGCGCCATTGAACACACTGGCCAATATCCAGAACACTGCCGTAAACAAGTAAGGCAAGGCCGGCGACAGCGCGTAAGCAAAACCGCCCAGCGCAGGCCCGCTGATCGAGGCCAGTTCCATGGCACCACTGGTCAGCGCGGTGCCGCGCTGCAGCATGCCGTTGGGCACGACGCCCGGCAACATCGCCGACGCGGCAGGTCGCTCGAACGCAGCGGCTGCACCAAACAACGCCGAGACAATAAAGATCTGCGTGACGGTCAACACACCGACATAGCTGCCCCAAGCCAGATAGGCGGCAGCCACGCCCTCGATCAACTGACAGATCTGCACCACCCGCTTGCGATCAAAGCGGTCTGCCACATGTCCGGCAAAGAAGGTCAGCAACGCCGTGGGCAGAAAGCTGACTAGACCGACCATGCCCAGCAGCAGTGCGCTGCCGGTCAAGGCATAGACCTGCCAGCCTATGGCTACAGCAACGATTTGCCGCGAAAAGTTGGAGAACGCCCGTCCCGCGAAATAGAGCGCGAACGGGCGATGACGCAGCAGTCCTGCAGCCGACTCTGTCGATGTCCCCAAATCGTCCTCAGACGCGACGCAGCTTGTTCACGCGACCGATCTCCACCCACTCGGTGACGAACAGGTTGCCGTCGTGATCAAAGGCTGCACCGTGCGGCTTGCAGAACTGGCCGGCGATAAAGTCGCCGCGGTTCTGTGTGGTGCGATCGGGGCTGGGCGTGCCCGGCTTGTCACCACCAAAGGACGACACCACTTTGTTGTCCTTGATGAGGTGCACGCGGCCGTCGAGGTCGGGCACTACGATCAGCTCTTTGTGCTGATGGAAGTGGCAAGGCATGGCCGTGCCTTCGATGACATCGATGGGCTTGTCATCGAGGGTATAGCGCAGCACGCGACGATTGCCGCGGTCGGCGATCAGCAGCACCGGGTTCTTGGGGTCGCGGGTGTCGATCCAGTTGCCGTGCGGGTTGTTGGTGAACTCGATGCCCACCGGGGCGCGTGCGGCAGGCGGGCCCGCGGGCGCGGCAGGCGCAGCGCCAGCGACAACCGGCGGTGCCGGCGGCTTGGGCGCAGGGCCGCCGAAAGTACGCACCAGCTTCGGGAAAGACGTCGAGGTCTTCTGGCTGAAGTGGAACATGTAGTACGAGCCGTAACCGTCGCCGAACCAGAAATCGAGCGTCGTCGGATCGACCGCGATGTTGGTCGGACGGAAGTTCAGGCCGGCGGTGCCGCCCGGACCCTTGGCGCCAGGGCCCTTCTGATAAGTGCCCGCTTCCTGCGGATAGCCCATGGTCCAGATCTCCTCACCCTTGAGCGTGCGCTTGGTCACCAGACCATGGCGCTCATCGGCGAAGTACAGGTACTCGGTATTGCCTTCCTTCTGAATGTGCATGCCGTGCGCGCTGTTGCGGAACATCTGCCCGAAGCTGCGCACGAAGCGGCCCTTGGGGTCGAACACCACCACGGTGTCGCCGATGGTGCTGTCAGGGTGCACGGTGTGGTGGATGTACACATAGCCATGCTGGTCGACGACCACGTTGTGCGTGTTGCCATAACGCAGGCCTGCGGGCAGGCTGTCCTGACCCCAGTCATGCTGCACTTCAAAGACGTACTCGCCCTCACCCATGATCGGCAACTGCGTGCCCGACTTGTTGTTTGCGCCAAGAATCGTCGGCGCTGCCATCACAGCCGCCGCGGCCGCTCCTGCCGTGACGAACTCGCGCCGCGAAATACCGGCTGCCGGCACCGAACCTATGTCTTTCGTGTCCATGCTTCCCCCTGATGAATGACGCGGTCGCGTCGTGCAATGGCGTGGAGTCTATATCGGCCCTGCTGCAAACAGGCAACAAAGCAGTTTTCCCGACCCCGGTGTTCCGTTAGGCTGTTGGCTGGCCTTCTCGCAAAAACAACAGGGAGATGGGGGATGAACATCAGCAACTCGCAACTGAAACTGCTACGCAACGGCGCTGTTGCCTTAGCAATGGGAACACTGGCTACGCTGGCTTTGGCTCAGGTCGAGATCTCGGGCCAGACCACGGCCACCGGCTCGCCGGTACCCAAGACGGTCACCGTCTCACAGGCGCAACTGGATGCCGCTGACAAAGACAGCAGCAACTTCATCCACTCCAACATGAACTACGCGCAGACGCGCTATTACCCGGCCACGCAGATCAACACCAAGAATGTTGCCAAGCTCAAGCCGGCGTTCCAGTTCCAGACCGCGGTGCTCGAGTCCATGGAGACCGCGCCCATCGTGGTCGATGGTGTGATGTTCATCACCACCTCTTACAACCATGTCTATGCACTCGATGCCACAACCGGCAAAGAGTTCTGGCACTACAAGCACAAGCTCGGCTCGGTCACGACCTACTGCTGCGGCCCCAACAATCGCGGCGTCGCGGTGCTGGGCGACCGGCTGTTCATGGGCACGCTTGACTCCAAGCTGGTGGCACTCGATGCCAAGACCGGCAAGCTGCTGTGGTCCTCGCAGGTTGGCGATCCTGAAGCCGGCTACTCCGAAACGATGGCACCCGTTGCCGTTAACGGCAAAGTGCTGATCGGCACCAACGGCGGCGAGTACGGCGTACGCGGCTTCCTCAAGGCCTTTGATGCGCAGACCGGCAAAGAGCTGTGGAGCTTTGCCACGATTCCGGCCAAAGGCCAGGAAGGCGTGTGGGCCACCAAAGATGCCACCGGTCATGACCTGCATCGCGACATCGCCGCCGAGAAGGCGCAGTTAGCATCCAAGGGTGGTGACTTCTACAAGACGCTGGGCGGCGGCATCTGGATGGCACCGGCCATCGACAAGGACACCAACACCGCGTTCTTCGTCGTCGGCAACCCCAGCCCCGATCTGTATGGCGCTGAGCGTCCGGGTGACAACCTGTACACCGACTCCATCGTTGCTGTGGACCTCAACACCGGTGCGTACAAGTGGCACTACCAGTACATCGCACACGATGTGTGGGACCTGGATGCCGTGTCGCCGGTCATCCTGACCGAGGCCAAGGGCAAAGACGGCGTGCTGCGCAAGGTCGCCATCCATGGCGGCAAGACCGGCCATGTCTATGTGCATGATCGCGCCACGGGCGAGTTGATCCGCTACAGCGAAGCGATGATTCCCCAAGAGGCCATGTTCGCACTGCCGACCAAGGCCGGTACGCGCATGCTGCCCGGTGCCAATGGCGGCGTTGAATGGAGCCCCATGGCCGTCAACCCGGCCCTGCACCTGGCTTATGCAGCCAACCTGCACCAGCCGATGACCTATCACGTCGAAGAAGCCAAGTACCCCGGCGGCAAGCTGTGGTTGGGTGGTGCGTTCAAGGCCATCCCCGGCGAGAAGCAGTGGGGCCGTCTGGCTGCTGTGAACCTGGACACCGGCAAGCTGGCTTGGAAGTTCGACACCGAGCAGCCGTTGATCGGCGGCGTGTTGGCCACGGCTGGCGGCCTGGTGTTCAACGGCGAAGGCAACGGCCTGTTCCGCGCCTTTGATGCGGCCACGGGCAAGATGCTGTGGGAATACCAGTGCGGTGCGGGCGTCAACGCACCAGCCGTCTCTTACACCGTGGCCGGCAAGCAATACGTTGCTGTGGCTGCGGGCGGTAATACGCAGCTGGACTTCAAGCGCGGCAACACCGTGCTGGTGTTTGCGCTGCCGTAGCGCTTGGCACTTTGCATATGACACAGCCGCGACGACACAGCGGCTGGTTGGCCGGTGCGCTTGCTTTAAGCGCACTGTCCGCCAGCGCACAAACCCCCTCCGAAGCGTTGCCCGTGCCGGTCAAGGCCGTCGTCTGTTCGGCCTGCCATGGCCCGGGCGGTAATGCCACGCAAACGCAGTACCCGATACTGGCCGGTCAGACGGCCCGCTATCTGTATCTGCAACTCAAGGACTATCAGGAAGGCCGGCGCACAGACCCGCTGATGTCAGCCATGGTGGTTGATCTGACCCGGGACGAGATGCACGAACTGGCCGACTACTACGCCGAACAGAAGCCGGCCAACGTGGCCTTTAAGGTGGATGCCGCCAAGTCCAACCTGGGTAAGCTCAAGGCTGAAGAGACCCTGTGCACGATGTGCCACCTGGGTGGCTTTGCCGGGCAGAATGAAATCCCGCGGGTGGCCAACCAGCACTATGACTATGTGGTCAAACAACTGGCCGACTTCAAGGCCCACCGCCGCACCAACGATGCCGGCAACATGACCAGCGTGGCCGGCACGCTGTCAGATCAAGACATCGAGAACCTCGGGCACTTCCTAGCGGGCTTGTAGTGCAGTTGCGCAGTCTGTTGCGCGTCGTCTTGCCGTTGCTGTTCCTGACGCAGCACGGCTTGTTGCTGGCGGCAGCCCCTGAAGCCACTTTGCGCACACTGCGCTTCAGCCGTGAAGACGAGGACTGGCGGTGGCTGGCGCAAGGTTCAGCAGAGCCCGACCCGTGGGATGCGCTCAAATACATCGGCTTGCCTGGCGATGCGGCACTGAGCTTAGGCGCCGACCTGCGCGTCTATGGCGAGCACTACAGCCATGAGAACTTCGGCACAGGTGTCGCCTACAACGACTACGCCCAGACACGGGCGCTGTTGCACGCGGACCTGCGCTTCAGCGACCACTGGCGGGTGTTCACGCAGTTGCAGCACGAAGACGTACCAGGCCGCGAAGGTGGGCCACGGCGCGTCATAGACCGTAACGACCTTGATCTCAACCAAGCCTTCGTCGAGGCTTCGTTCGGACAAGGCTGGCTGCGTTTGGGCCGCCAGGAACTCAACCTCGGCGCAGGCCGCGTCATCTCACCCCGCGACGGCTTTCTCAACACACGGCAACCGCTGGACGGGGCCAGACTGCAATACAACACCTCATTGGGCCGGGTGGAGGTGTTCAGCTTTCATCAGTTGCAGGTCAAACCCCGCCTATTCGATGACAGCAGCGGTGGCATGCCGCATTGGTGGGGCGCTCAGTTCAGCCACACGCTGAAGGGCCAGCCGGCAGAGCGGCTCGAGTTCTATGCACTGGGCTATGACAATCCGCGAGGCACTTATTGGGAGGGCAGCGCACGCGAACTGCGCCGTACCTTGGGTGCGCGTTTGTTTCTTCAGCGTAACGGATGGGACCATGACCTGGAGGCCAACTACCAGTTCGGCAGCTTTGGTAAGGGCCATATCAACGCTTGGTCAGTCAACAGCGAAGGCGGCTACACCTTTGCACAACGTTATAAGCCACGACTCGGTTGGTACCTGTCACTCAACAGCGGCGATCGTCAGTCGGGCGATGGCGATCTGCAAACTTACCGGCCCTTCATGGGACGTAACCCATGGGGTCAGTTCGCGCCGTTTGGATTTCCGAATGGCGATGGCATTCAGTGGAACGCCAACATCCGGCCCACTGCCAATCTGAAGCTGACCGCGCGGCAGTTCTATGTCTGGCGCAACAGCCCTGGCGATGGACTGTACAGCGGCGGGTTTCTGGTACTGCGTCCAGGCACTACGCAGCAGAGTCGCGCAATCGAAATACAAAGCGAATTGCTGTGTGAATACGAGGTCAGCCGGCATCTGCGAGTGACCGCAGCAGTAAGTCATGCGCAAGCCGGTGCCTATATCCGGCAAGGCAGCGGCGGCAAGAACATCGACTACGGTGCGTTGGTACTGCTGTACCGGTTCTGATTCGAACCGCAGATAAAGCACGGCCCGGACAAGCCGGGCCGTGCATCAAGTCACTGCAAGTGAGCAGTTACTTCTTCTTCGAAGCCTTCTTCGCGGCCTTCTTGGCAACCTTCTTGGCAGCCTTCTTAGCGACCTTCTTCGCAGCCTTCTTAGCTACGGTCTTGGTCTTCGCGGGGGACTTCTTCTTGGCTTTGGCCATGTTATCTACCTTGCTATTGAATGAACGGACGCGCGCATGCTAGTGCTTGACGCCCGCCCAGTCGAATAATTTTTTAAACAATGCATCACAACTCTCGGGTCTGTCTTCACCTGGAAGCTCGTGATTGACCTCATAGCCTTGGCTTGCCAACACCCATGAGAGCATCCGGTATGAAGCACGCAAGCCTTCAACATCAGCAGGCTTGATGTGTAGTGACTGCCCTGGAATGACTGCATTAAGGGCATCACACATGTAGATGCCATAGAAGCCCATCAAGCCCCAACGGCCCTCGCGTCGCTCTGCCGGATAGAGGAAACGTGCTTGGCTGGATAGCAATGCATCGACGCCTTGCACACGAGTGGGTATGTCGATGATGCCCACTAGACTGGCTACTGCACGGTCACCGGCAAGACGCACGCGCACCGGACCCAAGCGATGTTTGGCCAGCACCTGACGACGGGCCATATCACGCGAACCTTCGACAAAATCGTGTCCGTTGCCGGTAAACCAGCTGATATGCACATGCGAGTCAGCAAAGAAACACTCACGCATGTCATCCCAGCGGCCTAGGTCACGGCTCTCGCGCTCGGTGAGTATCAGCTGCGTGATGGCCGAGACATCGGCCGCATCGAGCACGGCTTGAGGGAGTGATTGAGTCATGGCGGCAGAGTCCTTATGCAGCAGGTAGGAAGGCACTCACCCACTGCGCGCTCAAGGCCCAGAGGTGTTCTTGTTGCTCGATATCGCGCGCCAAAGCCACAGGCGCAACCACCTGCTGATACTCATCGACGTAACAGCCGGTGCGCCTGGCGAAGTCAGCCTGCAGCGCCACATGCAAACTGCTGCGTGCGCCGCGCTCGTTGTCAAAGGTCACCGGCGTGATCCAGGGCTTTACGATCTGCAACCAGCGCGGCAACAGATTGCTGGCCACTACGCCAGGGTGCACGCAATTGACCGTTGGACCCTCACTGCCCAAGCGTCTGGCCAGCGCCAGCGTATGCATGACATTGGCCAGTTTGGAACGGGCATAGGCGGCTTGCGCGGAGTAAGGGCCCTGTGCCTGAGGCACACGTTCAAAGTCGGCCTTGCCCTTGACGTGCACACAGGAGGCCACCGATACGATGCGCGTACCGCTGGCCATAGCCGGCCGCAACAACTCGGTCAGCAGGAAGGGGCCCAGATGATTGGTGGCAAAGGTCAGCTCATAGCCCTCAACGCTGAGCTGCCTGCTCAAGGTGACGCGACCGGCGTTGTTGATGAGCAAGGTCAGCGCTGCATAGCGCTGGCGTACCTGCGCTGCGGCTTCGGAAACCGAAGCCAAAGAGGACAGGTCGCAGGGGATGACTTCGATGCAGGCACCGGCCACTGCAGAGCTGATAAGCCGGGCCTGACGATGCCCGGCGTCAATATCACGCACCAGCATGACCACGGTGAACCCGGCGCGCGCTAATTCACGCGCCGTCACCGCGCCGATGCCATGCGTGGTACCGGTGATGACCGCGACCGGCGCGGCCACACCCGTGGACTGCAGGCTCATCGCCTTACTTGGCTTCGGCGATTTCCTTCATCTTCTTCAGCGCCTTTTCGAAGCTCGCGCGACGACGGGCCAGGTCTTCATCCTTGGCGGCCTTGTCTGCCTTGTCGGACACATCAAGCATCAAGGTGTAGATCATCTTGGAGGTGGTGGCGGTAACCGGACGGGCTTCCATGAAGCCGTGATAGAGGCTGTAGAAGCTCCCTTCCTTGACGGGCTGGGTGTAGCCGTAGGACAGCTCGGTCTGGGCCACAAGTATCTCGAGTACGCGGCCACCGGCCAGCGCACGCACTGTGCCCATGCCACCGTCACCCGAGGTGATCTTGCATTCCAGACCCAGCCACTCGCTGATATCGCAGTACTTGCCCACCTTGGCCCAGACTTGGGCGGCGGGCTTGGCGATGTCGATCTCCATGCGCACGGTGGCGTACTCGGGCTCTGCCGCCACTGCAGCAGTCGACACGGCCAGCGCAGCCAGCGTCATCATGAACTTGTTCATTTCAGCGATCCTTGTGTTGAGTAGTCGAAACTTATTGGGCGGCCGCGCGCGGCGGGCCGTCATCGGCAGGCCAACCGGTGGGCTTGGCATCGGGCAGGTTGAACAGCACCGCGTGTATCTCCTGAATCTGGCCGCCCTTGATCGCAAAGAACTCGGCGACCAAACGATCGTTGGAGGTGGCGACACTCTGGCTCTTGGCGCCGGCCTTTAAGCCGAAGCGCACGATAGCCAGAACCACACCACGCTCTTCGTCGACCACCGCATAGCGACGGTCCCAGATATTGCGGCCGATGAACTTGCCTTCATCGAAGCCACGCGAGGTGTCATTGAACACGCCGTCGCGCACCACGCCTGTGGTCTGCAAGCCGTTCTCGAACCGCAGTGAGTCAGGCAGCAACCGGGCGCGATGATAGTTGGGCGTGCCATTGGTCTGAAAGGCCCGCCAGTAACTTTCGGCAGCGCCGATCAGGTCGTAATACGAATCACGGTCTGCTTCGCGTATGGACAACTGCAGCGCCGGCGACACGCGGGTCAAGGTGTCGGGGTCCCACAGGCGATCGGCTTCGCCCTTGTTGGCCTTGATGGTCTCGATCTCGGTGATGGCACCGGCGAGCACCTTCAGGCGCACCATGAACATCGTCTTGCTGCCATCGGCATTGCGGATCACTGCCTCGCTGGCCACATCACCGCGGCGCGGATTGACCACATCAAAGCGGTATACGGCCTCACCGGCGCCGGCCCACAGCGTCTCGGCCAATTTGCGCTCAGCGCCGTTCTCGGTAATGCGCGCCTTGGCCGCTTGCGGCAAGCCCTGCGCGTTGTGTGCCTTAAGCGCAGCGAAATAGGCATTGGCCTGAGCCACCAGGCAAGCGCGATCGCAAACGGTCTGTTGTGCAGACACAGGGCCTGACAGCCAGGCCGCAGCGAGCAAAGCCACAGTGACCCGCAGCGCACGCTGCGCACGACCCGATAAGCCCGGATTGGTATTCATGACGCCCCCACCCTGTTGTTATTGGATGGGAGGCTAGCACCTGCCGCGCACAGGCTCTACAGGCAATGCACCCCTAACTTACAGCGGGCCTTTCACACAGCGCTGGATGAAGGGGTAGGTGTCGGTGATGTAGTAGTGGTAGATGCCAGTGGGAAACTCAGGCGTCACGCCAAAGCGACCGTTACATTCGTCCAGATCGCCGGAACCGGCGACATATTCATAGTCCTGAGTAAACGTGCCCATCGGAAAAATGGTGGTGTTCGCCGGCCGGCCTGCATCGGGTGTGGCCTTCTTCTGGAAGCTGCCGCGCAGCACCTTGATGGCCGACGTCGCGTCGTTGGGGTTGGTGTAGCCATAGCGGGCATAGATCGGAAAGCCGTCTTTGGCCCAAGCGACCAGCGTCAAGGCCTGGCCTTTGTTCAGGCGGGTGATGTAGCCCTCAGGCATCCCGTGATAGTGGTAATCGCCCGTGGGTTGCACGTGCGCGTTACTGGAGTCGGTGCCGAAGGTAAACGCACCACCGAGCGCCTCGATGCGCCACGGATCGTTGCCGGCGATTTGCACGCAGCCTTGGCCGGGTCCCGTGCCGGTGGCCGTGGCAGCGCAGGTGCCAGCGGTACCCGGATCGAGCTTCACGCCGTTGACCACATAGCCCACATTGCCCGCACCGCTGGTTTGGCTTCCCGTGTTGGTGGGCTGCAAGCGCATGCTGGTACTGATGCTCTGAGTCGAGATCGGCGTAGCAAAGTTGCCGTCGGTCACAGGGTGATCCGGGATGCCATTGCCGGTGAGTTGCCGCAGCGTACCGCTGCAAGTCCAACTGGACTGACTGGTCGCGTTGACCTTGCTGCTGCTGTTGAAGGCGCTGTAGCTGAGCGGGCACAGCACGCCGGCCGTGGTTACCGTACCTGCTACTGCAGAGGGTGTTGCGCTGACGGCAGCCGAAGCCGCGCTGCTGCCAACGGCATTGCTGGCCGTGACCGTGCAGCTATAGCTGCTGCCATTGGTCAAGCCGCTGATAGCGACAGGGCTGGCCACTGCCGTCGCTGTGACCGCAGCGCCTGTCGCCGCGCAACTGCCGGTGTAACCGGTGATGACCGTGCCGCCGTTGCTGGCCGGTGCGGTGAACGCCAAGCTGATGCTGCCATTACCGGCTGTGGCCACCACTGCAGTGGGTGCGCCCGGCACGGTGTTGGGTGTGGGTGTGGGTGTGGGCGTAGGCGTTGGTGTCGCCGATGAACCGCCGCCGCAGGCCGCTAAACCGGCCACCAAACCCATGAGCAACACAACGCGGCAATCAACCATGGCACACCCCTCCTACAGTCCAAGCGCCACTATAGCGCCGGACTAAGCAGGGATTGCGCAACCGCTATTTTTTCTTGACGGCCGTCTTAGCCACCGACTTGCGCTTAGCCGGCTTTTTGACTTCTTTGTAAGCAGCCTGCACACCGGTTGCCTTGGTGTAGGCCTTCCAATCGTCTTTGGACTGCTTGATGCAAGCTGCCATGAAGCGCTGAATTTTGCCCAGCGCCAGCTGCTCAACCTGCTGTTCGTCCAAGCCGTCCTGGCGTGCAACCTTGATGGCATAGCCATAGATCTCGGCGCACATCGCGCCCATCTCTTTGGCACTGGCAACCGCCGGGTGCGGCGGAATGACCAGCTTGGGTTCAGATTTCTTTTTGGCTTTAGCCATGACGGGCGCCTTGTGCAGAATGCCGGATTAGCAGTCCGGCATCTTACACGTCAGCTGCACTGCTAGCGGACCGCAAACCCCGCGCGCGGATTGAACTCTTTCTTGTCCGACAAACGCGTCGCACTGGCCCAGGTTGCCGCAGGCCGGCCGTCGCGGTGCGGATTGCCTTTGATGGTGATCGGCGTGCCCGGCGCAAAGTCGCTGCGCCGTATGCCGGCACGGCCGAGTGTGCTGGGACCTTCCGCTTCAAAACCCCAGGTCGTCACCTTGCCGTCCGCACCCTTGACGTCGACCAGCAGCCAGGAATGCGGATTGGTGTACTGAAACTCTTTGACCGTACCGGTCAGTGTGACTTCGCGGGTGGCGTCGAACATGGCACCGGAGTGATGCGCCATGACGGGCACTGCAACAACGCATGCGGCCAAGGCCATCATGCAGACAGACAGACGGGTCTTATTCATCTCTATTTCCCCTGACCGGTTGATGGCTTCTCGAAATCGAACGGCTTGAACTCGGAAGTGCCGTCGTCTTTTTTGTCGATGAGGTTGTTGGCGTTCTCGCGGCAGTCCCAATAGCGCAGACGCAGCGATTTATCGTCATTGGTAAGCCGCGTCCAACTCTGACGTGTATACCAAGGCGCTTTGAGATTGACCGGGTCATACACCCAGACATCGGCCTGCAAAGTACGCTCGTCAACCTTGTGCCAACGCTCGACCACCGTGGTCTGCTCGGAATAATCGGGCTGCAGGCCGCGTTGATATTGACCCTGCATCAAGTAGCGCGTGTGCATGACCAGCACGCCTTCATGCCAGAAGCCGATGGTGTCGCCGTTCCACGAGGGGTAGGCGTCTTCGACGGGCGTGTGCTCACGGCCGTCGGTATAAACGCGGCGCACATCATTGACCATCTCGTTCATAAGCCAGGTCTGGTTGGGCGTGACCACATATTCTTTGAGGAAGGGTTCGGTCAGCCAGCGCGGCACACCCGGCGGGCGGCAATCGCTGATCGGGTCGTATTCGCCACCGGTGGCGGCCAGTTGTTTGGCCTTGGCTTGAACGATTTTCTGACCGGCGGGTGTCAGCTGAGCGGTCGCCAGCGAGGCCTTGCCGCTGGCCACTTGCGTGAGGAAGTCTTTGGCAGGAGGACGGCCGGCCAAGTCGAGATCAAACTCCAGACCGCCACCGGTGCGCGTGTAAACACCCGACCAGTCATAAGCCGGCTCGCCCATCTGCGACCAGGTCAGTGGCTGGCCACCGCCGGCGGCATCGCGCAGGTGCTGGTACAACTCGTCTGAGGTCTTGAACCGCTCGCCATAGGCCTGCAGCTGCTGCTTGCGCGCCGGCCAGTCGTCACCCTTGGCGACCCAGTCAGGTAAGTCACTCTGAGCGAGCGTAAACCGCAGCCCGACAGCTGCGGCCACCACCGCCAACACACCCACCCAAATGGTCCGCTTGCGCAACATCGCCATGGTTTTCTCCATCCCTCTCTGGGGATCTGATGAGCCGTCGAACTTAGCACCACCCGCACGGAAACAAAAACTGTCTGGTCGAGCAACCATCGCGCTAGCATCAGCTACCCCCCCGCTATGCCGGAGACCGCCATGCGCCGCTTATCAGCCCTAGTGTGTACTGCCCTGTTAAGCCTGAGCGGCCCGCTGGCCTTCGGCGATGACGGCACTCGCTTGCTGACTATTGACCACTACGTAAAAGTGCGGTCGATGGCGACATCGATTGCCGGACAGGACGCGCAGTTATATGTGCGCGAAGTGGTAGTCGCAGGGCCCGCGCTGCGCACGCGCGCGCCGTCGCAACCCGTGGTGCTGTTCGTGCACGGCGCCGGCACGCCGGCCGAAGTGGCCTTTGACAGCTCACCCGAAGGCTATAGCTGGATGGCACACCTGGCGCGCGCCGGCTTCGACACTTTTGCCGTAGACATGACCGGCTATGGCCGCTCGACCCGGCCGGCCGCGATGAATGACCCCTGCAACGTGGCGCGCGAATCGCAGGACGCTTTCATTCCGCAGTTGCTCAAAGCGCCGTGCACGCCTACACGTAGCGAACCCATTACGACCATGGAGTCGGACTGGCATGACATCGACGCGGTGGTCGAGCAACTGCGCGCGCTGCGCGGCGTCGATAAAGTTTCGCTGGTGGCTTGGTCGCAAGGCGGGCCACGGGCCGGCGGTTATGCCGCGCGCAACCCGGGCAAGATCAACCGGCTGGTGGTGCTGGCTCCTGCCTACCAGCGCGGCGGACCCAGCAAAGCACCCCAGCCGCTGCTGGCCGCGGGTACAGCGCCGATGACCACACAGTCACAAGCCGAGTTCATGGCCAACTGGGACAGGCAGGTCGGCTGTGCCGATCAGTACCAAAGCACAGCTGCCGCCGCCATCTGGGCCGATCTGCGCGCCTCGGATGCCGTCGGCGCCACCTGGGGCAGCGGCGTGCGGCGTGCACCGCAAGTACCGACCTGGGGCTTCAACCGCGAGGTCGTGAGCACAATGCAGACACCGTTTTTGATGGTGGTCGGTAGCTACGACAAACAAGTGCCGCCGGAGCGCGTACGTGAGCTGTATGCCGACCTGGGTGCCAAGCAAAAAGTGTTGGTTGAGCTGGCCTGCTCGTCGCACAACGCGATGTGGGAAAAAAACCGTGCGCAGCTTTTCCGTGTTTCATCAGAATGGCTGCGCGACGGTGCGGTCAACGGCCTGACTCAAGGTGAGTTCAAACTGGGGGAGTAGCCCAGCCGGCCTCCCTTCATGGGACCGACCGAAACGTGTCCCGCAAGTCATCGCGGTAGTGCCACAGGACCAGCAGCGCTAGCGCGAGGCTGGACACGTCAAAGACCAGCACCTGCAGGAAGTAGTCGAAGCCATCGACCTCATAGTTGGTGAACATCGACGCGACCATATTCAAGGCGGCCAGCAAACCACCCAGTGCGCGCGTGCGGGGCATCAGCACCAGCAGCCCTATGCCGACCGCCAACACGTTGGCGGCGATATTCACCGCGTCGGGCAGTGGCGCTGCAGTCGCCGGATTACCGGAACCTGTGGCACAGGCAAACTGCGTCAGCGCCAGCAGCACCGCCACGCCGGTGTAGAACCTGTGGGTTGAACGGCTGTCGCTCTGCATCACGGCAGTACGCTTAAACAGCCCGATCACGGCGCAGCTTCCAGCTGTCCGCGCATCTCACCGAAGTAGGTCTGACCGGTGGTGTGCAGGTTGAAGTACAACTCACCTTCACGCGCGATGGCAGCCAGACCGGCCACGGTCTTAACGCGCTCGTTGGGGTTACCGTCCTTGTTGATGGGGCAGCCGGCCGTGCCAAACGCAATCATGCCGTCGTGCATGTGGCCGGCCACCGCCACGATGTCTTCGTTGCCGATCTCCGCCTTGAAGCGGCCATCGGGAAAGGCTGTGTGCAGGTCCTGCTTGAGCGCGAAGTCGACAATGATGGGGCCCAAAATGCCGGGCTTGCCGCAGTGGATGTGAAACAGGTTGATGGTCTTGGGATCGACGCCGCTGATCTGCAACTCGACATAGGCGCGACTGAGGTCGCGGCTGAAACGCAGCACGCCGTGACCGGCCGACTTGCGCTGGTTGCGGTCGACTGACGGCGTGGTCGAGCGGAACTGCTTGGGCACCATCTTGGGTGTTTCGGCTTCCTCACCACCCTCCTGCTGAGGACTCAGCCAGGACTGGTAGACCGCGCCGGTCTCCGCGCCCCGCGTGGGGTCGAGCACGACGGCGGCAGGCGCCGCAACACAAGGTACCGTGACCAGCCCGGCCAAGGCCCAGCACAAGGCCGAAGACAAGGCCGTGCGCGAGTAATACTGTTTGCTCATGATTGACTGTCTCTGGTGTAGCGGCCTGTGCCGTGGCGGGATTATATCGACGTAAATGTCATGATGACAATATAGTTAAAATGAAGGTTCTATTAAACCATTGGTATGTCGTACTGCAGCCGCAGGAAGTCGGCCGTAAGCCGCTGACCGTTGAGCGCTTTGGTCAGCCGCTGGTGTTCTGGCGCGGTAGCGACGGGCAATTGCACGCCCAGCACGATCGTTGTCCGCATCTGGGCGCCTCGTTGGGGGCCGGCCAGGTGGTCGAAGACAGGCTGGTCTGCCCGTTTCACGGCTTTCGCTACGATGGCGACGGCCGCTGCCGGCACGCACCGGCTCTGGGTAAAAACACCACCCCGCCGAAAGGCCTGGTCCTTAAGACCTTCATGGTGCGTGAAGCGCATGACCTGGTCTGGTTGTGGTGGGGCGACCCGGCGCTGGCCTCGCCGGACCTGCCGTTTTTTGCGCTGTTGCAGCAGGGCTGGCAGCACTACACGGTCAGCACGCAATGGCCGGTGCACTACACCCGTGCCATCGAAAACCAATTGGACGTGGCGCATCTGCCGTTCGTGCACCGCACCACCATCGGAGCCGGCGGCCGCACGCTGGTCGAGGGCCCGTATGTAGAAGCTGACGAGCGCGGCGTCCGCGTATGGGTCAGCAACCATGTGGATGATGGCCGCACGCTGCGCACACAGCCGCAATTGGCTGCGGCCTTTCAAGGCCACGAACCGAGTTTAGATCTGCGTTTCCCCGGGTGCTGGCTGCTGAGCATCAGCCCGGTGTTCAAAAACTTTCTGGCCTTCGTACCGGTCAACGAGCGCTGCACGCGCTATTACCTGCGCAGCTATTTCCGCTTCGGGCCGCGTTGGCTGGCACGGCCGCTGGGCTGGCTCATCAGCCTGTCCAACCGTTACATACTCGGCCAGGACCGGCGTGTGGTCATCACACAGACCCCGGCCGACAGCGGCGATGCGCACCACGATCAACTGACCGGTGCAGACCGGGCCATCGCCCAGTTCCGGCGGTTCCACTCGTTGCTGTTACAACGACAGGCCAGCACGTTGTCGCCCCCGCTGTCACGGGCTATAAGCGACGCAGCAGAACAACAATCATCACGGAGTTAAGTCATGTCGCGCATCAAACACCTTACCGCTGTCATGGCGCTGACCCTGACCACCTTGCTGGGCGCCGCGCAGCCGGCGCTGGCCGATGACCGGGCCGATGTCGAAGCCGCCACACAGCGCTGGATCAGCGCTTTTAATCGCAAGAGCACCGATGACATCGTCGCGCTGTATGCCGCAGATGCGGTATTTCACGGCACTTCCTCACCGGTGCTGCGCGACTCGCCGGCGCTGGTGCGTGAGTACTTCAACGGCCTGGCCAATCTGGGCAACTCGACCATGGCCACCGCCGAACACCGCGTGCAGTTGCTGGGTGATGTGGCCATCAGCAGCGGTTTTTATGTGCGCACCGCCACCGATAACGGCAAGACTGTGCAGACACCGGCCCGCTTTACCTTCGTCTATGCGCGCCGTGGCGGCCAATGGCTGATCGTCGCCCACCATTCCTCGGCACTGCCCTGATCGACTGCCCTTGCTGTAACCTCGGCACTGTCGGGACCTGATAGAGAAGCAAGGGGATTGCGGGTGTTAAAGGCGCGGCACATATCGACTCTGGCCCTGCTGCTGGGCGGTGGTTTGTTAGCGCCCGCGTGGGCTGCGCCTGCCGCACCGGCCGACCTGCTGCAAAGCAACTGCTCGGGCTGTCACAACAGCAACGACTGGGCCGGTGGTCTGGCCTTTGACACGCTCTCACCTGACAAACCCCAAGCCGATGCGGAAGTCTGGGAAAAAGCCATCCGCAAGCTGCGGGGCCGGCTGATGCCGCCACCGGGCGAGCCACAGCCCTCGCAGCAGCACATCGACAGCTTTGTCCATTGGATGGAGCAGCAACTCGACCAAGCCGCAGCGCAAACGCCAGACCCCGGCTATGTCGGTTTGCACCGGCTCAACCGTACCGAGTACGGGCGCGAGATCAACCGTCTGCTGGGCATCAACGTGGACGTTAAGACGCTGCTGCCCAAAGACGTGTCCAACGAAGGCTTTGATAACGTCGCTGCATCGCTGCGCGTATCGCCCACTTACCTCGACCAGTACATCACCGCGGCGCGCACCATCAGCCGTCAGGCCGTGGGGCGCGTCAACATCGCACCCAGCAGCCGCGAGTACCGCGCGAATCCGGCTGCCGATCAATCCAAGCACATCGCCGGCCTGCCGCTGGGCACGCGCGGCGGCCTGCTGGTCGAGCATTACTTCCCTGCCGATGGTGAATACGAGTTCAACATCCGCAATTTCTTTTTTCATGGTGCAGGCTACGTCACCAAGATCGACACACCGCATCGCGTCATTCTGACCATCGACGACACGCGCGTGTTCGAGCAATCGTTCGGCGGACCTGAAGACCTCAAGGCGGTCGACTATCTGCAATCGGCAGCCGCCGAGGACATGCAGAACCGCTTCAACCATATCCGCCTGAAGATCAATGCCGGCACGCACCGCGTGGGCGTGACCTTTGTGCAGCGCTCATTTGCGCAGTCCGACTCACCGCTGCAGCCCATCGCCATGCTGCCCGAAATGGAGCGCGTGCCGGGCATACCGGGCTTTGATGTGTCAGGTCCGTTCAAGGTTAGCGGCATCACCGAGACCGTCAGCCGCCAGCGCATCTTCCAGTGCCGGCCGGCCAGTGCGGCCGAAGAACTGCCGTGTGCGCGCAGCATACTGTCGCGTCTGGCCAGCGAAGCCTTCCGTCGCCCTGCCACTGACGACGATTTGAAAGCAGCCCTGGCGTTTTATACGCTGGGCCGCGAGAGCGGTGACTTTGATGCCGGTATCGAAAGCGGCCTCACCGCCCTGTTGGCCAGCACCAAGTTTCTGGTGCGCACCGAGCCCACAGCCACCTCCGCCGGTGCCGTAGCCGGCAAGCCCACACCCTTGTCTGATCTTGAGTTGGCTTCGCGCTTGGCCTTTTTCCTGTGGAGCCAGGGGCCAGATCAGGCGCTAATAGACAGCGCCACGGCAGGCAAGCTGCATGAACCGGCCGTGCTCGATGCGCAAGTGCGACGCATGCTGGCCAGTCCGCGTTCCGAAACGCTGGTGACCAACTTCGCGTTCCAGTGGCTCAACGTGCCGCGCATCGACAACATTCAGCCCGACCCGGTGTTCTACCCCAACTTCGACCCCGATCTGCGCGACGGCTATCGCGAAGAGATCCGGCTGTTCTTGAGCAGCGTGCTGCGCTCGGATCGCAGCGTGCTCGATCTGCTGCGTTCCGACGAGACCTTCGTCAACGAGCGTGTCGCCACGGCCTATGGTCTTAAGAATATTCGCGGCGCGCAGTTCCGCCCGGTGCGTTTGACCGATCGCAACCGCTTCGGCTTGTTCGGCAAGGGCGCCGTGCTGCTGGGCACGTCCTATGGCAATCGCACTTCGCCAGTGCTGCGCGGATCTTGGGTGCTCGAGAACATCTTAGGCACACCGCCTTCACCGCCACCGCCAGGTGTAGAGGCTTTCCTTGAAGTTGCAGCAGGCCAGCCCGCACGCACCGTGCGCGAGCGTTTAGAAGCACACCGCGCTGCCAAATCGTGCAACGCCTGTCACGGCGTCATCGATCCGCTGGGCTTTGCCCTGGAAAACTATGACGTGGCCGGTGTGTGGCGCGATCGTGACCTCGATGCCGGTACACGCATCGATGCCAGCGGCACACTGGCCAGCGGCCAACCCGTGGGTAACCCGGCGCAGCTTAATGCGGCCTTGCTGCAGCGCCCCGATCAGTTTGTGCAGACGCTGACCGAGAAGCTGATGATCTATGCGCTGGGCCGGCCGCTGCGCGCGCAGGACATGCCGGCAGTGCGCAGCATCGTGCGTCAAGCGGCCACTCAAGATTACCGGCTGCAAGCCCTCGTCAGCGGCATCGTACACAGCGATGCCTTCCGTATGAATCTGTTGCCAACGGCGGCGGTGACCACCCGCACCGCGCAGGCCGACCTGAAGGACCGGAGATAACGCCATGTTCATCACCAAGAAGCACCTGTCACGCCGCACGCTGCTGCAAGGCTTGGGCGTAGCCGTGTCACTGCCTTTACTCGATGCCATGATTCCGGCAGCCACCGCGCTGGCCAAAACAGAGGCTGCGCCCAAGCCGCGCATGGGCTTCTTTTACTTCCCGCATGGCGCGGTCATGGAAAAGTGGACGCCCAAGACCGTGGGCCGCGACTTCGACCTGATGCCCATCCTCGATCCGCTGGCTGCGCATCGCAAACACCTCAGCATCATCAGCAACCTCGGCAACAAGCCGGGCGAGAGCCGTGCCGTCCATGCGTTGGTGCCGGCCACCTGGCTGTCGTGCGTGCATCCGCGTGAGGGCCTTGAGCCGCACATGGCGCCCACGGTCGATCAGATCGCCGCCCAGCACATCGGTCAAGACACGCCGTGGCCCTCACTGGAGACCGCCACCGCACAAGGACACGGCGTCGGCAGCGCCTGCGAGCGCGGCTATGGCTGCAGCTATTCGGGCACGCTGTCGTTCCGCACGCCCTCCACACCGCTGCCGGTCGAAAGCAATCCGCGGCAGTTGTTCATGCGGCTGTTTGGTCAGGGTGACTCTCTGGACGAGCGGCGCTTTCTGGCGCGCCAGACCAGCAGTCTGCTGGATATGCTGTCGGGTGAGATCAATTCGTTAGACCGGCAGCTCGGTGCCCAGGACCGTCGCACACTCAGCGACTATCTGGACAGCGTGCGCGAGATCGAACGTCGCGTACAGAACGCCGAGCACGGTGACCTGTCTCGCTTGCATCTGCCGCAGGCGCCTGGCGCCACCTCAGACAACTTTGATGAACACCTCAAGCTCATGTTCAGCCTGATCGCACTGGCTTATCAGGGCAACCTGACGCGCGTGCAGAGCTTTATGATCGCGCCGGAAGTCAGCGAGCAGACTTACAACCACATCGGCATCTCAGATGCCTTCCATGCGGTCTCGCACCACGCCAACGATGCGGACAAGAAAGAACGTTTGTCCAAGATCCAGCGTTATCACACGCAGGTGTTTGCCGGCTTCCTCGATACGCTGGCCAACATGCCCGATGGTGACGGCAGCATGCTCGATCATTCGCTGCTGCTGTACGGCAGCAATATGAGCAACAGCAACGCTCACAACCAATACCCCTTGCCCACTGCGGTCATCGGTGGCGGCTGCGGCAAGCTGCGCGGCGGCCAGCACATCAATTTTAAAGAGCGCACGCCGCTGGCCAATGTGCTGCTGACGATGTTGCAGCGCGCCGATGTACCCATCGAATCGGTCGGTGACAGCACCGGCGTTATTGCCGAGCTATAAGCCATGAATATCACGCGCAAGCGCAGCACCGGCAACCTCGTACTGGCCACCTTGGCGCTGACAGGCGCATTGGCTATCGGCCAGCCCAGCCTCGCAGCCACTGAAACGGCCATCGTCGAAGTGCCGGCACAAGCGCCTGTGCCTTTGGTGGCTGCGGCACGCGACAAAGACGCTGCGGCCGTCACAGCGTTGCTCGCGGCCAAGCCCAAGATCGACGTCAACCAGCGTTCGCCCGATGGCACCAGCGCCTTGCACTGGGCCGTCTATAACGATGACGTCGCCATGGTCGACCGGCTGCTGGCAGCCGGCGCGGACGTCAATGCGAGTAACGACTATCAGTCCACGCCGCTGACCGAGGCGGCGGTCATCGGCAACAGCACCGTGCTGCGCAAACTGCTGGCTGCCGGCGCCAAGGTTGAGTCACGCAATGCCGATGGCCAGACTGCGCTGATGATCCTGGCCCGTTCCAGCAACGTGGACGCTGCTGCTCTGCTCATCGCCCGCGGCGCAGATGTGAATGCCCGCGAGCAATGGCGCGGCCAGACGGCGCTGATGTGGGCCGCTGCCGAAGCGCAACCGGCCATGGTCAAGCTGTTGCTGGCCCATGGTGCGCGGGTTAACGAACGCTCGACCGTCAATCAGTTCGAACGGCAGGTGACCGCCGAGCCGCGCATGCAGGCGCGTCCATCGGGTGGCTTTACACCGTTGCTGTATGCCGCACGTCGTGGGTGCACGGAGTGCGCACAGCTACTAATCCGCGCCGGCGCGGACGTCAATCTGACC
>CAIVTJ010000213.1 GCA_903908825.1 uncultured Pseudomonadota bacterium | reverse complement strand
TTGGGCCTGGTCTCAGCGGCAGACCCGATGCGCTATGTTCACCCGCCGGCGGAAAGCACGGACGATCATCGCTTTGACTATTACTGGGAACTGCTGGAGGCAGCACAGGGCTGGTGGCGGGAGGCTTGCGGTCACGCTTTTTGGGCGGCTGCGGGTCAGGAGGCAGGATGATCGGATTGATGACGGGAGGGTTATTTGCGGTCGTATTTCCAAGTGGGCTGAGTGTCTGCGGAATGTCTCGATTCGAGATTTCGCAATCGGTTGTCCAACGCTTCGTATCTGGCTTCGCACTTTTCAAGAACAGTAAGCCGGCGCTCAAACTGTTCTTGATTACGCTTAATGTCGGACACGTCCCTCCGCATGTCGCTGGCCAGCCAGACACCAGCCGCCATCAAGGCCGTCAATATGCCATCACGCCCACCCCTGTACACCTTTCGATCAACGAGGGCGGTTGCGGCTTTGGTGAGAATGTCGGGCGAACTCATTTCAAATAGGCTCGAAAATGATGTAGTTGTACGTGGACGTATCGGTGGCAGTAGCCGTCACTGTGAAACTGGTTCCGGCAGAAACCGCAGAAACACGAGGCATTAGGACCGGGGTTCCACCCACCGCAGAAAGAGCGAAAAACACCAACGAGTTGGCCGTGATCGAAGTATTGCTTACCACAACTGATCCTGCCACGAGCGTGCAGTTTCCAACCTTGCAGTTTGAACCGCTCTTAATGCCAATGCCCTTTCCGGCCGTGTTGACGTTTAGGTTCCCCTTGTTAACCGTAACGTCGGTCAGAAGCGTGAGACAGGCCGCGCGAGTTGTGGTGCCGGAGTCAGTTGTCTCCAGCACCATGTCCATGCCGTGATCCGTCGTGCTCCAAGTGCCCGTAGGCCGCATAAACACGTCTGCGCCAAGGAAGGTGGTCGAACTGCCGTCCGTGTCGATCCCGCGAAGACCAACCCGCAAGGTCTGGCTGGTCGTGGTCTTGAGCGGGGAGCCTTCCGTGCCGGCCCGGGCGCGTGCGTAGATGGAGGCTCCCGTGCCAAACACATTGCCCTCGAAAACGGTTCCAGTCCCGCCCGTATCCTTAACCTGCAACTGCGCGAGGCTGCCGGAATCGGTCACGGTCCCGATGACTTCCCTTCCGGTGACAAACAGCGTCGTGGCAGTCACGCCCGTGCTATCGACCTTCAGCGGGTACGTGAGATTGCCGTCTACAGTGAAGTAGATTGCACCCCCCTGTAACAGCATCGCCCGCTGGGTTCCATCGTGTGTGTACGAGGCAATGCGCCGCGCCGTGCCAAGCGCAGAGGCCAGTGTTACCGCATCAAACCCTAGTCGGTAGGTGCTCCTACTATCGTAAAGCTCGAAGTCCAAGTCAGGAGAGGTCGCTGACGTTGAGGTCGAATATTTGCCGACGCCCATCTTACCGCCGTAGGGCTGGGCGATCAGGTTACGGAAGACTCCAGTGTTGAAGGCATTCGACCCAATGACGACAACGGTCGAATCCCCGCCAGGTTCGTAGCCATATCGCGCGAATTCCTGCTGGCTGCCGCTACCCGTCTGGAAGTCATACGGGCAAAGATCCA
>CAIVTJ010000212.1 GCA_903908825.1 uncultured Pseudomonadota bacterium | reverse complement strand
TCACGCGGCTGGCGCTGGCTCGCAAGCTGCGCTCACCGCTGTTCGACGGCACGATCGAGCCGCTGCCGCCGGGTGCACGGCCGAACAAAACCACCTATGACGACGGTGCCTTGGACTTCGCCGGTGAGCCGGTCCACTACCACCACCTGCCGGGTGCACACACCGGTGGCGACCTGTACGTGTACTTCCCCAAGCGCAATGTACTGGTGGCCGGCGGGCCGCTTGCGTCAGATCGCTGGCCGGTGATCGATTACCTCAATGGCGGCTTCATGCACGGCTTTGTGCGCTCCTATGACCTGTTGTGCGAGTTGGTAAAGCCCGACACGCTGGTCATACCGGCTAACGGTCCCGTACTCACCGGCGCGGATCTGGTCAAGATGAAAGACCTGTACTGGCAGTTGTTCCGGCAGTTCTTCGTGCTGTTCAACAAGGGCTTCGGTCCGACAGACGTGGTGCAGTTCAACGCCGGCAAAGAGTTTAAAGGTGTGGTGCCGGTGGTCGCCGAGAGGCCGCTGATCGGCCATCCGCTGCTGCAGCAACTGGGTGACCCCAGTCAGTTTCTTGAGTTCGCTTACCGCAGCGCGGAACTTGCGACGCTGCCTTTCTAGCTACATTTTTTATAAAAAATTTAATCGGGGGCTTTCTTAATGTCACACGCATTCTTCCGGCCGGTAGCGGTCGCATCGGCTCTAGTGGGTCTGGCAGCGCCGGCCTTCGCACACCACGGCTTCGGTCTCTTCCAACTGGATATCGATAAGAAGTGGTCCGGCACACTGGTCGCGATGCACCTGATCAACCCGCACTCCTACATGGAAGTCGAGGTGTTGGACGGCAACGGCAAGAAGCTCAAGATGAACTGCGAGATGCGTGCGGCCGCGTTGCTGCGCCGCTTCGGCTGGTCGCCCGAGATGTTCAAGCCGGGTGTGCACGTTGAGATCGAGGGGCATCCGCACCGCACAGACGCCAGTGCCTGCTACATCGAGAACTTCAAACTCGGCGATGCGCCGATGATGAATCGCAACGACCAGTTCGCGCCCAAGTCCAAGGTCGATACCTCCAAGCGTCCGCTGCGCCTGCCCGATGGTCAGCCCAACATCAGTGGCGACTGGGCGGTAGAGCAGTTGGTGCTGACCGTGCCCCCGAGCGGCGGCAACGGTTCGATGGTCCCCAAGAGCTTCTCGCCGGACTTCGCGGCGGGCAAGGTCACCCTGCAGCAGATCCAAGCCACGCAGCCCCCGCGCGCCAAGGCCGTCTACACCGCCGAGGGTCAGAAAGCAGCCGATGCCTTCAACGGCCGCTCGCCCAAGGACAACCCGTGGTTCGCCTGCAAGCCCACCAGCATCATCCGCGACTGGACGGCCGACTGGCCGATCAACCATTTCGAGCAAAAGACCGTGGCCGGTGGCGAGAAGGTCATCGACATCACCTACGGCTTGTATAACTTCGAGCGCCGCATTCATGTGGGTATGGCTAAGCATCCCGAGCGCATCAAGGCCAGCTATGCCGGTCACTCGATCGGCAATTGGGAAGGCAACGTCCTGACAGTCGATACCGTGGGTTTTGCGGCTGGTGTGTTGTCGCCGCCGACCCGCAGCAGCGAGCAGCTGCACATCGTCGAACGCTTCACTTTTGACACCCAGCAGTTCTCGCTGCGTCGCGACTATTCAGTAACCGATCCGGTCTACCTGGCCACGCCGTATGAGAGCTACGACATCATGTATCTGTCGGACGTGCCCTTTCAGAAGCAGCCGTGCAAGGACATGACGCCTGAGTTCCAGAAGTAACATGAGCAGACGTACTGGGCTGAGCAAGGCTTATCTCCTAGCCTTGGTGCTGGCGGGGGTAGTGGGCAGCGCGGCTTCGGCTACTGCTGCCACTCAGGCTCCGGTCTGTGACCGGGCCTGCCTCAGTGGCTTGCTCAACCAGTACATCGACTCACTGGTGGCGCACGATGCGGCGCGCTTGCCGCTGACCGCAGCAACGGTGCGCTACACCGAAGACTCCAAAGACGCCAAGTTAGGCGAGGGCCTGTGGCGCAGCGTCACCGGCAAGGGCAGCTTCCGGCACGATTATCTGGATGTCACCAGTCAAAAGGCGGCCACTCATGTGCAGCTGCTGGAGGGTGCGACACCGGTGCTGTACTCGGTGGTGCTGCACGTGCAGGGCGGCCGCATAGGCGGCATCGAGACGCTGGTGCAGCGTGTGACACCCGACTCGCGGCTCAAACCCACCGAACTGGGCCAACCGGTGCGCGGCCTGGAAGATCCGGTTCCGTCGGGGAAGCGTCAGTCGCGCGCGGCCATGGTGCGCACGGCACTGCTCTACACCGAAGGACTGCGCATCGGCAGTTTTGTCGATGCCGGCACGCCGTTTGCCGCCGATGCCTACCGCGTTGAGAACGGGGCCATCCTGGCCGGCCCGGGCTGTAACCGGCCCAACCACTGTGGGCTATACGAACAGAACATCATCCTGCACCCTGCAGTCAGCGCCAGTGTTGCGGCGGTGGACGAAGAAAAGGGCGTCGTGCTGCTGTGGATGAACTTCGGTTACACCGGGCCTGCCTATGGCGAGGGCAATGCGCTGGTGACCTTCGAGGCCTTTAAGGTGTGGGGTGGGCAGATCCGCGCCATCAATGCGTTTTTCACCGGCCTGCCGCTGTCGACTTCGCGTTGGTGGTCGACGACCGATCCGGTCCGTGGTGCGGTCAGCAAACCGTAAGGGTTGCCAAGCGGCTCGCGCTCCACTACGTTGCGTGAGCAAGTTGCGGATAGAAGCAACACTGCGGTGGGCCTGAGGGCTGACCGGCACTTTAAAACACAGATTCCAAGTACAGATTCCAAGAAGAAGGGGAAAGAGATGCAAACGACGACCGGTGGCGCAACGCAAGGTGATGCAAAAACCTGGGATTCCAGCTATGAGTGGAAAATCATCACTCTCCTGGCCATCACCTTCGGCTTGGTGGGTCTCGACCGGTTCATCCTGCCGGTGATCCTGCAGTCCCCCAATTCGACGATGGCGGCAGACCTCGGCTTGACGCCCGCAGACGGCGGTGCGATGGCCGGCTACCTGGGCATGGCCTGGGGCGTGTCGGCCTTTGTCATGGGCTATCTGGCTGACAAGCTCGGTCGCCGTTCCGTACTGATCCCGGCCATCCTGGTGTTCTCGCTGATGTCGGTGTTCAGCGGTCTGGCCGGCTCGGTGATTGCGCTGGTCTTCGTGCGCGTCATCATGGGTATCGCCGAGGGCCCTGTTGCCTCCACCGGTGTGGCGGTGGCGGTCGAGGCCTCCAAGCCTTCGCGTCGCGGCCTCAACAACGGCATTTTCCAGTGCATGGTCTCGCTGTTCGGTTTGGCCTTGGGCCCGATTATTGCCACCCGCCTGCTCGACAGCCACAGCTGGCACACCGTCTTCATGCTGGTGGGCATACCGGGCTTGGTCATGGCAGTGATGGCTTGGCTGGTGGTGCGTGAGCCGGCCAAGGTCATGGTGGGTGGGCAGCCCGTCGCCACGGGCTCCCTGTTGGGCATGTTCGGCCATCGCAATGCCAAGGTTGCCCCGCTTGCGCTGATCTGCGCGATGGGTGGCATCTTTGTTATTGCCGCCATGCTCACGGCGTACCTGACTGCCCCGATTGGCGCGGGCCTGGGGCTGGATCCGATCACCGCCGGTAATGTGTTCTCTGCAGTGGGCGTGGGCGGTGCCATCGGTCAGTTCGCCATCCCGGCGCTGTCGGACCACATCGGCCGCAAGCTCTCGACGCTGGGGTCCTACATTCTGGCGTCGATTGCACTGTACTTCTTCACCAACGCCGGCCCCGAGAGCATCTCGACGCTGTGGATCCTGTTGTTCTTCGCCTCGATGTTCAACTTCGCGGCGCTGGCCATTCTGGCCGGTCCGGTCGCAGCTGAAGCGGCGCCTCCCGGCATGCTCGCTTCGATGGCCGGCTTTGTGATCTTTGCGGGTGAGTTCGTCGGTGGCGGCATCAGCCCGATCATCGCCAGCCACCTCGCCGGCCTGTACGGCCTCAAGGCGGCGCTGTACTTCGCCTCCTGCGGTCTGGCGCTGGGCTTCATCGTCTCGCTGTTCCTCAAGGAGACGGCGCCGAGCAAGACTGGCGGCGCATAAGACAAGTCAGATCCGCTGACAAAGCCGGTGGGGGGAAACTCCACCGGCTTTTTTGTGGGCGCGGTTCACGAGTAAGCTCACAGCGTCCGGTGCCTGGTTTTATCAGAGGGGACGCAGATGACTTCACTCCACGCCACGCTTGGTTTCCTGTTGGCACTCTGCCTGCCTCTGGCTGCGGCAGGCGCTGAGGGCCGCCCTGCTGCTGCGCCGGGCTGGACCGGCGTCAAACACGCCAAAGAGATCATCACGGCGCGTCAGGAGTTAATGGAGCACATCGAGCTGCTGATGGAGCCCATCGACACGCTGACCGTACAGCCGGTCAAAGACCCGCAGCGCGTACAACAAAATGCCGAGGTTATCGGCGCCATGTTGCTGGCCGTACCGCACTTGTTTCCGCCGACGACCAACCGCTTTGACCCCAAGGCTGCGCAGCCCGAGACACTGGCCTTGCCGCCCATCTGGCAGCAGTTCGACACGTTTTATCGCTTGGCGGGACTATCCGCCCAAGCGGCTGAGACCATGGCTGCCGCCAAGGGCCAAGCTCAGATGCGCAGCGCGAGTCTGGCGCTGCGTGGCAGCTGTGATGCCTGCCACGCCGTTTTTCTGCGCCGTTATGAGCCGCCCAAGACTCAGGAGTCCGATTACAAGTTCGACTTTGAGGGCGCCTTGCGCGTCAGCCCCTGAGGTACTTGTTAAACCAGCCGACCATGCTGTTCCACGCTTCGGTGGCCGCCACTTCGTTATAGCGTTCGGGTGTGGCGTCGTTAAAAAAGCCGTGGACCGCACCCTTATAGATGTTCCCCTGATGCGGAACATTGGCAGCTTTCAGGGCCTTTTCAAAAGCCGGCCAAGCCTGCACTAGGCGCGTGTCGAGTTCGCCGTGCTGCACGAGGATGGCAGCCTTGATCTTGGCCACATCAGCCTCTTCCGGCGCGGCGCCATAAAACGGCACGGCCGCACCCAGATCGCTGCCCAGTCGCACAGCCAATTGGTTTGATACACCGCCCCCGTAGCAGAAGCCGGTCGCGCCGATCTTGCCGGTGCTGTCGGGCCGCGACTTGAGCCACAGCGCGCTGGCGACGATGTCCTCGAACTTCTTGGCGTTGTCTATCTTGTTAAACAGCTGCCCGCCCTGGTAATCGTCACCCGGGTAGCCGCCCACCGACGTCAGTACGTCCGGCGCAAACACATTGAAATTGACCAGCGCTAAGCGGCGGGCCACATCCTCGGTGTGCGGGTTGAGGCCGCGGTTTTCATGGACCACGATGATGCCCGGCAGTTTGGCAGGCGTTTCGCTGCGGCTGTCGGCGCTGAAGGGACGCACGAAATAGCCCTTCACATAGCCGTTGCCCTGCGGCGAGGGGATGGTGATGTAACTGGCCTTGAGGCGTTCATCGGTCTTGGAGACCTGCTGCGCATCAGCGTAATTGGGCATCAGTGCGGTGACGATGGCGCCGGCGGTCAGTCCGGCCACCGCCAGCTTGTTAGCGCCGCTGATGAAATCGCGGCGGGTGATCTCACCGTGGATGAACCGGTTATAGAGCTCGATGGCTTCCGGCGGAACCGAACGTTTTTCTTTTGCTGACATGTGACATCCCTCCTGAATGGATTATTTGCGTTCTGCTCAGGCAGGCCGACGTTAACATGCTGCCCTGTCGCAGTTATATCGGGCATCCGGGACGAGGGGGAGCGTGCAGTGGAGATGACAGATATCAGCCTCTCGTTTGTGCTGCTGGCGTCGTTGGCGGCGCTCTTGGTGGGCTTGTCCAAGGGTGGATTGACCCTGGCTGGGGCCTTAGGCACGCCGCTGCTGGCCTTGGTCACGTCGCCAGTCCGGGCTGCTGCGCTGCTTTTACCCATCTTTGTGATCAGCGACTGGTTTGGTCTTTATGCCTATCGGCGCGACTTCGATAAACGCATTATGCAGATCGTCATACCCGCAGGCCTTGCCGGGATAGGGCTGGGGTGGTTGTCGTCGTCGGTGGTGTCAGAACGCAGGGTGGGCCTGTTTATCGGCGTCATCGGCATCGCGTTCTGCGTGAATGCCTGGCGGATGCGGGGGCAAGTCGTCGCGCCCCGTCCGGCTGATGTGCCCCGGGGTCTGTTCTGGGGCGTGATTTCCGGCTTCACCAGTTTTGTGGCGCATTCCGGCGGGCCGCCCTACCAGGTTTATGTGTTGCCGCAGCAGTTACCCAAGACGGTGTTTGCCGGGACGACGACTCTGATATTTGCAGTCTTCAACATGGTGAAGCTGCTGCCTTACTGGCAGTTGGGTCAGCTCGATCGGGCCAATCTCAAGCTGTCCCTCTTACTGATGCCCATTGCTGTGGCCGGCACTTTTATCGGCGTGCGCCTGGTGCGGGTGATTCCACAGCGCACGTTTTACCTGGTGATCCACATCGCGCTATTTGTGCTGTCTATCAAGCTGGTGGCCGACGGTTTGCGTTGAGCGCTGCGGCGGTTAGCGCCCCGCATCGATGACTTGGCCCTTGGAATCCAGCGTCAAAGTCTTACCGTCTGCAGCGACCGGGTTGCGGTTATTTTCGGCGCAGGCGTAATCCATGATGCGGATTTCGTCACCACCGGGGATGCGCGTGAAGCGCTTGGTGACCACCCAGGGGCGCGTCAAGGCTGTGGGGTCTTCAATGCTCAGCTTGACCTCGATGGTGCCCGCATCCGGCTTGCGGATCTGCGTTGTGGCGTGCGCAGCCTCGGACAGGATGATGCCGGTGCGATCGACAATGGTGCCGTCTTCGCCGCGCAGACCGATGGTGGTGAAGGTCAGCGTGTCGCCTTGCCAATGGCCGACGCTGTCACCCGTATAGGTGGGCCAGATGAAATCATCGGGCAGGTGCTTGCGACCATCGGTGTAGATGCGCAGCGTGTTGGGGCCGTTCTCGGTGAGTATCCAGGTCTGCTTCGGGGTGACCACAAACTCATAGCCATCCGGCGCATTAAAGATGCGCGGAAAGCCGATGGGCGTGCCGCAGTTGCTGATCGGATCGGGCAGCTTGTCTTGCTTCACCAGCTCGATGCGGGCGAGGTATTTCTTTTCCCATTCGGCGTTATAGGGCGGCCGTTCGCGGGCTCCGGGTTGGCCTGCCGCCGCGTTAGCCGGATCTGCTGTGGAGCGGTCAAAGATGGTGCCGCCGACCATGCGCCATACGCCCGTGTAGTCACCGGGATTAAAGCCAGCGCCGGCCGGCGATTGCGCCTGCGCCACGCTGCAGGCAACGGCCATAGTCAACAGCAGGCAGTGCTTGAGCTTCACGATTACTTCATCTCGCCCAGGGTTTCGCCAGAGGATAGTTGCGCACCGACGAATATTCCCGCTGCAGTCCCATCGATCATCGGTCCGATGCGGACTTTGATCTTATCCCCCGATTTGAAGGTGCCCTTGCGCCAGCCGGTGCGCGCCAGCGTGTTGGGGCTGCCGCATTCGATGGACCATTCTTTCGTGCCGCCTTTGCCGTCGGCCACTTCCACCTGCAGCCAGGAATGCGGGTTGGTCCACTGGAAAGCTTTGACGACACCATCGAGGTCGACGGCTTTGCTGCGGTCAAACATGGCACCGGAATGGTGTGCTTGTGCCGGACCTGTGCCCAGCATCAACAAAGCGCTGCAGACAAGGATGCCCGCGGCCAAAGACTTTAAGTTTGTGGTCTTCATGTGGATTACCTCGTGAGCCCGCCGGATTTTTTTAAGAACTCAAGTACAGCACCCGACAGCGACGTGTCGGCGGTGTTGACTGCGTAGTTGCCTGACATGTGCCCGTGATCGCGTAGCAGCAGATAGGGCGGGCAATTGCCGGCAGCGCATACGGCATTCATCAGCTTGCCGGCCTGCTCATGGAAGCCGACCGGGTCGAGCTCCGCCACGATCACCAGATAGGGAGTCTTGCTGGCAACCAGGCCGGGCAGTGAAGAATGGTCTGCGGCCTGCGCACCGAAGTAAGGATGGTTCGCCTTCTGGCCCGGTGCCGGCGCGAACTCATAGTTGCCGGAGCTGAACACAGCGGCCTTGAGGCCCGGTTGCCCGTTGGGGCCGAACTCGGGGTGGGCGACGTAAGAGGCCACATGCGCTGCGCCCGCTGAGTGGCCCATCAGGTAGAGCTTGGCCGGATCGCCACCAAAGCGGCCGATGTTGTCCTGCACCCACTTTACGGCAGCGCCCAGATCTTGTTGCACGGCCGGATACTGGAACTGCGGTGCCAGCCGGTAATTCACGTTCACGCCGATCATGCCGTTCTTGACGGCCCAGATCATGATGTTGTCGTAGAAGATGCTGGATTTGCCGGTCTCATCCAGCGTCTTGTCGCCACGCACATAGCCGCCGCCATGCACGAACAGGAATACCGGGCGCGGGTTGCTGCTGGCCGCGGCCGGTGCGACGACATCCAGCGTTTGCTTGCCATCGTTGCCGTATTTCAGATCGCGCGTGGCGCGCATCGAGGCGGGCAGGGGCTCTTGCAGCGGCGCATAGAGCGCGCCGGTTTTGAGCGTGTCGACCGTGCGGCCGATGCTGCGGATTTGCGCGGCCAAGTCTGCAGGGACTTGGGCAGTCGCTGAATTTGCCAGCAATGCCGCGCAAATAAGCGTGGCGACGGTGATCGTCAGACGCATCGGACTGTCCCCCCAAACCTGCTTTACCCGTCAACTGTGATCGCCGCCTCTTGCAGGGCGTTCTGTCGACATATTCCATCCTTGGTTTAGCTAAGTCCAGAGGCTGAAACGGCGGGGCCGCCGTCGTTGCACAGCGATCATCAACCCGCCTAGACCCATCAGCAACCCGGTTACAGGCTCCGGTACGGGCGTGGCAGTCAGCAAGATATCGTCTAGGAATGTTGTGCGGTCATCTATTGAGCCGTCGCCATTGTAGGGGCTTAGGCTGTTGAAGCTGAGCGTGTAGATGTTGCCGGGGCTCAACAAGAAGCTGTTGAGGCTGCCTTTGGCGAACCAGGTCTTCTTGCCCTCATCGGTCCACCAGCCGTTTCCCGGAGGTGATGAGTAGCTATTGCCGCCAGCCACTTCGCTGGTGTACTCGCCGATGAGCAAGCTGCTTCCAAAGGCATCTGTCAGGGTCACGTTATAAGAGTTAGCCCGACCGAACCAATCGATATTTTTCCAAGCTGCGCGATTGGCGTCAAACCAGCTCAGAGACCCCACAGAGACCTCTGTTCCGGAAAAGGTGAAGGTCTGCGACAGCGTCTGGCGGTCTTTGATGATCCCGAACATTGAGCCTGAGTGGGCCCACTTCCAGCCCGCAGCCATGTCCTCTGTCCGATCGACGCTTCCACCGCTCCACGCCGCTCCGGCAACCGGCGCGTTGTAAGTCCAGGAAACAGGTGTCTAGGGGCTGCCCCAACTGCGGCCCCATTGCTCGCCGTTAGGTCCGGTCGAGTACACGGGCACGTTAATCAGGATGCCCTGCGTCTCGAAACCACCGTCTTGCAGCAGGTTGAGGGTGTCTGCCTCGGCACGGCCCAAGCCGCCAAGCAGTACGGCAACTGAGCTTGCGAGCACAAGTCTGTTCATGGCCTTACCTCAAGGAAAACTCCTATGAGGCAGAACATAGACCAGCAAGATGGACTGCCGAGTCCGTCTGAACATAACCGCCCAATTTATGCTCAGGGCCAAAGTCTGGTTTCCGCCCGCGAATTACATCCCCATCTGATGGTAGATTGACGGCAAACAATAATCGGCGGGGGTCGGTCATGCGGTACACAAAAATCCTGTTCACGGCGCTGTTGAGCTTGGGAGCGTCGCTCGCCTCGGCGGCGGCCGGGCCCTGCGACAAGGCGTGTATGGAGGCTATCGCCGATCAATATCGCGCGGCCTATGTGAAGCACGATCCTAAGGGACTGCCGCTAGCCCGCAATCTGCGCTACACCGAAAACGGTGTGGTGCTGAAGTTCCCGGACGGCACCTGGGACACCGTCACCGCCGAGGTGGGTCCTAGCATGACCTTCTCGGATACGCGCAGCGGCAATGTCGGTGTGTACACCGCTATCGTGCAGAGCCATGACACCGAGGGCTATCTGGCCATCCGGCTCAAGATCGCCGAGGGTGAGATCAGCGAGATCGAACACATCGTCTCGACCAAGCGCAATTTGTCGTCACCGCCGACGCCGATCGGACCGCATGCGCAGTACAAGCCCGACCTCAACTTTGTGAAGCGGGTGGATCCGGCCCGTCGCCTGCCGCGCGAGCAGTTGGTGACCTATGCCGACGGCTATTTTTCAACGCTGCAGCAGAACGACGGCACCATCCGTGGCACGGCCTTTTCACCCGAGGCCACGCGCATCGAGAACGGGCTGCTGTTCCCCGAAATCGAGAAGGGCTTTCAGACGGGTAATTACCGCTTCAACGAGCGCGTGCGCGACCGTGACTATGTGCTGGTAGACGAAGAGCGTCAGGTGGTGATCGCGCGCGGCTTCATCGACCACAAGGGCGTGCTCGATGACTATGTGCTGACCGACGGCGCGCCGCGCAAGTCGGTCTATCGTGAGCCCCACAGCTGGGCCTTTTTAGAGATGTTCAAGGTGGAAGACCGGCGCATCACTGCAGTCCAAGCGGTGTTTCTGGGCGCGCCGTACTACATGCCGCCGCCTTGGCCCAGCACGCCGCTCGTGGCGCAGATCCCGCCGGTCAAGGTCACAGGCGGTGAGGTCAGCGGCGTGTACGAGAGCGGCTTGTCCATCTTCAAGGGCATTCCCTTCGCCGCTCCGCCGGTGGGCGCGCTGCGCTGGAAGGCGCCTGCGGCTGTTGCGCCATGGACCGGCATTCGCAAGGTCGACAGTTTTGCCAATGCCTGCATGCAGGCGCCCAACACACAGGGCAACACAGCGCCGGTCAGTGAAGACTGTCTCTATTTGAACGTCTGGACTCCTGCGCGTACGACCACCGCAAAGCTGCCGGTGATTGTGTGGATACACGGCGGCGGCTATGTGGGCGGTTCCACCAGCATCCCGATGTATGACGGCAGCGCTTTGGCCAACAAGGGCGCAGTGGTGGTCAGCTTGGCGTATCGCCTCGGTGTGTATGGCTACATGGCGCATCCCGAACTCAGTCGCGAGAGCGGGCACGGATCCGGCGCCTACGGCATCCAGGATCTGGTCGCCGGTCTGCAATGGGTGCGCAGCAATGCGGCAGCCTTCGGCGGTGATGCCGACAACGTCACCATCTTCGGTCATTCCGCCGGCAGCGCAGCGGTCAGCCTGCTGGCCGCCAGCCCGCGCGCCAAGGGCCTGTTCCATCGCGTCATCGCCATGAGTGGTGCTTCGTTTGGCCCGCTGCAGAAGTCGGCTGCAAACGGCTCTGGCCTCAGCATTCCGGCGCTGCGCTATGCCGAGGACAACGGCAAAGCCTTTCTGCAAAAGCTCGGTGTCAAAGACATCGCTGCAGCGCGCCGGCTTGATGCCCAGACCCTGCAAGCGGCGACCGCAGGTACAGCGTTCCGGCCTGCAGCCGATGGCTATCTGATCAACGCTGACCTGCGCACGCTGTACGGGCAAGGCCGCTTCAATGACACGCCGGTGCTGCTGGGCAATGTGTCGGATGAAACGCTGGTGTTTGGCGGGCCTAAGTCAGTGACACCCGCAGACTTCGAGAAGCAGATACGCGAGCGTTACCCGGCGCAGGCCGATGCGATTCTGGCTGCCTATCCGCATGCCACGGATGCGGATGCGCTCAAGGCGCTACGCCATGTGGGTAACGAGGCCACCTTTACTTGGAACACCTGGGCCTGGGCTCGCGAGCAGTCGCGGCAGGGCAAGGGCAAGGTGTACCTGTATCACTTTAACAATCCAGTGCCGCCTGCTGAAGGCTCGGGGCATGGCAGCGATGTGCCGTTTGCATTCCGCACGCTGGCAACGCGCCGCGCACCGTCGCTACAGGATGCGGCACTGGCCGACACCATCAGCTCCTTGTATGTGAACTTTGCGGCGAAGGGCGATCCCAATGGCCCGGGCTTGCCGACGTGGTCTGCGTTTACGCAGGCCAACCCTCAGGCCATGGTCTTTGACGCGGCACCGAGTTCACGCGTCTATCCGTTGCTGGAGCGCGTGAAGCTGTTTGACCCTTACTTTGACGCCATGCGTTAAGGCTTCCAGCCCTCGGGCGGCTCGGTGCCGCCCTTGATCTGGCGCACGGCATAGCGCCAGATGCCTTTGACCTTGGTGAACCGTGCGTACTCCTTGCCTTGCACGGTCACCTTGGGCGCATCACCTTGCTTTTCGATCTCGAACTCGGTGAACACCAGTTCGGCGCTGGCGCTGTTGCCATCGACGACGATCAGCGGATTGCCGATGGTGACGATGAACGAGTAGCGGGGCGGGCGTGGCGGACGCGGTGGCTGGCCTTCCTTTGCAGGGCCGCGGCCGTAGGCTTCCAGGATGCCGTCTTTACCCTTGTAGTGGCGCTCACCGAGGATCAGTTCGGCCCCCTCGGCATAAAAGTCCGCAAAGTTCTCGGCGTTCTCGCGCCCGAAATTGTTGTAGTAGCGGGTGATCAGGTCTTGTATCTGCAAGCGATCGACGAGCGTCTTGCTGGAGACTTCAGCAGCCGGTGCGAAGGCTGCGCCTGCTGTCATCAGCACTGCTGCAACCGCTGTCACGAGCGGAATTTTGGTGAGACTACGCAGCATGATCATCCCCTCTTTTTCTGTTGACTCAGGTCTTGGACAGCAACTTGCCGTATCCGGGCGCGGCTCCATCGAGCCCAACCAGTTTTGCGCCGGCCCATAAGCCATGCGGCATGCTCGAAATCACCGGCACACTGGTGCGCGCTTCCAGCGGGGCAATCAGTTCCAGCGTGCGAAAGCCGCCGCAGGACACCAGCAAAGCATCGGCGCGTTGCGCTTTGGCGTGCACACGGGCACCAAAGTCGATGAGGTCTTGCTGAGTGACTTTGTCGATGTCGGTCATCGCTTCGATGCCCAGTCCTTCGATGACCACAGGTTCCATGCCGTGCTCGAGCAGGAAAGCGCGCAGTCGCGCATTGACCTCGTCGTTATAGGCCGTGGCCACCGCCACGCGGGTGGCACCCACAGCCTTCAGACCATCGATCACACCGTTGCTCATGGTGGTGGCACGCAGACCAGACGCCTGCATCACGGTCTCGCGCAGTTGGCGGTTAAACGCCTCGCCCTTGTAGAAAGTGAGCGACGTACCGGTCAGCTCGATGGCATCGGCACCGGCCTGCGCCAATTGCCGCGCAGCAGCGGGAATCAGTGACAGCGCCGCATCGAAGCTGTCAGGCGTCATGCGCTCGATACCCAGACCCGCGGTGACATAGCGCAGTCGCGCGCCATACATCGCCACGCCTTCTTCGGGAATCTCGCGCCGGTTCGGCGGGAAGATCAGGCCCAGTACCGGCGCTTTGGTCTGTGCCGGGGCTGCTTGCTTGCTCAATGCGGCAGCCGCAGTGCCAAGGATCAAGTCACGTCGGGTGATTTCCATCGGCCGAGTATAGGACTTGTCCGCAGGCTGCGGCATCACCGTGCAGTTTCTCGACACTGCAGCAGAATGCCGTCACCATCATCCGCTTGCTCAACCGGGGTCGTGGGAGAGGGTGTGAAGCGCGAGTATGACTACATCGTAGTGGGTTCCGGTTCCGCTGGTGCCGCCGTGGCTGCCAGACTGTCTGAGGATCCCTCGTTATCAGTGCTGGTGCTGGAAGCAGGCCCACCGGACTGGCACCCGTTCCAATTGATGCCCTTGGCTTTCCCCAAGGTGGCGTGGGGCCGCATAGGCACCTGGCAGTACAAGAGCGAGCCCGAACCGCAGTTATATGGTCGCCGCTTGGACTATCCGCGCGGCCGGACGCTGGGTGGCACCTCCTCGATCAACGCGATGATCGCCATTCGCGGTCATCGCCGGGATTACGATCGTTGGCAGGAGAGCGGCCTTGCGGGTTGGGGCTATGCCGACGTGCTGCCGTACTTCAAGCGCCTGGAAACCAGCTGGCGGGGCGCAGGCCCTTATCACGGCGGCGACGGCCCGGTGCAGATCTCACAGATGGTGGACCCGCAGTTGCTGTGGGAGCCGCTGCTGGCGTCTGCGCTGGCAGCAGGCGTACCGCTCTGCCCTGATCCTAATGGAGCCGAGCAGGATGGCATTTCGCGTATGGAATCCACGGTCGGTGGCGGTATGCGTTCCAGCACGGCCCGTGCTTACCTGCATCCGCTCAAACAGCGGCGCAATCTGCAC
>CAIVTJ010000211.1 GCA_903908825.1 uncultured Pseudomonadota bacterium | reverse complement strand
ATCTGTCCGGTGATCAGCCACTCTGCGCCCAACTCATTGAGCCATGTGCGTCGGTAATTGGCGATGGCATTGAAGGAGCTAGTGCTGTCGCTACCCAGCGAGGTGCTCAATGACAGACCAAAACGCAGATAGTCCGGGCCGGTCTGTTTTTCTGTGACGCGGATGACCAGACTGCGGCCCGGGGCCCGTTCATCGATGCTGTAGTCGACGCTGTCAAAGTCGCCGCGGCCATAGAGGCGGCGCAGATCACGGGTCAAGGTGTCCTGATCGGCCGGCTTGCCGGGTTGCGTGTCCATCAGCTGTGCCAGTGCTTCAGGCTGAGCGTGCACCAAGCCTTCAAACTCAACTTTGGCAAACTTACCCAGATCGTCGTTTTGTTCCTGCGTTTGCCGGGCACGCAGCGCCAGATACTGCGCTTCCGGCAAGCTGTAGCGGCGTAACTGATCGCTCAAGGCGCGAGCTGCGTCTTCGCCGATACGAATGGCATCGGCTGCGCGATCGAATGAACCCGCTGAAATATCACCCAGCTCGGGCTTAATGAGCACGTCGCGATCGGTCATGCTGGCCAGTTGTGCATCAAGGCTGTCTTTGCCCAGGAAGTTGATCAACTGACCGACGATAGACAGCAAGGAGGTGATCTCCTCGCGCTTCATCGGTGGCGTGCCGATGTTGACGGCGATGACCACATCGGCGCAGGTCTGGCGTACCAGATTGATAGGCAGGTTGTTGGCGATGCCGCCATCGACCAGTAACCTGCCTTCAAACTCAACCGGGTTGACCGCTCCGGGTATGGCCATGCTGGCGCGCATGGCCTGCGCCAAGCTGCCGTGATCCATGATGACCTGCTGTCCGGTTTCGATATCTGCGGCTACGGCTTTGAAGGGGATGGGCAACTGGCTGAAGTTCTCGACGGCTGCGGCGCTGGCCGTGAGCTTGCGCAAAAAGCTCTCGATGGACACACCCGCCACAACGCCTTTGGGCAGTTGCAGGCTGCCGTTACGCAAGCCGAACTCGGTGCCGAAGTAACCGACATAGTCATCCTGCTTGCGTCGCGGTGAGGTCTCCTGACGTGGCGGATGATCATTGAACAGGCCGTCCCAGTCCGCAGCCTCTATGACCGTCTGCATCTTTTTAGCGCTGGACCCGGCCGCAAACGCCCCACCGACGATCGAGCCCATGCTGGTGCCGGTGACGCAATCCACCGGGACATGCAGTTCATCCAGCACTTTGAGCACGCCCACGTGGGCCAGACCGCGCGCACCGCCGCCCGATAGCGCCAGACCGATACGAGGCCGCTGGGGTGTCGCAGCGCCTTCAGCGGCCAGGGCAGCCGTCTGCAGCAGCGTAAATGACAGGGCAGCTGCGGCCAGCAGCGCAGGGAGCGGGCGGTGGCGACGCGATAAGGGGGGCATGGATCGTCCTCTGTCCGGGTGCACGGCCATTTATTAAAAGTACTATAAATGTCATTTTGATTATCGGCGAGGCGTTATCGCCTTAGAACCGAAAGTCATCAATCTGCGGTCCCTATCGTGGGCACACTGCGCAGCCCATATTACCGCCGCAAGAGACAGACCAGATGGCCGCAATCGGCACGGAGACCGTAACTCAGGTTCACCATTGGAACGAGAGCCTGTTTTCGTTCCGGACGACCCGAGACCCGGGCTTTCGCTTTGAGAACGGTCACTTCGTGATGCTGGGTCTGGAGGTCGCCGGCCGGCCGCTGATGCGCGCCTATTCCATTGCCAGTCCGAACTGGGAAGAGCATCTGGAGTTCTTCAGCATCAAGGTTCCGGATGGTCCGCTGACCTCGCGACTGCAGCATCTGCAGGTTGGCGACAGCGTGCTGGTCAGTCGCAAGCCCACTGGCACGCTGGTGATCCATGACCTGAAAGCCGGGCGGCATTTATATCTGCTCAGTTCAGGCACCGGCCTGGCTCCGTTCTTGAGCATCATTCAAGACCCTGAGACTTACGAGCGTTTTGAAACCGTGATTGTGACGCACGGTGTGCGTCAGGTCAGCGACCTGGCCTATCGCCAGTACATCACCGAGACGCTGCCGGCCCATGAGTTGCTGGGCGACAGTGTCAGTGCGCAGCTGCGTTACCACCCGACCGTCACGCGCGAGGCTTTTGCAACGCGCGGCCGCCTCACAGACCAGATCGACAGCGGTGAGTTGGCGTCCGCTGTGGGTTTGCCGCCCTTAGATCCGCAGCACGATCGCTTCATGATCTGTGGCAGTGCGCCGATGCTGCGCGATTGCGCGGCGCGGCTCGATGCACTGGGGTTTGTGGGCTCACCGCGTACCGGCGAGGCGGGCGACTATGTCATTGAACGCGCTTTCGTCGACAAGTAGCCTCATGCCATGAGTCTGTGGCAAATCTATCTGCGGGTGTTGTCGCTACTAGGCGCTGAAAAGTGGCTGGCTATCACCTTGACGTTGGGTAATCTGCTGCTGGCTGGCGTGTTCTTCTTGGAGCCATGGCTGTTCGGCCAAGTGGTCGATGCACTGGCCAATGCCACGCACGGCAATGCTTGGCACTACATCGGTCTGTGGGCTGCGGTGGGCTTTGGCGGTGTTGCCGCCAGTGTCTTTGTCTCGCTGTATGCCGATCGGCTGGCGCACCGCCGGCGTCTGGCGGTGATGTCGCAGTTCTTTGCCCATGCCATCGGCCTGCCGCTGGGTTTCCACGGCGACCATCACACCGGCCGTTTGCTGCGCATCCTGCATGCCGGCAGTAGCAGCCTGTTCAGCGTGTGGTTAGGCTTTTTTCGTGAGCACTTGTCGACTGCACTGGCCGTCGTGGTCATGATGCCGCTGGCCTGGCGCATGAACTGGAAGCTCGCGCTGCTGATGATCGCGCTGATGACCAGCTTCGCCATCTTCAACACCTTGGCCATACGCCGCACTCACCGCGCCCAGGGCGAGGTCGAGCAACTGCACCATGCCATCTCTGAACGCGCCGGTGATGTGCTGGGCAACGTGCTGGTGGTGCAGAGTTTCACACGCATTGCAGCCGAGGTCGCCGAGATTAAAAATCTGATGCGGCGGGTGTTGGCGGCGCAATACCCGGTGCTGCGCGGCTGGGCGTGGTTGTCGGTGGCCAACCGCGCCGCCAGCACACTGACCATCGTCGCCATCTTTGCATTGGGCACTACGCTCAATCAGCGCGGCGAGGTCAGTGTCGGCGCTATCGTCAGCTTCGTGGGTTTCGCGATGATGATGGTCGGCAGGCTCGAGCAGCTGGCCGGTTTTATCTCCGGGCTGTTCTTTCAGACGCCCGCACTGCGTGACTTTTTTGCAGTGCTCGATACGCCGGCCGGGCCGGTGGGCAACCGGCAATTGCCTGCACTGGGTACGGTGCAAGGCGATGTGCGCTTTGAAAACGTGTCGTTTGCCTTTGCCGACGGCCATGCGGCTTTGCAGTCGCTGAGCTTTCATGCGCCACCGGGTGCGACCATTGCGCTGGTCGGCCCAACCGGCGCCGGCAAGACCACGGCGCTGTCTATGTTGTATCGCGCCTATGACCCGCAGGCCGGACGCATCACCGTCGATGGCATCGACATCCGCGAGGTCGATGTCGATTCGCTGCGGCGCAACATCGCCGTGGTGTTCCAGGATGCGGGCCTGTTTTATCGCTCTATTGTCGACAACCTGCGTGTGGGCAATCCGGAAGCTGGCAACGAACAGATCGAGGCGGCAGCCCGTGCCGCCGACGCGCATGACTTCATCGTGGTTAAACCCGGCGGCTATGCGACGCTGGTGGCCGAGCGGGGGCGCTCGTTATCGGGCGGTGAACGCCAGCGCTTGGCCATTGCCCGCGCCATGCTCAAGGATGCACCCATACTCATCTTGGACGAAGCCACCAGTGCGCTGGATAACAGCACCGAAGCGCGCATACAGCAGGCGCTGCAACACCTGACCACCGGCCGCACGACCTTTGTGATTGCGCATCGCTTGTCGACGGTGCGCAGCGCTGATCTGATTCTGGTGCTCAAGGACGGCTGCTTGGTCGAGCAGGGCCGCTATGCCGAGCTGGTGGCACTGGGTGGCGTGTTTGCTGAGTTGGACCGGCAGGGGCAGTTTGTGGCCGATGCCACGGACGCAACGGCCGGTCAGGCGGACTGAGGCACTTCGATCCAGGTGTGATCGCCCAGCCATTTGACCTCGGCGATGTAGTCATATTCGACAGGGGCGGCAGTGCTCCAGTCGCGTGGGCCCAAGTGGCTCAGTAGCAGCGCATCGCGCGTGGTATCGCGCACCAGCCAATAGGTCTGACCGTGATAGACCTGAAACTTGTATTCGGCGGCATGCACCATGTCGGTGATCTCGAGCCGGCGCTTGAGGTCTGCCGCCTGCTTTTGCAGTACGCCGACCATCTCCATGATGCGGTCGTACTCCTGCTGCGCGTACATGCGCGCAACATTGAGCATGATGTCTTTCTGCTTGGTCACCTCGACAAGCTCGAACTTCTGCCCGCCTATCTCCATGGGATAGGCTAGGGAGTTCTTGCGGGCCGGGTCTTCCTCTTCAAAGCGCATAGGCCCAAAGAATGCCAGAATCGCGCCCCCTACGAGGCCTAACCCATGCCACAAAACAAAAATAATTCCGCGCCGGTCAATTCGGCCACCCGCGTGCTGTTCGCCAGTCTGGTCGGCACCACTATCGAGTTTTTCGACTTTTACATCTATGCCACCGCTGCGGTGCTGGTGTTCCCGCAGTTGTTTTTCCCGGCCTCTGACCCCGCCAGCGCGACCTTGCAGTCACTGGCCACCTTTGCCCTTGCATTTTTTGCCCGGCCGGTGGGCTCTGCCGTGTTCGGGCACTTCGGTGATCGTATCGGCCGCAAGGCGACGCTGGTCGCGGCGCTGCTGACCATGGGTTTGTCCACGGTGTGTATCGGACTGCTGCCCACCTATGCGCAGATCGGTGTGGCTGCGCCCTTGTTGCTGGCGCTGTGTCGCTTCGGGCAGGGCTTCGGCTTGGGCGGCGAATGGGGTGGAGCTGTGTTGCTGGCCATCGAGAACGCACCGGCGGGCAAGCGCGCCTGGTACGGCATGTTCCCGCAGTTGGGTGCGCCCATCGGTTTCATCTGCTCAACCGCAGTGTTTCTGTTGCTGACCCAGGTGCTCGATGAGGCTCAATTCCTCGCCTTTGGCTGGCGACTGCCATTTTTGCTCAGCACTCTGCTGGTCTTGGTAGGCCTGTATGTACGCCTGCAATTGACCGAGACGCCGGACTTTGAAAAAGCCCTGCGCAATAACGAGCGCGTGAAAGTGCCGATGTTGACGGTGTGCCTTAAGCATCCGCGCATCCTGTTGCTGGGCACGTTTGCAGCGACAGCGACCTTCGTACTGTTTTATTTGATGACAGTGTTCTCGCTGAGTTGGGGCACGGCGCAACTGCACTATTCGCGCTCGCAGTTTTTGCTGTTGCAGATGGTCGGTGTGGTGTTCTTTGGCTTGGCCGTGCCCTTATCTGCGGTGATCGCCGGCCGCCGCGGCAGCCGCTGGATGCTGATCACGGCGACGCTGGGCATCATCGCCTATGGCCTGGTGTTCGCGCCCTTGTTCGATTCGGGTAGCGCCTGGGGCGTGTTGCTGGCGCTGTCATTGGGTTTGGCGTTCATGGGTCTGACCTATGGGCCCTTGGGCACAGCGCTGGCGGGGCTTTTCCCGACGGCCGTGCGTTACACCGGTGCCTCCTTGGCCTTTAACCTGGCTGGCATCGTCGGTGCTTCGCTAGCCCCTTACATTGCCACTTGGCTGGCCACCCGTTACGGCTTGGCAGCGGTGGGCTATTACCTGGCAGGCGCAGGCATCGTGACCTTGGTTGCTTTGTTGTTGCTGCCGGCGCAGTTCGATTCATCACAGGAGCGTGACGGTTAATGCAATTTATGGCCCGCAAACCCCCCAGCCAGACCGAGTTCATCGCGCTGGTGGCTTTCATCATGGCGATGATTTCGCTGTCTATCGACAATCTGTTGCCGGCCTTTGCACCGATCCGTCGCGACTTTGCGATCGGCAGTGCCAATGATCTACAGCTCATCGTCACGGTCTATATGGTGGGCTCCGGGCTCATGCAAATCGTCTATGGCACATTGTCAGATGTTGTCGGCCGGCGGCCGACGCTGTTGGCAGGCATCTTGTTATATGCCATCGGTGCCGGCATCGGCATGGTGGCCCACGATTATCAGCAATTGCTGGCAGGCCGGCTGGTTCAGGGTATGGGCGCCGCCGCAGCGCAGGTGCTCAGCCTGGCGCTGATCCGCGATCGCTATTCGGGTCGCGAGATGGCGCGAATCATGTCGCTGGTGTTCATGGTGTTCATCATGGTGCCTGTCATTGCGCCGGCGCTCGGCAGTGCCTGCATCGCGCTGTGGGGTTGGCGCTCGGTGTTCGCCAGCATGTTGCTGATGTCGGTGGCCGTGGCCGTGTGGTTCAGCTTGCGCATGCCCGAGACGCTGCACCCGGAGCACAAGCGTGCGTTTTCCTTGCAACGTATCGGTGCAGGCATCGTTACCACGCTGTCGCATCGCGGCACCGTGGGCTATGGCATTGCCATCGCGCTGATGATGGGTTGCCTGATGACCTATGTCAGTTCATCGCAGCAGATCTTCGAGACCGAGGTCTATGGTCTGGGCGTTTGGTTCCCGGTTGCCTTTGGCGGCATTGCGGCCGTCATGGGCCTGGCCTTTTTCGCCAATTCGCATCTGGTGCGCACGCTGGGCATGTACCGGCTGTCACACGTGTGTCTGCTGCTGTTCGTGCTGTTCACTGGCTTGGGTTTTCTGGCTGCTGTGGTGTGGCAGGGCAAACCGCCGCTACTGGTGTTTGCCGGCTTGCTGGCCGCGATCCAGTTCCTGATGTGCCTGACCATGCCCAACTTTAATGCCATCGCCATGGAACCTCTGGGCGCTGTGGCGGGTACAGCCTCATCTGTTTTGGGCTTGGTCACCACCTTGGGTGGTGCACTGATCGGCATGGTGGTTGGTCGCACTTTCGATGGTACGGTGCTGCCGCTGGGCATCACTTACATCGTCAGCGGACTGGTGGCCTTGCTTGCGGTGCTGTGGGCTACGCGTTGGAAGCTCAACTTGTCGGGCGCACGTTGAGTCGTGCCACCGCGCACTGACATCGACTTCATGCGCCGCGCGCTGGCCTTGGCGCAGCAGGCGGCGCTGGATGGTGAGGTGCCGGTCGGCGCAGTGCTGGTGCAGGGCGATCGTATCATCGCCGAAGGGGCCAATAACCCGGTTGCGGCGCACGACCCGACAGGTCATGCCGAGATCGTTGCTTTACGGGCTGGTGGCTTGGCGCTGGGCAGTTATCGCCTGACCGATACCGTGCTCTATGTGACTTTAGAGCCGTGCATCATGTGTGCGGCAGCCATCATCCATGCGCGTGTGCGGCGCGTGGTGTTCGGTGCCTTCGATGCCAAGGCCGGTGCCGCAGGCAGCTTTACGGATGTGTTTGGTTTGCAAGGCCTCAACCACCGCGTTGATGTGTTCGGCGGTGTGCTGGCTGATGACAGCGCGGCGCTGCTGAGTGGGTTTTTCGCAGCCCGTCGCTGAGACCATTAACTTTCGCGTTTATAGGTCTGATAGCGGGCATACACACGCTGCCACAGCGCACCGGGTTGCCCTGTGCCCACAGGCTGATTATCGAGCAGCGTGACAGCTTGTACCTCGCGTGTGGCCGAGGCCAGCCAGATCTCATCAGCCGAGCGCAGTTGTGATTCGCTGACTTCTGCGGTGCGATGAGCTAGCTTCAGAGCGTCTGCGCAATCGATGACCACACCGCGGGTTGTGCCCGGCAGGATGCGATGCGAATTGGGCGGTGTGATGATCTCGCCATCCAGCACCACATGTACTGTGGAAGCACTGCCTTCGGTCAAGCGGCCATCGCGCAGCAAAATAGCCTCGGTCGCACCGGCCTCTGTGGCTTGCTGCCGCAGCAGGATGTTCGCCAGCAGAGCCACCGACTTGATGTCGCAGCGCGCCCAGCGCGTATCTTGCAGCGTTATGCAGCGCACGCCATCGCGCAGCACGGCAGAGTCTGTCGTAGGCCACGGGGCACAGTAGGCAAACACGGTAGGTGTTAGCTTCAAAGGCAGGATGTGGTTGCGGCCTGCTTCATGTCCGCGTGACACTTGCACATAGACAGATTGATCGCCGCCGCCGTTGACCGTCACCAGATCCTCGAGGATCTGCCGCCATTGCTCACGACTGTAGGGGTCGATCATCTGTAGCGCCGCGAGGCTGCGCGCCAAGCGCTCGGCGTGAGCCGCGAAGCGGAACAAGCGTCCGTCATACACCGGGATCACTTCATAGACGCCATCACCAAATAAGAAGCTGCGATCTAAAGGTGAGATGCGTGCGTCTGCCAAGGCTTGCTGGCGGCCTTCCAGAAAACAGTGCGGATAGGGCTGGGCCATAACTTGCTCTATTGCAACCACAGCTTGACGGTGTCGACCCAACTGTCGAGCAAACCGCCTTGCTGTACGGCTGCCAGCGTGACCAGCGGCACCTGAGCAACGATCAGACCACCGGACTTGATGGTCAACTGGCCGACCGTTGTGCCGGCCGGTAGCGGTGCCAGTAATTTGCCGCGCAGTTCCACGTTCTTTTCGATGGCGCCAGACTGACCGCGCACCACAGTGACCTGGATGTCGTGGGCCACACCGACCGGCACGAACTCTTCGGTGGCTTTGTACACGCGCGGCTTGAGCATCATCTGATTGCCGGATTGCAGCTTGAGGGTTTCGTAATAGGTGTAGCCATAGTTGAGCAGGGCCGCGCTGGCGTCTTCACGGTCTTTGACGGTATCTGAGCCCAGCACGACAGTGATCAGACGCATGCCGTTGCGCAGCGCCGAGCTGACCAGGCAGTAGTGGGCGCTGTCGGTGTGGCCGGTCTTGATGCCATCGACCGTGGGGTCGCGGCCCAGCAGACCATTGCGGTTTTGCTGGCGGATGTTGTTCCAGACGAACTCGCGCAGTGAATACAGCTTGTAGTCTTCGGGGAAGTCGCGGATCAGGGCCTGACCTAAGATCGCCAGATCATAGGCACTGGAGCGATGCGTGGGCGCAGGTCCGCCCCAGCTGTTTTCAAAGTGCGTGTCCTTCATGCCCAGTCGCGCCGCCTGCTGGTTCATCAGTTCGACAAACGCCGGTTCGGTGCCGGCGACACGCTCGGCCAGCGCTATGGTGGCGTCATTACCCGATTGCACGATCATGCCTTTGATCAGCACTTCGGCCGGTACGCGCGAGCCCACTTGCACAAAGGTGCGCGAACCTTCCGAGCGCCAGGCGTGTTCGCTGATCACGACCTCTTCATCCAAGCGCAGGCGCTTGTCGCGGATCGCCGAGAACACCAGATAGCCGGTCATCAGTTTGGTGATGCTGGCCGGTTCCAGCGGGATGCGCGCGTTCTGTTCAGCCAGGACCCGTCCGGTGCTGTAGTCCATGACGACATAGGCCTTGGTGGGCACCTGCGGCGCAGCCGGCACGGTCTGCACGGTCGGTACGCTGGCCGGTGCGGGTGTGACCAGCAGCGGCGCTTGTGCAACGGCCAATGCGCTAACGAGTAACAGCGATACACAGACGGCAGAGAGATTGCGGGCGTTCATTGAGCGGGGATACTCCACAGGGGGGTCATCGGTCAGTCGGTGGTCAAGCGCGCTTCGACACCCAGTGCCGTCAGTCGCTGTACCAGTTGATCGTAGCTGCTGACATCAGCAACAGGTCCTATGCGCACACGCCACAGACGGCTGCTGCCGGTCGGCGGATGAGTGAGCACATCGGCAAGGCCGGCGTCGCGCAGCCGGTCGGCTAAGCGTTTGGCATTGGCTTCGACGCCGAAGGCGCCCGCTTGCACGTACAGACGTTGCGGCTTGGCCAATGCCGGTGGCGCCGGCGGGCCGATACCGGCAGTAATGCTGCTCAATGAGCCGGGCTCAATGGCCTCGACTTCGACGAAGGCCGTGCCGGCGCGCAGCATATCCAGCTTATAGGCTGCGGTGTACGACAGGTCGATGATGCGGTTGCCGACAAACGGTCCGCGATCATTGACGCGCAAGACCACCGAGCGGTTGTTGCTCAGGTTGGTCACCCGCACATAGGCCGGCAGCGGCAGCGTCTTATGCGCAGCACTCATGGCGTACATGTCGTAGGGGTCACCCAGCGAGGTGCTCTTGGCATGGAAGTTCGGTCCATACCAGGAGGCCACGCCGCGCTCTTTATAGCCGGCTGCGCTGGCCATGACGGTGTAGCGCTGACCCAGCACTTCATAGAACGGCGGGTTGCCGCGAAGTGTGCGCACTTCCGCACGGGGCACAGCATCGGGGATGGCGTCCAGGTCTTTGGCTGCGGGCGGCGCGGGCACGTTGCCCGATGGCGGTACAGCCGTCGCTGCATGCGCTTTCGGATGCGGCGCGGGTGGTGCACTGGCGCAGGCTGCGAGCAGTAACAGCAGGGTTGCCGCGGCGGCAGTTCGCATCAAGGGTTGGCGTGTCATGGTGTCACCGGCGGGCTGCTGTGCGCCGCACGCAAGGCTTGCGCCAGATCGTGTACGGCCATCGCATAGCGTGGACTGCGATTGTAACGGGTGATCACATAGTAGTTGGTGTAACCGATGCGCCAGGACATGGCATCGGCGAGCTCTGCCGGCACCAGCACGACGGGTGTTGCATCGGCTTGATCTGTGGGTACGGCATAGCCGCGTTGCCGCAGAGCGCCGATGGTGTCATTCAAAGCCAGCTTAAACTGCAGCGCATCATCGGCCTCGTGATCGATCTGCGTGTCGTCCATCACCGCTTGATCGCGTTGCCAGCCGTTAGCCACCAGATAGTTAGCGGTGCTGGCGAAGATGTCGTCCCAGTCCTGCCACAGGTCGGGCTTGCCCTGCAGCTGCGCAGCGATGGCATAGCGGCGATAACTGGACGGCATGAACTGCGGCGCACCCATGGCGCCTGCATAAGAGCCACGCACCGAGTAGATGTCTAACAGTTCATCGCGCATCAGCAGCAGCAGTTGTTCCAGTTCCTGCTGGAAGTAGGGTGCACGCGGCGGGTAGTCAAAGGCCAGCGTGGCCAATGCATCCAGCACGCGGTAGCGACCGGTGACGCGACCGTATTGAGTCTCGACACCTAAGATGGCCAGCAAGTATTCAGCCGGCACGCCATAGCGCTGTTCAACCTGTGTCAACGCGGCAGCATGCTGTTGCCAGAACCGCAGACCGTCGCTGATGCGCTGGCTTTGCAGAAAGCGCTCGCGATACTGCCACCACGGCAGCACACGTTCCGCGGGCTTTTCCATCGCAGTGACTATGGCGGGCTGCGACTGTGCCCGGGACAGCACTTGCCGGATCTGCGCTTCAGGCAGTCCGGTGTGCAGCGAAGTCTGCTCGATGAACTGCTGGATGTCGGGCCGCGCCAGGTCAAACTCGCGCACAGGTGCAGCTGTGGCGTGCCGCATCAGCAACAGAGCCAGCACGGCGATGAAGTGGCGGTTGATCAGGAGCCCACCAGCTTGCGATGTGAATAGAGGCTCATCAGGATGCCAAAGCCCGCCAGCAGCGTGACCATGGAGGTGCCGCCATAGCTGACCAGCGGCAAGGGCACGCCCACCACCGGCAGCAGACCGCAGACCATGCCCATGTTGATGAACACATAGACAAAGAAAGTCAGTGCCAGGCTGGCGCCCAGCAGTCGCGCAAAGGTGTCCTGCATCTGTGTGGCCAGATACAGCGCCCGGCCCACCACGAACAAATACAGCAGCACCAGCACCAGCATGCCCAACAGCCCGAACTCTTCACCGATCACGGCGAAGATGAAGTCAGTGTGCCGCTCGGGCAGATATTCGAGTTGCGACTGACTGCCGTTCATCCAACCTTTACCGAACACGCCCCCTGAACCGATGGCGATCTGTGACTGGATGATGTGATAACCGGCGCCCAGCGGATCGTTCTGCGGGTCCATGAAGGTGAATACGCGTTGGCGCTGATAGTCATGCAGCATCGACCAGCCCAACCAGCCACCGGCGACGGCAGTGGTGGCCAGCAGCAACATCACCCACAGCGGTATACCGGCCATCAACACGACCAGCGCACCGCCCACCATGATCAGCAGCGCCGTGCCCAGATCCGGTTGCGCGGCGGTCAAACCCACCGGCAACAAAATCAATGCAGCCACCACGGCCAAGGAGCCCAGCCCCAGCGGCAGCGGCCGGTCTTGCAGATACCAGGCGCACAGCAGCGGCACCGCCAGTTTCATGATCTCCGACGGCTGAAAACGCACGATGCCCAGATTGAGCCAGCGCTGCGCACCCTTGCCGATATAGCCGGTGGCATCCACCACCAGCAGCAGCACGATGCCCAGTGCATACAACCACGGCGCTGCCGTCCGCAGCGTGTTGGGCCGTAGCTGCGCCAGCGCCACCATAGCCGCGCCACCCAGCGCCATGCGCAGCAAGGTGCGCAGGATCATGTCGCTGTTCTGGCCCGAGGCGCTGTACAGCACAATCAAGCCGAAGATCGCAACCAGACCTAAGCCCACCAGCAGCGGGCCATCCAATTGCAGCGCCAGCAGGATGCGAGTGGCCATGTTTAAGGTGCGCCGCGCGGAGGGCGCGTTGATCTGCGGATAGATCATGGCGAGGCTCCCGGTGCAGGCTTTGCTGCGGGCATATGCGGCAACAGATAAGCGTCCATGACTTTGCGCGCGATAGGCCCTGCGGCCGAGGCGCCAAAGCCGCCGTTTTCAACCAGCACAGCGAGGGCGATACGTGGTGCGTCTACCGGTGCAAAGGCGATGAACCAGGAGTGGTCACGCAGCCGCTCGGCGACGTCTTTTTCGACGTACTTTTCGTTAGCGCCCACCGAGAACACTTGCGCGGTGCCGGTTTTGCCGGCGATGGAGTAAGTGGCGCCTTTGCCGACACCGAAGCCGGTGCCGTATTCCATGGTGCCCATCATGCCGTTGAAGATGTGCTGCCAGTCTGCGGCGGGTATGCCCTGCACATCGGCCATGGCTTGCGGGGCAATTTCAGTGGACTGGCCGGTCTCGGCGTTGCGCAGGCCGGTGACCAGTCGCGGTTTAAAACTGCGCCCGCGCGAGGCGATGGTGGCCACCATGTGCGCCTGCTGCAGCGGGGTCACCGTCATATAGCCTTGGCCGATGCCGAAGTTGACCGTCTCGCCCGGAAACCACACCTGATCTTGCTTGCGTTTAAAGCGCTGCTTTTTCCAGTCGCGTGACGGCAGGATGCCGGTCTGTTCGCCGCTGATGTCGATGCCGGTGGTGCGGCCATAGCCGAACGGCGCGAGAAACTCGGCGATGTTGTCCACGCCCAGCTGGTTGGCCAGCGCGTAAAAATAAACGTCACACGATTTGGCGATCGCCGCTTCCAGGTTGACCGCGCCATGACGGCCGGAGCGGCCCTCGCGAAACGGCCGGCTGCTGCCGGGCAGGTAGTACTCGCCGGAGCAGAAGCGCGAAGTCTCAGGGTTGGCCGCGCCATAGCGCAGCCCGGCCAGGGCAATGACGGGCTTGACCGTCGAGCCGGGCGGATAGGTGCCGCGCATGGCGCGATTGAACAGCGGCCGGTCGATGTTGGTTTCGAGGTTGCGATATTCGGCACGGGTCAGGCCGCGGCCGAACAAGCCCGGGTCGAAGCCGGGCCGGCTGGCCAGCACCAGCACGTCGCCATTGGCAGGGTCCATGGCCACCACGGCGCCACGTCGTCCTGCCAAGGCCTGCTCGGCCGCCTGCTGGGCCGCAAGGTCTATGGACAACACCAGATCGGTGCCGGCACGCGGTGCGCGTGAACGCAGGTCCGGTGCAAGGCCGCCTTGCTTCTGCACCGAGCGGCCCTGGGCATTGACCAGCACCTCACGGAAACCGTTGGTGCCATGCAGTTCTTTTTCGTGCGCGCTCTCGACGCCCAGCTTGCCGATCAGCGTGGTACCCGCGTAGGCCGAGCGGTCGATGCGGCCCAGGTCAGCCTCACCGATAGCCGCCACATAACCCAGCGCATGCACGGCCAGTTCGCCGTTGGGGTAAAAGCGCGTCAAACGGGTGCGGATGTCCACGCCCGGAAACTGGTGACGATGGACTGCAAAGCGTGCGATTTCCTCTTCGCTCATGCGCAAGCGGATCGGCACGCCTTCAAAGCCGCGTCGCGAACGCACCAGCCGCGCGATGTCGGTGACTTCGTCTTCGGGGATCAGTTGCAGCGCAGCCAGTCCGCGCAGTGTTTGTTGCAGGTCCGGCACCTGTTCACGGATCAGTTCCAGCTGATAGGCCGCTTGGTTCTCGGCCAGCACCCGCCCGTTGCGGTCGAGGATCAGGCCGCGATTGGCCGGGATGGGCTCGAGCCTGGCGCGATTGCCTTGCGACAGCTCCAGGTAATAGCTGTGACGGACCACTTGCAGCAGGAACAGGCGACCGCCCAGCACCAGCGCAGCGACCAGCACCAGCGCCGTGGCGACGAGTATGCGCTGCTGAT
>CAIVTJ010000210.1 GCA_903908825.1 uncultured Pseudomonadota bacterium | reverse complement strand
TGACGTCAGCGTGTCGCCGGCAATGCCCGCCAACCTGCTGCGCTTCGAATTGCAAAAAGGCCCGGTCAGCGGTTGGTGCTTGACCGCGTTTGAACCTGCGGCCGGTTATGTGGCTGCGGTGGCTGTGCAAGGGACTCACTGCACTGTGGCGTGAATTGGCTCACGACCTGTCCGCCAGTTCGCGGTTATACTTAATTCCATTTCGCCGATTACTTTGGATTAATCGCCTGAGGCTTCCATGCGCATCCGGTTGTTCGGCCACTATTACTCTGCCGCCATCGTCACTCTGGCCGTCTGCGAGGCACTGCTGTTCGTCGCTGCCATGACTGCGGCAGTGGCGCTGGCGTTTCGAAATAGCCCGATGTCTCTGTGGGTTCATATTGCGGACTATAGCGGCGCGCAATTGATCTTCGGGCCGGTCGCCTTCATCAGTCAGTTATCGCTGGGCCTCTACACCACGCGCCAGCGCGCCAGTGTGGTGGGTGTGGGTGTGCGCCTCGTGCTGGCCATGACGGCTGCGGTTGCGGCCACCACTTTGCTGTTCTATTTCTTCCCGCCGCTGGCGGTTTGGCCGGGCGTGCTGGTGACAGCCGCCGGCTTGTCCTTGCTGGGCTCGGCCGTATTGCGTCTGGTGTTTTCACGCGTCAGCGATGGTCAGGCCTTCAAAAAGCTGGTGCTGGTCTATGGCTCCGGCCCGCGCGCGGCGTCGTTTCAACAGCTACGGCGCGCCAGCGACCGGCGCGGCTTTACGCTGCTGGGCTATGTCTGCCCGCCTGAAGATCCCTGTCTTGTGCCGCAAGCGCAGGTGCTCGATGCCAGCCAGGGTCTGCTGTCCTTGTGTGACCGGCTGACTGTCGATGAAATCGTCATCGCCCTCGAAGACCGCCGCCTGAGCCTGCCGGTTGATGAGTTGCTCACCTGTCGCTTGGCCGGCATCGAGGTCGTCGACTATGTGTCGTTCATGGAGCGCGAGACCGGCCGTATCGTGCTGGAGGCCCTGAACCCCAGTTGGATGATCTTTGGCGAGGGATTTCGTCGCGGCACGCTGCGCACGGTCACATCGCGTCTGCTCGATATTCTGGCCAGCCTGCTCATCCTGACGATAACGCTGCCGCTCATCGCGCTGGTGGCTGCGGCCATCTGGCTGGAGGACGGCCGCAAAGGTGGCGGTGTGCTGTACCGCCAAGTGCGGATCGGTCAGCACGGGCAGCCGTTTACGCTCTAGAAGTTTCGCAGCATGCGCGCCAATGCCGAGGTGGCGGGGCAGGCGCAATGGGCGCAGCGCAACGACCCGCGGGTCACTCGCCTGGGCGGGTTTTTGCGTAAAGCCCGCATCGACGAGCTGCCGCAGTTGTTTAACGTACTGCGCGGTGACATGAGCCTGATCGGGCCGCGACCCGAGCGGCCGCAGTTTGTCGCGCAACTGTCGCGGTCCATCCCGTTTTATTCGCATCGCCATGCGGTCAAGCCGGGTATCGCCGGCTGGGCGCAGCTGTGCTACCCCTATGGCGCCTCGGAAGCCGACGCGCTGCAAAAGCTTCAGTAC
>CAIVTJ010000209.1 GCA_903908825.1 uncultured Pseudomonadota bacterium | reverse complement strand
TGGTGTGGCTGCCGCAGTGGCTGCCGGAGTCAGCGTGGTGCTGTGGTCGCAAGGTCCCAGCTACAGTCTGCTGTTCGGGAATCTCTCTGAGGCCGATAAGGCCCAGGTTATGACTTCGCTAGAGCAGGCGGGCATTAAAGCCAGGCTCGATCCGGCCTCCGGGGCCGTTCAAGTACCCAGTGAGTCAGTCGCCGAAGCTCGCATGAAGCTCGCGGCCAAGGGACTACCCGAGGCTGGTGGCTATTCCTTAATGGATAAAGACCCGGGATTTGGCGTCAGTCAATTCATGGAAAGCGCGCGTTATCAGCATGCTGTTGAAACTGAACTGGGCCGTACGATTGCCAGTCTGAAGCAAGTTGAAGGCGCCCGCGTCCATCTGGCTGTGCCGCAGCAATCTGCGTTCGTACGTGATCGCCGTCAGGCGACAGCATCCGTGTTCCTGCAGTTGAAGGCCGGTCGCAGGCTGGAGCACGAACAGGTCAGCTCAATCATCAATCTGGTCGCTTCGAGCGTGCCGGAGCTAGATTCAAAGCAAGTGACTGTTATCGATAGTCAGGGTCGCTTGTTGTCGTCCCCTGAAAAAGATGGCGAATCGGCACAGCGCGAACAGCAGATGGAGGCTACGCGGCGGCTTGAAGAAGACTATGCCCAGCGCATCGAATCCTTACTGGCGCCTTTGCTGGGCAATGGCAGGGTTCGTGCACAGGTTGTTGCCCAGGTAGATACGGCAGCCACCGAAGAGGCGCGCGAGCAATATCGCCCCGAGAGTCAGATTTTGCGCAGCGAGCAGACCAACGAGGAAAGCAATCGTCAGGGAGCTGCTGCCTCGGGTGTGCCAGGCGCGCTGACCAACCAACCGCCCCAAGGTGGTGTGGCCGGTCAACCGTCGAACACAGTGCAGTCGGGTGCGACCGCACCGGGCGCACCGCTAACACCTGCGACGGCAGCGACGAGCAGCACGCCAGAGAACTCAACCAAGCAAGCCACGCGCAACTACGAGATCGACCGCACCGTTGCCTACACCAAAAATCCCGGCGGCAAGTTACAGCGACTTTCGGTAGCCGTGCTCGTCGATAACCTGCGATCTACCGACAAGGACGGCGCAGTCACTGAGACACCGATTAGCGATGAGCAATTAGAACGTCTCAAGACCTTGGTCAAAGATGCCGTGGGTTTTGATGAAAAGCGTGGTGACACGGTCAGTGTGATCAACCAACAGTTTTTGAATAATCCGGTCGATGTGCCGGAGATCGATAAGGTTCCCTTGATGGAGCAGCCTATGGTTCGCGATATGGCGCGACTCGGCGCAGGTGTACTCATCGTGACTCTGCTGCTGGTCTTTGTGGTCCGCCCGCTGATTCGCAATCTGACTGCCAATTCGCGCCAGATAGTCATGCCGGCGCCTGGGATGGCTGCCTTGCCTGTTCCGGCACCTGCAGTTGCCCAGGAGTCTTCGCCGGCGCGTTTGCCATTGCCCATGCCTGGTGTTCCCTTTGAGCAACAACTTGAGCAAGCCAAGTCCATTGTGATTCAGGACCCGCCGCGTGTCGCACAGGTTCTGAAGGAATGGGTACAGAATGATAAGGCGGCTTAAGTGAGTGGACCTGCACCTCGCGTTACCAGTGCTGAATTTGCCTCTTCGGCGCAGGCGTGGCGCGCGCCGGATATCGAAGGCACTGCCTTTGGCAGTCGCCATCGACGCGACATCTTTGGCGATACACCCGAGCAGGCTGATGCCGCTTTTGAGCGCCTGCGTTCCGAAGCCTACGAATTAGGAATGGCCTCCGCGAAGATTGAGCTGGAGCGATCAAAGCGGGCTTTGGCTAGCGAAGCCCAGGCGCTGTCCTCAGCCTTGAACAGCCTTGCTCAACCCATTGCACTGGTCGATGAACAAGTGCAGCAGCAGATCGCGGAGTTGGCCATTGCAATTGCCAAGCACTTGCTGCGGCGTGAGCTACGTCAGGATCCTGAGCAGGTTATTGCTATCGTTCGCGAGACATTGGCATTGCTGCCGGCGACGACACCCGAGATTCGGGTGCTCCTGCATCCCGAAGATGCCTTGTTGGTCAGGATGCGTCTGGCGCAACCGGTTGGTCTGGGAGCATGGACGATTATTGAAGACCCCACGCTATCCCGAGGCGGCTGTCGGGTGACAGCCGGGCTGTCGCAAATTGATGCGCGTGTTGAAACCCGTTTCGCGGAAGTGATTACTGCCATGTTGGGTGAAGACAGAGCGCGCGAACGCTTGTCTGAAGAGGCCGGCGCAACATGAATCAGGGTGCAGCGCAACTGGGCCGCGGCTGGAGCGACAGTCTTGCTCGTACCTTGCGGGTCGTGCAGTCACTCCCGCAGCCTCCGGTCGAGGGTCATCTGACCCGTATGGTCGGCTTAACGCTAGAGGCTACCGGTTGTCAGGCGGCGATCGGTGATCGCTGCGATGTCATGAGCGGTGACGGCAGTTTTGTTGAGGCTGAGGTCGTCGGCTTTGCTGCCGACAGGCTATACCTGATGCCGACGGGTGATATTCATGGATTACGTCCTGGCGCCCGTGTGGTGCCGCGACCGGGTGCAGGTGATGTGCGGGTCGGTATGGAAATGTTAGGGCGTGTGATAGATGGCTCTGGCGCACCGCTTGACGGTAAAGGTCCGCTGGTGTGTGAAGGCCGTACTAAGTTGGCCGGCACAGCTATCAATCCGTTGCGCCGGGCACCTGTGACCCGTACTTTGGATGTCGGCGTGCGAGCCATCAATGCCTTGTTGACCGTGGGTCGCGGGCAACGCATAGGCTTGTTTGCAGGTTCCGGTGTCGGCAAGAGCGTCCTGCTGGGCATGATGGCCCGCTATACCGAAGCCGATGTCATTGTGGTGGGCCTGATCGGTGAGCGCGGCCGTGAGGTCAAAGAGTTCATAGAAAAGATTTTAGGCGAGGCGGGACTCAAGCGCTCTGTGGTGGTCGCTTCACCTGCGGACAACACCCCTTTGATGCGTCTGCATGGTGCGTGGCTGTCAACCGCGATCGCCGAGTATTTCCGTGACCAAGGGCTAAATGTCCTGTTAATCATGGATTCGCTGACGCGTTTTGCGCAGGCCCAACGTGAGATCGGCTTGGCGATCGGTGAAGCACCGGCCACCAAGGGCTATCCGCCTTCGGTATTCGCCAAGCTGCCGCAGTTGGTCGAGCGCGCCGGTAATGGTGCAGAGGGCGCCGGCTCGATTACTGCCTTTTACACAGTACTGGCAGAGGGCGACGATCAGAACGACCCGATTGCTGACAGCGCGCGGGCCATTTTGGATGGTCATGTGGTCCTCTCCAGGCGCATTGCCGAGAGCGGCCACTATCCGGCTATAGACGTGGAAGCCTCTATCAGCCGCGTCATGCATGACATCGTGCCCGCCTCCCAAACGGCCAGTGCACGTCGGTTAAAGCAGACCCTTTCGACCTATGAGCAGAACCGCGATCTGGTTGCCATTGGCGCTTATCAGCGCGGCACGGATCCACGCATCGATGGTGCGATGGCTCTGTGGCCACAACTGCAACAGTTTTTGCAGCAGGGCATGCACGAGAGCGTCAGCCTACCTGCCAGCGTTGCTGAATTGACTGCCTTGTTTGGAGATAACACGTGACCCGCTCGCAACGCATCGCACCCGTGCAACAGGTTTTAGATAACACCGAATCGACGCATGCCAAGCAAGTTTCTGCGGCGCAGGCTGCTGTGGTGGCTGCCGAGGCGAAGCTGGCTGAGCTGCAGCGCTACCACGTCGAATACGTGCAATCCTTCGGACGACAGGTTGCCTCTGGTGCGACCTGTCACGCGCTCCAGGACTTTCAAGCCTTTCTATTTCGCTTGTCTGAGGCAGCCAAGCAGCAGGAGCACGTGGTTGCCCGCACTCGCGAAGAGTTGGCAGTCCAAACACACCATTGGCAGGTTGCAGCGCGTCGTTCCCGGGGCCTGCAGTCTGTCGTCAGCGGATGGCGACGGGAAGAACAGATGCAATTAGAACGTCGTGATCAGCAGCAGACCGATGAGAGAGCGCTGACCATGATGCGTCGCGCGGAACGGGAGGCCCTGTGATGGATGTTCTGTCGAGCATGGGTAAGGTGGATTCCATGGCAGGCGCGGGCAACCGTGAAAGCGGTGCAGGCAACGTGAGCTGCGGATCGGCATCTTTCAGTGCGACTCTGGCGGCTCAAGACACTGCCGAACCCAAAGTCGATGAGGCCTCAGCGCAAGGCGATGGCCTAGCCTCGCAGCAGACGGAGGCTCAGCAGAGCAAGCCAAAAGGTGAAAACGACACTGACGCAGAGTCAGCGGATGACGGCTCAGAGGCGGACAAAGCCGCCGCCGCTGCCGCAACTTTGGCGCAGATGTTGGCTGCGGCTGCTCCTGCGTCAGGCGTCATCACTGCAGACCCTGCTGGCACGTCGGCCTCTCCGGGCTTGACTGACCGCTTACCCTCGAACCCATTGCCTGTAGCGAACCTGACTACAAGCGCCGCTCAAGGGCCGGCGGCCAGTGAAGGCGAGCAAAGCGCCGGGTCGGCCAACGCCGGGCAGAGCGGGTTTGCCGCATTGGCATCACTGATCGAAGTGGACCTTAAACCCGAGTCCAACATGGCGAGTCCAAGCACCGAAGCTAAGCCTTCGACGCCGGCCACTCCTCAAGCCCCCCCTTCATCCGGTGGGGCTGTGCTGTCGCTGTTGACGAATCCATTGCGCACATCGGCCCTTGCGCAGACCTTGGATGCCGGTCCTGCCGCCCATTTGCAGGCTGCTGTAGGTAGTCATGAATGGGCCGAAGAATTGGGTACACGCCTGGCCGTGATGACGGCACAAGGGGACCAGACCGGTTCTCTGCGGCTCTCGCCTGAGCATTTGGGCCCCCTTGAAGTGCAGATCCGCATGCAGGATGACAAGGCCAATGTGGTCTTTGGAGCACAGCACGCGGACACGCGTCGGGCGCTGGAAGAAGCCTTGCCTCGCTTGCGTGAGATGTTCGCCGCTTCAGGTCTGCAGTTGGGGGAAGCTGGCGTTTCGAGGGAAGCGCCGCGGCAGGCTCAAGGAGCCTGGAGTTCGCGCACCGCGGGTGGCCTTTCCGGGCAGGAGGCTGACCTCGCCGCACCTGTTGCTGGAGTGCAGCGCGCCTATCACGTGGGATTGCTCGATACGGTGGCCTGACGACACCCTTAGCGTGTCAATTTTCTGTCGGTCGCCGTGAGTGTGATGTCTATCACACTCAAAAAAAACCAATAAAACTAACGTTCACATAAGCTTGCAGGTCCTCCGATCTGCGTGGCACAGACCTTGCTTATTAGTTTGGAGGCATAGCGTCTCCGACGCGTACTGCATAAAGGAATCAGAGTTATGTCAAAACCGCCAGATGCAAAAGCAAAGACCAAGGCTAAGCCGGGAGCTGAAGACGGCAAGGCTGAGGAGGCCGCAAAGCCCAAAAGCAAGAAGATGCTGATCATCATCATCATTGCGGTGGTGGTACTGCTCGGTGGTGGTGGTGCGGCCTTCTTCTTCCTTAAGGGTGGCAAGGATAAAGCCGCGGAACATGCCGAACCTGAAAAGGCGGTACCTAAGGCGGCAGCGGTCTACATACCACTGGATCCTCCGTTCACGGTCAACTTTGAGTCGGTCAGCAATGCACGCTTCTTACAGATTGCTGTGCAGTTGATGACCCGCGATCCCGAGATGGTCGAGTTCGTCAAAGCCAATATTCCCGCTATCAGAAACGACTTGTTGTTGCTGTTCGGTCAACAGACATCAGCGGGACTGTCAAACGTCGAAGGCAAAGAAAAGCTACGTGCCGCTTCTCTGGAAGCCGTACGCAACATTGTTTCGGCTGAGGGCGGACACCCCGAAAAGATTGAGGGTTTGTATTTTACAACCCTCGTGATGCAGTAACCCTGCAACAGGATCGGACACCATGAGCGAAGCTACGAACGAAGAAGAGATGGCCGCAGCGATGGAGCAGGAGCTTGCTGCGCACATCGCAATGCAGGCTCAGAACGCGGTGTCGCAAAACCCCAGCGACGTCAATCTGGACATCATCCTCGATGTCCCGGTGACGTTGACTTTGGAAGTCGGGCGCACACGATTGCCTATCCGCAGTTTGCTGCAGCTTAACCAGGGTTCTGTTGTGGAGCTCGAGCGTGCTGCCGGAGAGCCACTGGATGTGCATGTGAATGGCACGCTGGTCGCCCGTGGCGAGGTGGTGTTGATCAACGAGAAGTTCGGCATCCGTCTGGTCGATGTGGTCAGTCCTGCGGAACGTATCCAGACGCTGCGCTAAGCCCATGCGATTTATTAATCACACACTGCTGTCTGTCATGACGTCGCTGATAGCCCTGCCGGTGCTGGCTGCCGAGGGCACTGCAGCCAAGCCGTTCGCGGCACCGTCCGTCAGCACGACGCTGCCGAGCAGCAATGCCAGCAGTCTCGGGCAGGTCACACTGGCGTTGCTGCTGGTGCTGGCAGCGGTGTTTGCCGCAGCGTGGTTCATGCGTCGCTTGCGCACCATCGGAACAGCTGGCCAGGCCACCATCGAGGTGGTTTCGCAGGTGGCTTTGGGTGCGCGTGAGCGCGCGGTCATTGTCAAAGTGGGTGCCACATACCTGCTGTTAGGTGTGGCTCCCGGCCGGGTAAACTTGCTGCAGCAGCTGCCCGAGGGCAGTGTGCCTACTCCCGATAAAACCGCTGCTGCACCCACCGGTCCCGATTTCGCAAGCCTGCTGCGCAAGAGCCTTGGCCGATGAAGCTGCGCAGTCTATCTCTCTGGTCGGCCGGTTTGCTGTTGCTGGCCGGACTGCTGCCTGGCTTGGCTGCGGCCGCAGCGCCGGGCATTCCCGCTTTGACGGTCACCGGCACCGGCGCCGGCCAAAGCTATTCGCTGACGCTGCAATTACTCATTTTGATGACGGCAATCACCTTGCTGCCATCCATCCTGCTGATGATGACGGCCTTCACGCGCATCATCATCGTGTTGACCATCCTGCGTCAGGCCATCGGTGCCGGCCAGTCGCCGCCTAACCAGGTGCTGGTGGGCTTGGCGCTGTTTCTGACCTTTTTTGTGATGTCACCGGTCATAGATCGCATTAATACCGAAGCCGTTCAGCCCTATATGGCAGGCACCATCGAAACCACCGAGGCGCTATCACGGGGCGTTGTGCCGCTGCGCACCTTTATGCTCGATCAGACACGCGAGAGTGATATCTCCTCGTTCGTGCGCATTGCCGGCGGTAAGGGTTACGACAAGCCTGATGATGTGCCGCTGTCGATTCTGGTGCCGGCGTTTGCCACCAGCGAGTTGAAGTCTGCCTTTCAGATCGGCTTCATGATCTTCATACCGTTTGTGATCATCGATCTGGTGGTCGCCAGTGTGTTGATGTCTATGGGCATGATGATGCTCTCGCCGGTGCTGATCTCGCTGCCTTTCAAAATCATGTTGTTCGTGCTGGTCGACGGATGGTCCCTGGTGATGGGTACCTTGGCCGCAAGTTTTTATAGGTAGCCTGTTATGACCATGACGCCCGATACAGTGATGACTATTGGTACCCACGCGTTGCAAACCACGTTGATTCTTGCGGCGCCGCTGCTGCTGGTTGCGCTGGCACTGGGCTTGCTGGTTGGCATTTTTCAGGCTGCAACCCAGATTAACGAAATGACTTTGTCGTTCATCCCCAAGCTCTTGGGTATGGCGGCTACTGTCGTCATTGCCGGTCCCTGGATGCTCAAGGTGATGATGGACTACACCCGCGAGTTATTTGAAAGCATCCCGGGCTTGATCGGCTAAGGCCACTGCCGGTGACGCCCACTCTATCCACCGGACAGTTGGAAGGCTGGATAGCACTCTATCTGTGGCCCTTTGTGCGTATCGGCGGATGCCTGATGGTTGCACCGGTTTTTTCAGCCAGCTTTGTACCTGTTCGCGGCCGTCTGATTCTGGCGGCAGCCATTACCGTACTGGTGGCTCCTTTGCTTCCTGCGCAGTCAGCTATGGCGTTCAGTGGCGAGGGTTTCGTCATTCTGGTTCAGCAATTGCTCATAGGCATCGCCTTTGGCTTTGCAATCAGCCTGACCTTTGACGCTATTGCACTGGCCGGTCAATTGCTGGCTAACAGCATGGGTCTGTCATTCGCTTTCAATATGGACCCCATACACGGCGCCAGTACGCCGGTGGTGGCCCAGTTCTATACGATCTTGGTCACGCTGACTTTTCTGGTGCTCAACGGGCACCTGACCTTGTTGCAAGTGTTGGTCGATAGCTTTAAGACGCTGCCTGTTGGCACTTCCGGACTGGGTGCAGCCGGTTTGTGGCAGATATGCCTGTGGGGCAGTCAGCTCTTCAGTGGCGGCTTGCTGGTCGCGCTACCCGGCGTAACCGCGCTGCTGGTGGTTAACCTGGCCTTTGGTGTGGTCAGTCGTGCTGCGCCTTCGCTGAACCTCTTTGCAATTGGCTTTCCGGTTACCTTGGTTTGCGGCTTAGCCATCGTCATCTATGGCCTGCCCAGTGTTCAGGGCAGCTTTGTGAACCTGCTGCGCGATGCATTTCTGATGCTCGGCAGCCTCTCGACAACGGTCAGGTGAACCATGGCCGGTGAAGAGAGCGAAAAGCACGATAAAACAGAGCAACCTACAGAAAAGCGGCTGCATGAGGCACGCGAAAAGGGACAGATACCCCGCTCGCGTGACCTGACGGCAGCCGCGGTAATGTTAACCGCCGGTATCGCGCTGCAGAGCATGGGCAACACCATGGGCGAGCGCCTCGGTACCTTGATGCGCAGCGGTCTATCGCTGACTCGCGCGCAAACCATGGACCCCGCCCAGATGATGGTGCTGCTGGGCAGTGAAGCGCTGGATGCGCTGCTGACGATCGGGCCTGTTTTAGCCTTGACAGCTTTTGCTGCCGTTTCTGCGCCCTTGGTGCTGGGGGGCTGGTCTTTTGCCGCCTCAGCCATTGCGCCGGATTTCTCGCGTCTGGATCCAGCCGCAGGTCTGGGCCGTATGTTCTCGGCGCGTGCTGCTGTGGAACTGGGTAAAGCCTTGGCAAAGTTTGCAGTTGTGGCCACCGCCGGAATCATTGTCATGCGCGGCAACTCGGCCGCGCTGTTGGGTTTGGGAGCAGAGCCCATCCATGCGGCTATAGGTCATGCCGTCAATATCAGTGGCCAGGCACTGACCTCACTGACTGCAGCGCTGATTGTCATTGCAGCCATTGACGTGCCGTTCCAGCTGTATCAGCACAACAGCGATCTGAAGATGACCCGTGACGAGATCAAACAAGAGGCCAAGGAGAGCGAAGGTTCGCCTGAGGTCAAGGGTCGCATCCGTAAGCTGCAGCGGGAGATTGCAGAGGGCCGCATGATGGCTGACGTGGCCAAGGCTGACGTGGTCGTCGTCAACCCGACCCACTTTGCGGTGGCCTTGCGCTATGACGACACGCGCATGCGCGCCCCCATCGTTGTTGGTAAAGGTGTTGACCTTATTGCGGCGCGTATCCGTGAGGTCGCCACCGCCAACAATGTGCCGATTTTCGAGGCTCCGCCGTTGGCCCGAGCCTTGCATCGTTCCGTGAAGATTGGTGATGAGATTCCGGCGAATCTGTACGTTGCCGTGGCCCAGGTGCTCACTTATGTGTTCCAACTGCGCCGCGCCAGACGCGATCAGCTGACGCCGCCCGAATTACCTGTGATCAACTTCACGGAATAAGGATTTATGGCAGAGGTTAAGCGCAACAACCTGAAGGCATTGCTGGCTAGCGGCATCGGTGTGCCTGTCGGACTTCTGGCGGTTCTGGCCATGGTCATTTTGCCGTTGCCGCCCATCGCGCTGGACGTGCTGTTCACCTTCAACATCGCCCTGTCTCTGGTGGTGTTGATGTCGGTGTTTTATGTTGCGCGGCCGCTCGAATTCGGTGTGTTCCCCAGCGTCTTGCTGTTGGCCACGTTGCTGCGCCTGGCGTTGAACGTCGCCTCAACCCGCGTGGTCTTGTTGCATGGACATACCGGCGCCGGTGCGGCCGGTAAGGTCATCGAGTCTTTCGGTGAGTTTGTGGTCGGCGGCAACTATGCCGTCGGTGTCGTGGTGTTCATCATCCTCACCATCATCAACTTTGTCGTGGTGACCAAGGGTGCTGGCCGCATCTCAGAGGTCACGGCGCGTTTTACCTTGGATGCAATGCCCGGCAAGCAGATGGCTATCGATGCCGACCTGAACGCCGGACTGATCACTCAGGACGAGGCACGTGTGCGCCGTGGTGAGGTGCGTGCCGAGGCCGACTTCTACGGTTCCATGGACGGTGCGAGCAAGTTCGTGCGCGGTGACGCCACGGCCGGCATCATGATCCTGATCATCAATATCGTGGGCGGTCTGCTGATCGGCGTTATCGCGCATGGGTTGGCGTTCAGCGATGCAGCGCGCACCTATACCTTGCTGACCATCGGTGACGGCCTAGTGGCGCAGATACCAGCCTTGCTGCTGTCTACTGCTGTGGCCGTGATCGTGACCCGTATGTCAGGCACCCAGGACATGGGTGGTGAAATCGGTCGCCAGCTGGGACAGCCCAAAGCACTCTACGTGGCTTCCGGTGTGATCTCACTGATGGGTCTTATTCCGGGTATGCCCAATATGGCCTTTTTGGCTATCGGCGGGTTGTGTGCTGGCGCGGCGTGGCTGCTCAAGCGCAATGCCGAACGAGCCGCTAAAAAAGCCATAGATGAACCCGAGGTCAAAGTTGCGCCGCCGGCGCCGCCTTCAGAGCTCAGTTGGGATGATGTGCGTCCGGTGGACCTTCTGGCTATCGAAGTCGGTTACAAGTTGGTTCCGCTGGTTGACACCGCTCAGGGTGGTGATCTGGTCGGACGCATCAAAGGCGTACGGCGCAAGCTCACTCAAGAGTTGGGCTTCCTCGTTCCTGCTGTACGCATCCGGGACAATCTGGAGTTCAGCCCGGGTGTGTATCGCATCAACTTGTCCGGCGTGCCGGTGGGAGAGGGCGTGATACAGCCCGAGCGCTTTCTGGCGATCAATCCCGGTACCGTGTTCGGCAAGATCAGTGGTATCGATACGCACGACCCGGCATTCGGGTTGGAAGCGGTCTGGATAGACCCGTCGCAGCGCGATGAAGCCCAAACCCTCGGCTATACCGTGGTCGACCCCAGCACAGTTATAGCGACTCACCTCAGTCATGTCGTGCAAACCCATGCCCAGGAGCTGTTGGGTCATGAAGAAGTGCAGCAGATGCTGCAGGCCTTAGGCCGCAGCGCGCCCAAGCTGGTCGAAGATCTGGTACCCAAGCTGCTGCCCATGAGTGTGGTCGTGCGGGTCATGCAAGGCTTGTTGGCCGAACGTGTGCCGGTACGCAATATGCGCACCATCGTTGAGACACTGGCCGAGCATGCACCCCGAACACAGGATCCGGTGTCGCTACAGGCGTTAGTGCGTGTGGCCCTGGGTCGTCAAATCGTGCAGGACATCGCCGGTCTTAAAGATGAATTGCCGGTCATCACCCTCGAGGGTGATCTGGAGCAGCTGTTGCAAACCACTTTGGGAACGGCAGGTGGCAGCGGTAGTCCGGGGCTTGAGCCCGGGCTTGCAGATCGCTTGCAGCAGCGACTGGCTGAGTGTGCCCGCCGGCAGGAACTGCTGGGTGAGCCCGCTGTGTTGTTAGTGCCGCCTTCGCTGCGCCAGTCCTTAGCGCGCTTTGTGCGTGCCAGTGTGCCCGGCCTGCAGGTGCTGGCGTGGAACGAAATACCCGACAACCGCAAGGTGCGTTTAGTCACCTCGGTTGGCCGTTAAACAAGATTCAGGGAAGGTAGAGCGTCATGAAGATCAGGACATTCGTCGCCAAAGATATGCGTGAAGCGCTGCGGCAGGTCAGGGAGCAGCAAGGTCCCGATGCAGTCATCTTGTCCTCGCGCTCGGTAGCGGAGGGCGTTGAGGTATCGGCGGCCACTGACTTTGAACAGGCCACTCACGCACCGATGTCGATGTCTTCGCTGCCAGATGAGCCCAATTATTCGGTTCCGCCAGCTGCCGAAGTGGGCGCGGAACTGCGCAGCATCCGCCATATGCTCGAGAGCCAGATGTCGCAGTTGGCTTGGAATGACCTGGGCCGACGTTCACCGGCCCAAGCGGAATTGCTCAAAGAGCTCAGTGACCTTGGTTTGTCGCAGTCCTTGTCCGGTGAGTTGGTTGCCGGCATTCCCGGTGGCCTGAGCTTCGCCGATGCGCATCGCCGCGCATTGGCCGGTGTCGCCCGGCGTATACGGGTCACCGGTGACGCCCTGTTAGAGCGGGGCGGTCGAGTCGCCTTTGTCGGTCCGACCGGCGTAGGCAAGACCACGGCGATAGCTAAGTTGGCAGCCCGCTGGGTCATGCGTCACAGCGCCCGCGATATCGTGCTCATCTCGGTCGATGCGCAACGCTTTGGTGCTCAGGAACAAATCGAGGTTCTGGGTCGCCTGCTGGGTGTGCAGACCTTCACCATCGAAGACTTGCAGGATTTGCCGGCGCTGCTGATGCGCCACGCCGAACGGCGACTGGTGCTGATAGACACCGCTGGCATGAGCCCGCGTGATGCTGATCTGCCGCTGCGCGCACAGCAGTTCACCCGGATTGCCGAAGACAGTGGCTTACAGATTTGTCTGACCTTATCGGCCGCTGCTCAGGCCGGTGTGCTGGTCGATGCCGTAGAGCGATTCCAAGCCTTTGCACCTTCCTTTGCACTGATCACCAAGATCGATGAAGCCATGAGTCTGGGCGGCACGCTTTCGCTGTTGGCTAGTACCCAACTGCCGGTCAGCTATGTCAGCGAAGGTCAGCGCATACCTGAAGATCTCGCGCCGGCGCGTGCACATCAGTTGGTGGCCCGCTCTGTCTTGTTGACCCGTGAGTCGGGCGCTACGTCTGGCGAAGAAATGCTGGTCCGTCGTTTTGGAGGTGTCGCTCATGTCATTGCCTAGGTTTGATGCCGCGCAGACTGCCGGCTTGCGTGCCGCAACCCGACCGGGACCGGTCCAGGTCATCGCCGTCACCGGTGGTAAAGGTGGCATAGGTAAGACCTTCGTTACGGTTAACCTCGCGACTGCGCTGGCCAACACGGGTAAGCGGGTGTTGGTGCTGGACGGTGATCTGGGTCTGGCCAACGTTGACGTGCTGCTGGGTGTCACGCCGCGCTACACCTTAGAGCATGTGCTGGAGGGTCGTTGCACGCTGGAAGAGGCCATCCTCGATACCCGGCAGGGCTTCAAGATCATCCCCGCAGCCTCAGGGGTCGCCAAGCTTTCCGAGCTGTCCAGCAACGAACATCTGGGACTGGTACAGGCGTTCAGCAATCTGACGCTGGGTCTTGATGTGTTGATCGTAGATACCGCAGCCGGCATTGCCGACGGCGTCCGGCAGTTCTGCCAGGCAGCTCAGAACGTGCTGATCGTGCTACGTGATGAGCCTGCTGCGCTAACTGATGCCTATGCGCTAATCAAGGTACTGCGTCGCGATCACAATGTGACGCGATTCCGCATCCTGGCCAACATGACGCAGAACCTTGGCGAAGGCGAAAACATATTCCGGAAACTTGAGCGGGTTACCACTCGCTTTCTGGATGTCGTGGTCGAATATGCGGGTGAAATTCCCGACGATCCATTGGTCAGAAGTGCGATCCGTGAGCAACGTACGGTGATTGAGGCGTTCCCCACCGCGCCGGCATCGTTGTCGTTTCGCAGGCTGGCGCGTGGGGTGGCGAATTGGCCGTCTGCCAATGGTCCGCGCGGTAACCTCGAGTTTTTTGTCGAGCGACTTGTGGCGCATGCAGAGCCAAAATTGGAACCAGTCAGGTGAGAGCGGTCAGCGCTTACAGCTCGACACAGGCTCATCGCGAGGGTGATGACCTCGTTGTGCGCCATGCCGGTCTGGTCAAGCGCATTGCCTTTCATTTGGCCGCACGTCTGCCGGCCTCTGTGGACGTCGAAGACCTGATTCAGGCCGGCATGATCGGGCTGTTGGAGGCGGCGGCCGGTTATTCCGCTGATCGCGGCGCAACCTTCGAGACCTTTGCCGGCATCCGCATACGTGGCGCCATGATCGACACCTTGCGGCAGTTGGATTGGACGCCGCGTTCCGTGCATCGGCAGTCGCGCGAGGCGGCCGCTGCGATCCGGGCTATTGAGGCTGAGACTGGCCGCGAGGCGCGTGATGTCGAGATTGCTGCGCGTATGGGCGTCACGCTGACTGACTTTCACCGCCTCATGCAGGACGCCGCCACTTCGCACATTGGCAGCATCGAAGATTTACCGCTGTCATTTGACATTGCGGACCGTGAATCTGATCCATTGCGCCAAACGTTGATGGCAGGCTTTCGTGAGGGGCTTGGAGAGGCTATTAATGAGTTGCCGGAACGGGAGCGGTTATTAATGTCGCTCTATTACGACGATGAACTCAACCTCAAGGAAATTGGTCTGGTGCTCAAGGTGTCTGAATCCCGGGTTTGCCAGATGCATGGTCAAGCGCTGACGCGTCTGAAGGCACGGCTAGCCTCATGGGTCGAAAAAGCTCATGACGATCTGGCGGACTTGCGCTAGCCGCGCAGGCCTTTAAGTCATGGATATTCTTAGCCTGTTCGGCATCGTCCTGGCTTTCGTTGCGGTGTTGGTGGGTGCTGTGCTCAAAGGCGCAGGCTTACATGCTCTGGTCTCCAGCGCGGCTTTCACGATCGTGGTCATAGGGACCATGGCTTCCGTCATGATCCAAACGCCCATGGCGACCATGCGGCGGGCCTTTGCCATATTGCCTTGGATCTTCAGCCCGCCACGGATGAAAGCCGATGAGTTGATCGCCACATTTGTGGAATGGGGCAATACGGCGCGGCGAACCGGGTTACTGGGTCTGGAGTCTGAAGTTGAAGGTATTGAAGACGACTTCCTGCGCAAAGGTTTGATGATGGTCATTGATGGCACAGAGCCCGATGCCATCCGCCACAGCTTAGAGATCGATATCGGCGCTCGGGAGTCCGTCGATGGACGGGCTGCCAAAGTATTTGAGGGCATGGGCGTCTATGCGCCGACTCTGGGCATCATCGGTGCAGTGCTTGGTCTGATGGCCGTCATGCAGAACCTCGCCGACCCCAGCAAACTCGGCCATGGTATTGCGGCTGCATTTACCGCGACAATTTACGGTATTGGTCTGGCTAATCTGCTGTTTTTGCCCGTCGCCAATAAGCTCAAGACAGTGGTGCAGCTCAACAGCCACCTACGCGAGATGATCGTCGAGGGCCTACTGGCGGTTGCCCAGGGCGAGAACCCGCGGCGTATCGAGGCGCGGCTGCAGAGTTACGGGCACTGACGCGCCGCCATGTCACGTCGACATGCCCGCCGTCGCCGTCACGAAGACCACGCCAACCACGAGGCGTGGGCCATCCCTTATGGTGATCTGGTAACTCTGCTGCTGGCGTTTTTTGTCGTGATGTATTCCATCTCGTCGGTCAACACCGGCAAGTATCGCCAGCTGTCGTCCTCGCTCATAGAGGCCATGCAAGGCTCAGTCGAAACAACCCAAACCATAGAGGGTGCTGGATTCGGTGAGAACCTGAATATTGGCGTGCTGCGCCTGCCTAATCCAATCCTGGACCGTGATCATGACGTGCTCGTCAACCCCATACCGCTTATCGCTGAGGTTCCACTCGGACCGCGTCGTTTGCACGCTATGGCTGAACAATTGACGTTGGCGATGGGCGGACTGATCGACAAAGGACTGGTCGATGTACGGGTGCACGACGACTACATTGAAGTCGAGCTAAAGTCCGATATCCTTTTTTCAAGCGGTGTCGGTGATGTTTCGCAAGCAGCCGAACCTGTGATAGCCGAATTGTCCAAGGTGCTGCGTGCAGTGCCTAATGCCATCCGGGTTGAAGGCCACACCGATGACCGGCCTATCCATTCAGCTGTTTATCGCTCCAACTGGGAGCTCTCCGCAGCGCGTGCCGCCAGTGTTGTGCACTTGCTGGGCTCAGGTGGCGTCGATTCCTCGCGTTTGTCTGTGGTAGCGCATGCAGAACAACAGCCCGTGAGTGATAACGGGAGTGACGCAGGTCGCAGTGCCAATCGCCGCGTTGTGTTAATAATCTCCAATCCGGAATCAGATACGAACGGATTAGAAAAATTATCGACATTGGGGCTGGCGCCCTAGTCGCGTCTGGAAGCTGTTATGCCTGAAGTTCATTCAAACCTGGATCAAGAAGCCCTGTTTTTCATGCAGGCGCTGGCAAGCGAGTTGGCTGAAGGCAAGGTTGAACTGCCCAGCTATCCCGAGGCGGCCATGCGTGTTCAACGCGCGCTGTCAGCAGAGGAAGTTGATCTAGATCTGGTCATCAGGGCCATTAGCGCAGAGCCGCTACTGGCCGTGCGTGTCATGCAGATGGCCAACTCTGCGTTGTTCAATTCTATGGGACGTCAGGTCTCTGACTTGCGTACCGCGGTCATGCGCCTGGGCTACAACGTGGTGCGCACCGCAGCCATGGCCTTTATCGTTCAGCAGCTACTGAATAAAACTGACTTTGGGCCGCTTAAGTCGCAACTGGCGGCTTTGTGGCAGCGCAGCATTGCCTTGGCTGCCCTGTGCCGCGTCGTGGCGCGCAGGCGCTCCCGTTTGAATGCAGACGTGGCGCTGCTAGCCGGCCTGTTACATGGTATCGGCAGGCTTTGCATTTACGTTCGTATGGCTGCACACCCTGCTTTGCAGGCCCAGCCCGATGTGTGCACACGCATACTTGAGGAATGGCATACCGATATTGCCGCAGCATTGCTAACCGATTGGGGCATGTCTGAAGATTTGGTTGATGCTGTGCGTTTTTATGCTGATGCCCAGCGCATACCCGCTGCAGGCGTAGATCTAACTGACGTTCTGGCTGCAGCGGCGCAGCTGGGTACATTGCGCGAACAGTTGGCCGATGCCGTCCCGTCTGTCGAAACGGCTCTGCCCCTGATAGAGGCTGATGCGCGCTTCTGGCAGCGTATCGATATCGATGCTGCGGGCGTGTTGTTGCTGTTGGCTGAGGCTGAAGAGGCCATAGACGAACTCAATGCGGTGCTCGGCGGCTGACAGCACTGTCGTCCTTGGCGAACAAATGGCACGAATCCTGCTCAATAGTTCCTACGGGACCTGCCTGGCCGAAATATTGACGGAATCCCGTCAGCGGCCTGGACCAGCGCTCCCCGCGGAGTAGGCACATGGATTTTTTTCTTGAACCCAGTCAGATGGTTTTTTTCGCTGGTCGGGCTGTCATTCTGGTTGCTGCCTTGCTGGCCTTTGCCGTGGTGTTTGCGCGTTGGCGCAGCGCCGGCGAGCGGGATATCCGTCGAGTTCTCGATGAGCTCGAACATTCGCGCGGCGAAACGCGCACCTTGGCCGCAGCGACCGAAGCCTTGTTGTTTCGTATCGGTGGCTTAGAGACAAAGCTCGAAGCACGCGCCCAAGTTGCAACTCAGGCACCAGCCCCTAGAGGCTACGAATTAGCGCTGCGTCTAGCCCGCAACGGGTCGAGTGTCGACGAGATATTAGAAACTAGTGGTGTGACACGTCGCGAGGCGGAACTTCTTGCCAGACTGCACGGACCGCGGCGCTCAGCCTGATCAGTTTTTTTGAGAGGACTCATGAATATGTCAAACAGCTCGGTTGCAGAGGCGGGTTCATCCAGCCCGGTGGCTTTCGCATTTATTGAATCGCTGGCGGCAGAGCTGTCTACGGGCAAAGTTGAGCTGCCTGCTTTTCCGGATATCGCGGCACGCGTGCGTCAGGTGCTGGCAGACGAGTTTGTGAGTTCCAAGCAGATTGTGCGCGTAGTCAGCGCCGAGCCCGGGCTGGCGGCCAAGTTGCTGCAGTTGTCTAACTCGGCAGCCCTGAATCCTGGCGGTCCGCGCGTTACCGATCTGAAGTCTGCAATCTCGCGCATTGGCTTGAACCTGGTGCGCAGTGCCGCCTTGACCTTTGCGGTTGAGCAGATGCGGGCTTCGCCCGACCTGGCGCGCCTGCGTCAGCCTTTGGGTGAGTTGTGGGAACGCTGCGTGTTTGTCGCCGCCATGTCTTACGTGGTGGCACGAGGCTGCTCACAGGTCAATGCCGACACAGCACTGCTGGCTGGACTCATGCACGGCGTAGGTCGCCTCTACATCCTTGCCCGCTCCGCTGATCACCCGGCGCTGTTTGCCGATCGTGCCGGCTACAACGAAATTGTTCGGGATTGGCATGCCGGTATTGCCAAGAGCATTCTGGAAAATTGGGAAATGAGCGACGAGATCGTTGAGGCTGTTGCCGAGCATGAAGATCTGACGCGCGATCATGATGACGAGCCGGATCTCACAGACGTGCTCACGGTGGCTACCTTGTTCGTGTCGTTCCATGCCTATCCGGAGTCGATTGAGTTGAACATGCAGGGCATCACGGCCTTTGATCGCATGCAGCTGGATCACGAGGATGTGGCGGCGATCCTGGAAGAGTCAGCCGAAGAAGTTGCCAGCCTACAGGCGGCCTTGGGCAGCTGAGCCGCGTTTACCTTGACACCACTGCGGTCGAGCCGGGACAATATCCGGCTCGGCGATACCTAGGCTAGGTAGCTCAGTTGGTTAGAGCACGGCACTCATAATGCCGGGGTCGAGGGTTCGAATCCCTCCCTAGCCACCACTCCCCCGGCAGACGCGTAACGCGGCTTACAGGCGTCTATTCCTCGCCATGCACGTCGTGCTGGTCACGAGCCTCTGACCGCTCGCGGCGTTTTTGCACCTGATAGCGTTGTTCGCGGCCTTCCAGTCCACCAATGGCTGGCAGGTAAGTGCCAACAAACCATTCCTCGGTGACGAAATACACCGGCACATTGCAGGCTGCATACGCTTTGCACAGCGTAGGCCAGCGATGTGCCCGGCCAACGGGCACGTGCGCATAGACCGCCTTAGTACTGGTGATCTTGGTAGAGCGGTCACCCACCACAGGCTTATGGTTGATCACCGACGGTTTTTGAAACTTGCTGACATCCAGCACACCGAAGATACCGGGGTCGGCTTGCTCGTCAGCCAACGAGGGCAGAGCAAGCGTGACGGCAGCCAGGCTTAACAACATTAAAGTACGGCTTTTCATTTTTTGAGATTCCCGTTTAGACCCAACTGCGCTGCTTAATTTGCAGCATTCCCATCAAGCCTGCTGCCATCAGGACCAGAGCCCACAAGGGCAGGGGAGCATCACCGTTGCCGGATGAATCGCCTTGCGCTGCGCCGCTATCAAACACGGCGAAACTGCGTGACACGCTGGGCGCGGCATTATAGTTGGCGTTACCCGCTTGACTTGCTTGGATGGTGCAGGTGCCTGCCTTGAGTAGCGTGACTGTGCCACCACTGCTGGTGCAGACACTGCTCGTTAAGGACGCAAAGGTGACCGTCAGCCCCGAGGAGGCGGCGGCGTTGATGCCAAAGGGTGCTACGCCCAATGTTTTATCTGTCAGCGCAGCAAAGGTGATGGTCTGAGCCTGACCAGCGACGGTAAAACTGCGCGTGACTGTCGCGGCCGCCAGCCAATAGCCGCCATCACCGGCTTGATTGGCTGCGACCGTGCAGGTGCCACCCGCCTGTGCACTGACTGAAGTGCCACTGACACTGCAGATCGAGGGCGTTTGACTGCTGAAGCTGACAGTCAGTCCTGAGGTCGCCGAGGCGATCAGGCTTTGCGTCCCACCCGTCGAGGCATCGATCAAGGCCGTGAAGCTGATGCTCTGCGGTACACCGGTCACACTGAAGCTGCGGGTTACTGCGGCAGCCGGCAACCAGTAGCTGACGTTGCCGCTCTGATTGGCCGCAAGGACGCAGGTGCCGATGGTCAGACTGGTAACTTGCGCGCCGCTGACGCTGCAAATGCCAGGCGTCTGGCTGCTGAAACTCACCGGCAAACTTGAGCTTGCCGTGGCAATCAGCGATGCACTGGATCCGGCCGGTGCGTCTGATAGCGCGGCAAAGCTGATGGTCTGTGCGCTACCCGAAGCCGACTGGTAAACCACGGCGGATTGTGCAGCCAGCGGTGTCGATTCGATGTTGCCTAAATTATCGGTAGCGACACTATAGAACTCGTAATAGCCCAGTCCGTTGGGGAAACTGAAGCCGGCGCTGTAAGGCGCAGCGCTCAGGTCACTGCCGATCTGCGTCCAACTGCCCCAGGTGGTGTTATTGGCCGAGTAGCGATAGTAGAGCTTGACGTTAGCCACCGAGCTGGCTGTGGCTTGCGTCGTGACTTGCAGCACAGGCACGTTGCTGCCGTACTCCTTGGCATCGAAGCCATAAGTCGGGCCGCCGGCCAGTGCTTCGTCCGAGGCTTTGACCAGCAGCGACACGGTCTTATCCCCCGCGAATTCGCTTTGCACAAACGAGGTGACATTCCAGTTGTACCAGACGCTGGTCGTGCCGGATGCCAGTGTCTGCGTATCCAATACCGTACCGGTGGCCGGCTGGTTGCTCCAGTTGAGGCCTGTCTCCGTCCACGTGTCGGTACTGATACCGCGCGCTTCAGCGGATATGGAAGGGCCCGTCGCCTTCCAGTTGAACAATTGCAAGCTTGCGCCGGTGATGGTTGAACCAGCCGGGATAGACGACAGATCAAACTTCAACCAGGCACGTTCAATGCCGAAAGTACCGCTGGCTGTACTGCCTTGCAGATACAAGTTGCTACCGCTGCCATAGTTGGTGCTGCTTGCACCACTGGCAACCTGAGCATCGGCAACAGGTACCAGGGCATAGCCGCCACCGCTGATGGATGCGGTTGCAGTCACTGTGATGGGCGCACTGGCTGTGGCTGCTTGCGCCAACACATGTGAGCTGACGCCCAAGGCCGCCGGCAGGCTGGCGGAAGTAACGGCTGCGCTACCGCGACGCAAGCGATAGCCGAAGCTCTCCATGGTCAGCACGCCGCTGATGTCCAAGGTGTCACCCACAGCGCCTGGCAAGGTGGCAGCGGTATAACCCGTCTGATCCCATATCTTTAAGGACTTGCCGTTCTGGTCGACAACCGTGTCAGCCGCAGTTTTGCGGGCCAGGAAGCGCACATAATGGTTCTTGTATGCATTGGTCAGCAGTGCATCTAGCGAAGCCACGTAGGTCGGCTTAGCCAGTGATGCATCGTGCCCGATGATCTTGAACTCCAGTCCGTCACCGTAGATGCCTTCCTGATCGACAAACTCCGGGTTGCCGCCATAGAAGCTGGCCTTACCCCAGACTTCTAGGATGTCGCCGGGCACTACCAAGCCGGTTTTAAAGCCCAAGAAGCTGCGATAGAGCTCTTGCTCGGCCAAGCGATGAGCACCATTGACGGAGCCGTCGGCGTTGACCAAGTCTGCGGGTACCTGATGCGAGCCGCGCCGCGCCAGCGTTTCGGTGGTCGCGCCCAACAGACGGACAAAGGCATCTTCAAAGGTGGGCTTACTTTCGGCATCGTTCATCATCGTGACGACGGCGCGGTAGCCACCCGAGTATTCGCCGTTGAACGTGTAACGCGAACCACCGATGGTGTAGGCCGTGGCCGGCGAATTGTGCGCAACGCGCATGAACTCGGACAGACTGTCGCGGACCAGTTCATTGGCCGGATCTGACTCCGCTGAGACATTGGTCGGCCAGACATAGCCCGACGGCGGATGAGCCAGCATGTAGTTGTTGATGGCGACCTTATAGGTGGTCGACAGGCCTATGGGTTGACCATTCATCAGCACGCTATTAAGGACGCCGTCTGTGGCCGTTACCGTCAGTTCGCGCGAGAAACCCGCGCCGAGGTTCGTGGCCTTGAGGAAGTTGATGATGTCCTGTCCAGTCATGTTGATGCGGACATAGGTGTCATCGGCCCAAGGGAAGGTCTCGTAGACCTGCAGATAGGTGACGGGGCCGGCGGGAATGTCCGCCCGCACGCCACCGCCAGCCTCTACCGCGAGGTCGCAACCGCCAGCGCTGGGCCAGCTGATGCGATCACACTTCCATTTCATCGCGTCAGTGATCCATTGGCCGGCGGTGTTGTTGCCGTTCCACGGATATTCATCCGGTGACCACCACTTCATAGCGTTATCGAGCAACAGCGCATCGCTGGTGTAACCCACCACTTCATCCACGGGATGACCCGGGTGAGCTGCGTTGTATTGCGCGATCAGATTGCTGACGAAGGCTGCAACATCGGCATCGGGGGTAATATCGGAATTGCGTAGAACATGTTGAGTTGCACTGAGGTACTTTCCCGTGCCATCGACGTTGAGCTCGCCGATGTACTTCATGTAGCTGGAGGACTCAACGAAGGTTGACTTGTAGTTAAGCGCCTGCGGCTGCCATGCGGTTTCGGCCCAGGTGTGCCAGTGACCGGTCACCGCAATTTCCGGAACCTTGGGCGATCCGGTATCAGCCAGCACGGGTCCGGCCGGATCCACCAAGTCGCTGTGGCCGTCATGGGTCAGCAGGATCACCACATCACAATGTTGGTTGTTGCGCAGCTCGGTCACATAGTCCGAGATGTTGCAGGTCGTCGAGCCACTCCATTGGCAGTCCACAACTTCAAGCGTATTGGCTAATGAAGCGCCAACAGTTGCCGTGGATGTGGTGTAACCGATGATACCGACCTTGGTGCCATTGACCGTCACGGTGGTCCAGGGTGCAAAGTGCGGTGCGTGCGTGGCAATGTCACGCACGTTTATCGAAATAATCGGCACGCCCGCCGTGTGCATTGCCTCCATGTTGGTGATGTAACTGATGTCACGTACGTCGTGATTGCCGACGACCAGTGCGTCGATTCCTCGGCTGCCGCGCGAGCCGCCAAGGGCTGCAAGCTTCTGATGCAGCAGCGTATAAAATGCGGTCATGCCACCGTTGCCATAGCCGCTGTTGGAGCAAACCGGTGTTCCGCCACCCGTTGGGGTGGTGCAGTTCATATCACCGACCGGGTTGCCTTCAGAGATATCGCCACCGTCCAACACTAATGCGGTCGGCTTACCGGCCACCAGCGACAGCATCTTGCCGGCCAGATGCGCAGCGCCGCCGACATCTTCAAAGACTTCGGCCGCGCTGCCATGCGCGGGAATGACCCACTTGTGAGGCGTCAGGCGTGCGTGTACGTCATTGGTGTGGAAGATCGTAAACGGGCTGGCAGCCGAGAGGTTTGCCGAGCAGCTGGCCGTGCTGCCGCCTCCTGTGCCGCTGCAACTCCAGTTCCACGGGCCTGTGCCAGTTACCGCAGAAGCGCTGCCCAAGCTGCACAGATTGCTGCTGGGGATCGAGCCTAAGGTCTGGCCATTAGAGCTGCCACAACTGCCGTTAACAACGCCGCTGCCCACACTGACTGTGCCGCTGATCTGCAGATCGTCAGCGGTGGTATTGGCAACGTCATAGATATACCAAGTGCCTGTGCTGCTGCTGCCACCATAGTTGGCAATGCGGAATGAGACTGTAGTGCCAGCCGCTACGTTTTGCAGGGCCGGGATACTGCTGAGATCGATGGAGGAGATCGAACCGCCACTGGATGCTGTTGCGGTAAAGCTCAGTGTAGTGATGTCGGTGTAGGCACCATTGCCGAGCTTGTACTGCAACACGCCGCTGGAAGGGCCTGTTGATGAGCGCCGATAATCGAGCTTACTGATGGCGCTGAGTGAGACCTGGTAGCCGCTGTTGGCTGTGACCGAGAAGGTCACCACATCGTTCCCGGTGACGGCTGCTGCGGCATTGGCAGTCTGCCAATCCGTGCCACCCCAACCGCGTGCTGCTGCGGTGCCGCTGGTTGAGATGCCGCTACCCCGCGTCAGCCCCACGACAGTCAGATTGGCGTCGGCTGTGGTAGCCGATAAAGGCGATGCGCCGAAGCTCGCTGATCCGCCTGCCAGACTGTGGACATCCCATCCCGCTAACACCGCCGCGGTGGCGCTGTGTGCGGTGAGCAGGCTCACCGCAAGCAGAACAGAGACAGCGGAATGCGACAACCAGTTGTTTAGTTTCGACATGGGTTTTCCAGAAAAAAATACCCGGACGTAAGTCCGGGTAGTGGAGGCAGTCAGCTAGGAACGAAGAGACAACTCAGCGGAGGAAGAGCTTGCGGCGCTGCAAGCGGCCGATCCCTAACAGGCCACTGGCCAGCAGCCAGGCGCCGGCAGGCAAGGGCACGGCATTGATGCTGAAATTGTCGACACGATCAGTGCCGGCAGTACCGACAGTGCCCGTGCCATTTGCGCTCGTGGTGCTGGTGTCGATCAGGCGGAAGAACACGGTCGCCTGATCATTCAGTGCAGTGATCGACGACAAGTCGTAAGCGAAGTGCGCGGCGGTCGTTGTGCTGAGGATCGACCACGCGTTGGGCGCACTGTTCGCTGGCACCTGGTACGTGGCAAAGTCAGTGAAGCTACTTCCGTTGGTGCTGTAAGCCAGCTTGAAATCACGCGGGCCGGTTGCGCTGCTGGTCTGATCCCAGCTCAGGCTGACATTCAGCCAGCCGGTGGTGCTGGTGCTGAACTGGTAGTAATCACCGATAGCCCAGTAGTTTGCGCTGTAGGACTTTGCCGAACCGTTGCCGGTCGGGCTGCTATACACAGCCGACGCACTGGCATGCAGGCCCGATGCCGACCCGCTGCCGATTTCAGCGCTGACCGGGCCTGCCGTGACGGGTGCGGTGGATTCAAAGGTCCAGCCTGCCAGCGTGGTGGCCTGCGAGGTGGCGCTGGCCAAGGCCAGCACAGTTGTGAACAGGGTGCGATAGCTAAACATCAAGGGTCTCCCGCGAAACAGGTTATGTTTGGTGTCACTATCGTCACTGTGAAATGTGAAGCTTTGTTTTCTGTTTAATATCGGCGCAGCAGTTGGGGTGAATGATTGTTTCATGTTGCGTCTCGAAACCCTTGCTGGAAGCACCTGACTTATGACATCTGAATCGAATGCTTTTTTGCTGCGCAGACTGCTGCCCTTCGTGTTGATTTTCGTGGCCTTACAAGGGTTATGGCAGTTGGGTCGCGAGGGCCCTATTGAGTACTTGGTGGTGCACCATTTAACGGTACGGCCCGCAGTGTTTCTGGTGAACGCACTGTCACCGGAAATTCATGCACAAGCCCTGCGTTTCAGCATTCAGGCACCGGGCGGTGGCTTGAACATCCTCAATGGATGCGAGGGAATAGAGGCATTCTTCTTGTTGCTTGCAGCCTTTGCTGTTGCGCCGCTGCGTTGGCGATTCAAGTTGTTGGATATCGCCTGCGGCCTTATGTTTGTCTTCGCAATTAACCAGGCACGCATCCTGTTGCTTTTTTACGCGTACCGGGCCGATCCGGCCTGGTTCGATCCGCTACACGCCATAGTCACGCCGGTAGCAGTCGTCATGCTCGTCTGCGTGTATTTTTACGGCTGCCTGTTTCTGGTTAGAAACAATGCTTAGTCCGCTCAGATTGGCCTTGCGTCTCGTTATCGCCTCAGTGCTGGTATTGGGCATTGCACATTTCGCACAAGGTAGCGTGCTGCAGAGCTTGGCGCCGTTGATCAAATCGGTAGTCGAGGCGGTGCAGGGCGAGTTCCGTGTGGTCTCATTAGACGCGGCCACAAAAGGCCACAATCAAACGCTGCAACTGACTGCTGTGCTGACGCAGCCGATTCAGATCAAAGGTCAATGGATCTACCCGGAAGCTTGGTTGGGCGCACCGCTTGCCGCGCAGCAAGTTAGTGGCATGCAGGTAGACCTGACTGCTGGCGGCACTCTCTCTTACAGCTTGCTGGTGCTCATCGTCGCGTTGGCGTGGCCCGTGTCAACCGGTCTGTGGCTGCTGCGGCGCATGGCGTGGGCTCTGGTGTTCTCGGGCCTGTTGCTGGTGGTCAACGCGGCCACAACCTTTCCCGCCGAACTGTGGGCCTTGTTTCACGACGCCTTTGCGCCACATGACACCTGGCTTTTGTTGGTGTGGAGCCGGATGCTCATGGGTGGCGTAGGTCTCATGCTGGCTCTGGGCTTCGGCGTGTTGGCAGTGGTTTTGGGTGGCGGCGCTTTCAGGGCGTCGCACCTGCCGGAATAACGCGGGTTTGCAGGCTGCTGTTGGCAGCAAGCTCAGCTTCGAAGTCCAAAGTCAGTTCGTTGCTGTTTTCAGTAGTGCCTGGGCGCAGCGGTAGCGGCGAGGCTTTATCGATGGCCACTTGCACCGCTTGCAACAACGCTGCTTGGTCGCCGCAGTGCTGCAAGCTGAGCTGATTCACCAGGCCGCTAGCATCCAAGCTGATATGCACACGGCAGCGATAAGCTGCGGCAATAAGGTTCGGTGCGGGATGCCATGCGGCCTGCAGACGCGCGGTGACTTGGCCCATATAGCGGGCGAACTGTAAGGCCTCTGCCGGTGGCTCCGGTCTTGAGTGATCAGTGTCACCCGCAACGACAGTTGCCGTGCCGAGGGCCGTGTCTGCCTCGGCTGCAGCAGATGGCCCGGCTTCACTCCCCAGCGGCCTGCTGCTGTCAGTCGGCTGTTCGGCTTTAGGCTCAGCCTTGTCCAATGTGATGTAGGCCATCGCGCCTTGGCCCCGCACGCTGTTGACGTCGCCACCCTCGCCGTGCACCGCCCTGGCTAGTAGCACCGGTGCCAAGCACAGGACGTGCAGCAGCACCACAGCAAGGGCCAACAGTGACCGCGTACGCCAACGCATACGGCTCGCCGCAGACGGAAGGTGCAGGGCGCACAGCTCGATACTCGCCACAAATAACGTCGGCCTGTTCATACCGGCACACTGCCATGGCGGGTGTTACAGAATCTATCGGTCGGTCCTGTTGTAGTCTTGTGCCCACTAAAGGGGGGTGCATGCAAATCAGTCAGGCATGGGTTGCGCTGCGTCTGGCAGCTGCGGTGCTCGGTGGCTATGGCGTGGCGATGCTGGTCTCAGTGTTGCTGATCCGCGTTTTGCCCATACCGCCTGCACAAGCGGTGATGTGGGCCTTGCTGCTGAGTTTTCTGGTGTATGCCATCGCAGCGCTGGCAGCGTTTGCGTTGTGGCGCAGCGGTGGTCTGCGGCGCTCATTAGCGTGGGTACATACCTGGGCCGGGCTGCTACCTGCGTGGCTGCTGTATTTTATTTTTGTCACCGGCACTCTGGGTTATCTCAATGTCGAGATCGACCGCTGGATGCAACCCGAGCTGACGCCAGTGCCTACCCGCGGCGATGACGCCGCTCTCATCGAACAGGGTCTGACGCGTTTGAATCAGGTGGCAGCGGGCGCCGATCGCTGGGTCATCGAACTGCCGGCTCGTAAAAATGCAACCGGACCGCGCATCACCTGGCGCATGCCTGCCAGCGCAGACTATCCACGCGGCGAGCAGGGCAGTCAGCTGCTGCTGAACGATGCCACGCCCAAGTCACCCTCCGCCAAGGCGCGTCATACCGGCGGCGGTATGGAGCTCTACCAGTTGCACTACCGTCTGCGCTATATGCCCGTGCAGCAGGCTTATTGGCTGGTGGGTCTGTGCTCGATGTTCATGCTGGTGTCGATTATCAGTGGCGTGATCATCCACAAACGCATACTGCGGGACTTCTTCTGCTTCCGGCCCGCCAGGGGTGTGTTGTCCTGGCGCGATGGGCATACGGCATTGGGCGTGTTTGCGCTGCCGTTTCATCTGCTCATCACCTACAGCGGCTTGGTGTTGTTGATGTCCACCTATATGCCGTGGGTGCACGATCGCATCTACGATTTTGATGAGATCGCGCAAGACGAGTTTTTTATTACCACACCGCGTATTGAGGTCCCTGCCGCCGCCGGTGTCGCCGCGCAGATGTCGCCTGCCGCGCAGATATTGGCCGATCCAGACGCACCGCACACTCGTCTGGTCAGTTACACCGTGCGTAATCCCAACGACAGTCAGGCCCGCATCATCGTGGCGCGCGAGCGCACCGATGCGCAGACGGGTACTGCGCAACGCGTCTACGACGGCAACAGTGGCCGTTTTATGGCCGATGCTGTGCCTGCGCGCAGCGCTGCGCTGCAAACCCGAGAGACGCTGACAGGCTTACACAAGGGTTTGTTTGCAGGGCCTGTGGTGCGCGCGTTCTATGTGCTGTGGGGGCTCATGGGTTCGGCGCTGATGGCCACCGGCGTGGTGTTGTGGACGGTCAAACGCAGCCAGGGCTTGGGTGCGGCTTGGATGCGACGACTGAACCCGGGTGTGATCGTCGGCTTGCCCTTAGGTATAGCCGTGTATTTTGCGGCCAATCGTTTATTGCCCCTCGATGTGAGCCCGCGTGGCAGCGCCGAGATCAACTCGCTGTTTGCCGCTTGGGCGCTGGCAGTCGGTTATGGCTTGCTGCGACCCTCGGCTCGTGCGTGGGGCGAGTTGACTGTGCTGGCCTTGGTGGGTTTTGCCAGTTTGCCGTTTCTGGACGCTGTGCTGACACCGCAGCGTGTTGCCGCCTATGCCTTGCCAGTGGATGCGCCGGCGTTGCTTTTGGGCAGCGGTTTGTTGTTGTTGCTGGGCATGGCGGCGCTGAGCCTCGCGCAGGCGCGCCGCCATCGCCATTGGCGCCTGTTGTCTGCTGTGCCCGTCTATCTGCTGCGTTGGGGCGGGGCTCTGGCCTTAGCCGCCGCGCTGCTGCTGTGTTGGCGTGTCGAGGGCGGCTCACGGGCGTGGGTGACGTGGGCTGGTGGCGTGTCGCTGGCAGCCCTGTGTGTGACCGGGCTGCACACGCTGTGGCAGCTACGCCGTCAGCGCTGAATCAGTTCGACCTTGTAGCCGTCCGGATCTTGCACAAAAGCGATGATGGTGGTGCCGCCCTTGACCGGGCCGGCATCACGCACCACGTTACCGCCGGCAGCACGGATCTGCGCACAGGTGGCTGCAACATCACTGACACCCAGCGCGATATGCCCATAGGCTGTCCCGGGCTCATAGCTGGTGACGCCATGGTTATAGGTCAGCTCGAGTTCTGCGCTACCGTCGGCGTTACCGGCGCCATAGCCCAAAAAGGCCAGGGTGTATTTCTGTTCCGGCATGTCCTTGATGGTTAACAGGTTCATACCCATTACCTTGGTGTAGAAGTCGATAGACCGCTGCAGGTCACCGACGCGCAGCATGGTATGCAGGAACTTCATAGTAGGGCTCTCTGGTGTGGCGCTGTAGCGAGTATAGTGCGCGTCCCCCTATGTTGACAGTTGTTCGGAGAGTCCATGCGTCTGGAAGCCATTCCCATCGGCAGCAACCCGCCTGAAGAAGTTAATGTTGTTGTCGAGGTACCCGTGGGCGGTGAGCCCATCAAGTATGAAATGCACAAAGCTTCCGGTGCGTTGGTCGTCGATCGTTTTCTTTATACGTCCATGCGCTATCCGGGAAACTACGGCTTCATTCCACATACGCTGTCTGACGATGGTGATCCGTGCGATGTGCTGATCTGCAATCAGCGCGGCATCATTCCGGGTGCCATCGTCGCCTGTCGCCCGGTGGGCGTGCTGTTGATGGAAGACGAAGCCGGCGGAGACGAGAAGATCGTTGCCGTGCCCGTGCCACGGCTCACCCGCCGCTATGAGCATGTACACAACTACACCGATTTGCCTGACATCACTCTGATGCAGATCCAGCATTTCTTTGAACACTACAAAGATCTGGAAGCCAATAAGTGGGTCAAGGTCGTGGGTTGGGGCGATGCCGCTGCAGCGCGTGATCTGATCTCGCAGTCTATAGAGCGTGCCAGATTAGCTGGCGACAAGGCCAACAGCGCCACTTAAGGCGCGTTGCTGCTTACAGGCCGCGTGTGTGCTGCACCTGCCGTGCGGCATCGAGTTGCAACAGGATGTCGGCACGCGCCGGCATCTCGTCCAGCAGATGGCGGGTGATGCGTTCGTAATGGGCAATAAAGCGCGCTACCGCAGCATCGTCCATCACCCGCGTCAGGTCGCTGCCGGACTGCTGCAGGCGGGCGCGCAATTTGTGCTCCTGCTCCAATCGCCAGGCATACACCACATCAAAAGAGGGCGCCTGCAACATCACTTGCAGGTCTAGCTGGGCAAACAGTTGTGCGTAGTCCTGAAGCAGGGCTGTGTTGACATAGCGGCGCCAGATGCCCGAGGCATCTTCATCTCGCTCTAAGGTATTGACGGGCGTCGCCAGCGCAGCAGGCTGCTGCGGTTTGGCGCCGACGCACCAGCCTTCCAGAATGACCACTGCGGCAGGTGCCGCAAAGACAGGCCATAAGGTCTGTGGCTTGCGGTCATCGATGCTCTTGTCAAAGGCGGGCAGGGCAACAGTACCCGCCTCTTGCAGTGCGGCCAGTGTGGCCAAGCCCAGTTGTATATCGTGGGTACCCGGTACACCCCGCGTGCGTAGCAGCGGATGCACGGTGTGGCCCAGTTGCTGGCGCTGTGCATGGGTCAAATAGAGATCGTCTATCGACAACACAGCCGTGGGTAGTCCCTGATGACGCAGTAAAGCGGCCAGCACTGCCGCCAAGGTGGACTTGCCGCTGCCTTGCGCACCACACAGGCCCACGATTAACGGCTGCGTTTGCGCGCGCCCGGCCAGTTGCGCGGCCAGCGGCGCATGCACTGCGCGGATCAGTGCGCCATAGCTTTCAGGTAAGCGCTCGTGCTGCAAAAACGCCTGCAGCCAGGCTGCATCCAGTTGCATGGCTAGCCCAGTCGCGCCGCATGAAAGGCGATGTGCTCGGCAATGAAGCTGGTGATGAAGTAATAAGAGTGATCGTAGCCGGCGTGCTGCCGCAGGGTTAGCTTTTGGCCCGCGGCAGCGCAGGCATCGGCCAGCAACTGCGGTTGCAACTGATCGACTAGAAACTGATCAGCCAGGCCTTGGTCGACCAACAGTTCATCGTAGTGACCGCGCGCCGCACCGGCTTCGATGAGGCAGGTGGCATCGTGTTCGTTCCACTGACTGCGTGCGTCGCCCAAGTAATGCGTGAAAGCCTTGACGCCCCACGGGCAGCGTGTCGGCGAGACTATGGGCGAGAACGCAGAGACTGAGCGGTACAACTGCGGGTGTCTCAGGGCCAGCGTCAGCGCGCCGTGGCCACCCATCGAATGCCCGGCTATGCCAGTGCGCTGCAGGTCTAGCGCAAAGCCCGCGCTCAAGGCCGCCGGCAGGTCGGCTGTGATGTAACTCTCCATCCGGAAGTGCGAGGCCCAGGGGCTTTGCGTGGCATCGACATAGAACGAGGCACCTTGGCCTAAATCATAGGCAGCATCATTGGCGACGTTTTCGCCGCGCGGACTGGTGTCCGGGGCGACGATGGCCAGGCCATGACGTGCTGCTGCCGCATAGGCACCGGCCTTGATTGTGAAGTTCTCCTCAGTACAAGTCAGGCCCGACAGCCACACTAGCAGCGGAAACGGACCGGCCCCGGGTGGCTGGAACAGCGAAAAGCGCATTGGCGTGCCGGTGGCTGCACTGTCATGACGGCAGAAACTTAAAGTGCCGCCGTGGCAACGATGCTGCTGGAGTATTTCGGTCATGGTTGAACTTCACTGCAGTGATGCAAAGGCCGCAGATGCTACGGCGCGCAGGCGCTGGCGTATAGTTGCTGGCATGACGCGAACAGTCACCAAACTGCCTGCCTTGCTGTTGTCGTTGCTGATGCTGTTGCCGGCCTTGTCCGCTTGGGCAGCAGAGCCGTTTCGTGGCGCGACCCGCGAGCAGGTTGAACACCTGCTGGCTACGCGCATCGCCTCCGGTTCCAGTGCCGTAACAGTGGCCCAGTTTCTGCAAGATCACGTCATCCCTCACACCGATCCGGCTCAGTCCGGGCCGTCGGTGGTCATGACCGCACGCTTTGCGCACATCGCCTCGGCCGATGGCAAAGGTCTGGTCACTTTGTTCGTGCGCTTCTCGTTCCTGCAAGACCGGCTGATCGGGTACTCGTTCGCCGAACAGGTGCCGGTACCCCAAGATGGCCGCTGAGTCAGGCATACGTCTAGCACTGGTCTCTGTGCTGGCCGGCTGTTTGCTGGCCGGCTGCGCCACGCCTTCATCGCGTGAGAATGTCGCGGCCGTGGCCGCGCAGGTTGCCGTACAGACGCCGGCCGCCTTCAAGTGGCGGCGCTCCGCAGCCGACGATGCGCGGGTACAGGCTGACATCGCACCCTTGGTCGATGGGGGCATCACCGGCCCTGAGGCCATTGCCATCGCGTTTCTGGCCAGTCCGGATCTACAGCTGCAGCTGGAACGGGTTGAGGTCAGTCGGGCAGAGCTGGTCGCTGCGGCCACACTGCCCAATCCGGCGTTGATCGTCGGCTCGCGGGCACCGGGTGGCAATCTGGCTGCGTTTTATGCCGAGCGCACGGTCAATGTGGGCGTGCTGCAAAACGTGCTGGCACTGCTCAGCGGGCCTTCGCGGCGTCGCATCGCGCGCAGCGAGTTGCTACGCGCCAGGCTCGATGTCGCCGATCAAATCGTCGCGCTGGCTGCCGGAGTCAATGAGGCCTATCTCGAGTATGTGGCTGCCCGCCAGATCGTGTCTGTGCGTGAGCGCAGTGCGGCAGCGGCCACCGCCGCGCTCGATACGGTAATCGTCAATGTCGCCAATCACAAGCTCAATACACCGGCAGACCTGGTGCTCGAGCGCAATGCCGTGTTTGGCATTCAGTCCGCACTCGATCGCGCCAAGCTTGATGTCGCCAGCACGCGTGCCCGGCTGGCACAGGTCATGGGACTGGCCGGTCTGCGTGATGATTGGCAAGTCACAGAAGTGCTGCCACCGCTTCCGGCAGCAGACCCGGCTAATGACGAACTGGAAGCCCAAGCCCTGCGCCAGCGCTTGGATCTGCGCGCTGCGCGCGAAGCAGTCGCCACGCGGTTGGAGGCGCTGCGCACCCAGCAGCGGTTCCGCTGGTTGGGCGGCTTGGAGTTAGGCCTGTTCCGTGAAGGTAACTCCAGCGCCATACATTTCACCGGCCCCAACGCGGTGGTTGAGCTGCCGTTATTTGACCAGCGTCAGTCGCAGCTGCTGCTGGCCGACGCGCAGCTGCGCGGCGCGTTGCGTACGACCGAGTCGCTGGTGCTGGCGGCCCGCACC
>CAIVTJ010000208.1 GCA_903908825.1 uncultured Pseudomonadota bacterium | reverse complement strand
TTTGCCGCCGATCTGCATCGCCTGGATGTAAAGCTCAACCTGATCATGGATGTGATGGGGCAATTGTTGGCCGCCAGTGTTGCCATGCCGCCGGCCACTGTGACGCGCTTCAATGCTTTGGGCGCGCGTTGGCAGGCTGTGGGTGCGCCGCCTGCAGTTGGAGCGCAAGGCCTGCTCAAAATCCACCTGCAAGAGTGTTTGGCGCAACCTTTGAGTTTTCTGGCTCACATCACCAGTGTCGGCGATGACGGTTTGGTGCGTGCACAGTTCACACCGCCGGGCGAAGCCACCGCTGACTTGATCGAAAAACTGGCGTTTCGGCGGCATCGCCGTCAAGTTGCCGGCGTTCGGCAGCAGCGACGCAGCTGAAAGGGGACTTGCGTCACACAATGTAAGTTGTGACGTACGCACTGCGTCACTTTTTCGACGCTCCATCGCCGTGACAATGGCTGCTCTTGAAGGGAGCGGAATAACAAGTCATGGCTACGATTGAAAGTGAAGTATTTGGCACGCCGGGCAGCCGCCCGGTTCATGCAGTGACCGGGCCCACGGGGTCGTCACGCGCCATACGCGATATCCTGACGCTTATTTCACAGGTTGCTGCTCACGAGTCCAGCGTGCTGGTCCTGGGTGAATCGGGAACCGGCAAAGAAGTGGTGGCTCGCGCCATTCATGAGTCCAGCCCGCGCCGCAACCGGCCCTTTATTGCCGTCAACTGTGGTGCTATTCCGGCCGACCTGCTCGAGTCCGAGCTGTTTGGCCATGAGAAGGGCGCATTTACAGGTGCCGTAGCCACTCGTAAGGGTCGCTTCGAGCTGGCCGAGGGCGGCACGCTGTTTTTGGATGAGATCGGCGATATGAGCTTGCCGATGCAGGTCAAGCTGCTGCGCGTGCTGCAAGAGCGCGTCTTTGAGCGCGTGGGTAGTGCGCTGCAATATCGCTGCAATGTGCGCATCATTGCAGCCACGCACCGCAACCTGGAAGACTCGATCATCCGCGGTAGCTTCCGTGAAGACCTGTTCTATCGCCTCAATGTATTCCCCATCGATATGCCGGCGCTTCGTTCCCGCATCGGTGATCTGCAGGTTTTGATCGATGACTTTGCCTTGATCAACGTCGCTCAGGGAAGGCCGCGCGTGCATTTCACTGCGCAGGCCTTGGCTTGTCTGGCGGAATACCGTTGGCCTGGCAATGTGCGCGAGCTTTCGAACCTGGTTGAGCGTCTGTCGATATTGTGCGGCGCCAAGCCGGTCACCATTGCGGATCTGCCGCCGCGTTACCGGCCCGCAGACTGGCAGCCGGAGCCTGAAGAGTTGTTTGTGCCGGCAGTTGCATTGCCGGTTATGGTCGCCCTGCGGGATGACTTTGAAGATCAAGACGACTCGCGTGTGACCTTGTCGGAGCGCGAGGCCTTGTACCTGCTGGAACCCGAGTTGCGTCCTGCGGCCGTCGACCTTTCAGTATTGCCGGAGGCTGGCGTCGATCTGCGTCTGCACATCGCGACCATAGAAGAATCTCTGATCCGGCAGGCCTTAGAGCGTTCCGGTGGCGTAGTTGCTCAGGCTGCGCGGCTGTTGGGCCTGCGTCGTACGACGTTAGTTGAGAAGTTGCGCAAGTTTGGTTTGAACGTATTGGACGAAGCGACAGAGGATTGACGCTTGAGTGCCGCAAACTGTGAACCCGTTCACAGGTGCGGCAAGGGTTATCCGGCACGCATCTTGCTCTATATACCGGACGGAACACTTTCCGGGTTGCTGGATGCCGATATGAATCTTGCTCTTACTGCATCGCCCTTGGCACGTGAGCCGGTCGTTATCGATGAAACCTCACGCTCGCTCTATGGTTTGGCGCAGCGCGTGGCGATCACCGATTGCACGGTGATGATCTCTGGCGAATCGGGCACCGGCAAAGAAGTGCTGGCTCGCTTTATCCACAACCGTTCCACCCGTCATGCCGGCGAGTTTGTCGCAGTCAACTGCGCAGCCATCCCAGAGAACATGCTCGAAGCGCTGTTGTTCGGCTACGAACGCGGAGCCTTCACTGGCGCGGCTAATGCCCATGCCGGTAAGTTTGAACAAGCTCAGGGCGGCACTTTGCTGCTCGATGAAATCACCGAAATGCCCTTGTCGCTGCAAGCCAAGCTGCTGCGGGTGTTGCAGGAGCGTGAAGTTGAACGTATCGGCGGACGTGGTCCTATTGCGTTGAACGTTCGGGTCATCGCCACGACCAACCGGAATCTGCGTAGTGAGGTTTTGGCTGGGCGCTTCCGCGAGGACTTGTTTTACCGTTTGTGCGTATTTCCATTGTCGATTACGCCGCTGCGTGAGCGTCGCGACGATGTTTTGCCGGTGGCCATGCAACTGCTGGCAACGCGTTGCGCTCCGGGAAAGGCCGTACCTGCCATTAGCGCTGACGCTGCGCATTTGCTTTTGACCTATCCGTGGCCCGGAAATATCCGCGAGCTCGATAACCTTTTGCAACGTGCTTTGATTCTGGCTACCGGCAGCGTTATAGATGCGGAGCACATCTGCTTTGAGTCGGTGTTAGGCACGCTGCAGGGTGCCAGCAATCAGCAAGGCTCAGATACCCAATTTTCGGAAGGCGATAATCCCCTGCGTGGCTCGCTGCGGGACACTGAGCGGGACCTCATTCTGGATGTACTGGGTAATGGCGTATCCCGCAGTGATGCGGCCCAGCGCCTGGGCATCAGTCCGCGGACATTGCGCTACAAGCTAGCCAAGTTGCGTGCCGGCGGCGTTAGCGTCCCGGCCGCCTGATAGCAACCCAGAGCAAGCCCCATGAGCAACATACAGATCAACAATGTGTTGTCGCAGATCCGCACTCTGCAACAGCAGACCCGTATTGGCATGCCGGGTGTGCGCCCGGCTAAAGACTTGGCCGGCCCGGGCGCTACAACCGGCGCCAGTCAGACCAGCTTTGCCAATGTGTTAAAAGCCGGCCTCGATAAGGTCAATGAGACGCAAGCTAGTGCCAGCCGCCTGGCGACTGCCTTTGAAAAAGGTACGCCTGGCGTCGATTTGGCGCAGGTCATGCTCGAATCGGAAAAGGCCAGTGTGTCTTTCCGGGCGACAGTGGAAGTCCGTAATCGCCTGGTCAGTGCGTACCAGGACATCATGAACATGCAGATCTGACGTGAGTATCCACGATGAGTGCTGAAAACACAGTTGTCGAATCTGAAGTGTCGCGCATTCCTGCCGGCATCAAACCATTGCTAATGCTGATTGGTGTGGCTGCCGCAGTGGCTGCCGGAGTCAGCGTGGTGCTGTGGTCGCAAGGTCCCAGCTACAGTCTGCTGTTCGGGAATCTCTCTGAGGCCGATAAGGCCCAGGTTATGACTTCGCTAGAGCAGGCGGGCATTAAAGC
>CAIVTJ010000207.1 GCA_903908825.1 uncultured Pseudomonadota bacterium | reverse complement strand
TTGTTGATCTCGGCCGGGTCCAGATCCAGTTGGGCGATGAAGCGGGCGCGTGGCGCGAACTGCGGCGGATTGCCAGCCACACGATCGTCAAAGCGTGCGCCGACTGTGATGAGCATGTCGCAGTCATCGACCGCATAGTTGGCGTAGGCCGTGCCGTGCATGCCCAGCATGTGCAGCGACAACGGCTCTTGGGTATCGACTGCACCGATGCCCATCAGCGTGGTGACCACCGGCAAGCCGAAAGCCTGCGAAAACTCCCGCAGCTGCAGAGCCGCACCGGCGTGGATGACACCACCGCCGGCATAGATCAGCGGCCGCTGCGCTTGCGACAGCGCGGCGAAAAACGCGGCGGCCTGTGCATCGCTGAGCCGGCTGGCCGACAGCGCCTGCATGCGCTGGCGATAGACGCCCAGCGGCAGCGTGGCCTGACCATCAAAGCAGCCCTGCCAGTTCTGCACGTCCTTGGGCACGTCGACCACCACCGGGCCGGGCCGGCCCGAACGCGCCAGCTCGAAGGCCGTGCGCACCGTGGCCTCGAGTTTGTCGGGGTCGGTGACCAGGAACACATGCTTGGCGACCGAACCCATGATGGCGGCCACCGGCGCTTCCTGAAAGGCATCGGAGCCGATGGCGGCGCGCGGCACCTGACCGCAGATGACCACCATCGGTACCGAATCGGCCATGCAATCGCGTACCGGCGTGACCATGTTGGTGGCACCCGGGCCGGAGGTGACCAGCGCCACGCCGACCTGACCGGTGGCGCGCGAATAGCCGGCAGCCATAAAGCCCGCGCCCTGCTCGTTGGCCGGTACGATCAGCGGCAACTGCGGGCGACCCTCGCGCTGGCAGGCGGCGTTGTACAAAAACACCGCGTCGTAGGTGGGCAGGATGGCGCCGCCGCTGTAACCAAACAGGGCGGTGAGCCCTTGGTCGGCGATGACCTGGACGATCATCTGGGCGCCGGTCATGGTCTGCCCGGCCAGCGGATGCGGTGGCGGCAGGATGGAAACTTTGACTGTGTCGTTCATCGTCTCGGAAGGTTAGCAGCTTGCGGCGGCTGCGCCAAAATCCTCCCTCCCCGAGTGCGACGTGATCCTTTATCCTGTGGGGATCATGCGACACATCATCGGCATCCTGCTGCAGAACGAATCCGGCGCCCTGGTCAGGGTGGCCTGCCTGTTTTCCAACCGCGGCTACAACATCGAATCGTTGTCAGTGGCCCCCACCGAGCAGCCCTCGGTGTCACGCATCACGCTGGTGACCAGCGGCTCAGACGCCACCATCCAGCAGATCATCAGCCAACTGCACAAACTCATAGACGTGGTCTCGGTCGAGAACCTGACCGGCGGCGAGCACGTTGAACGGGAAATGGCGCTGCTGCGACTGGTGGTCAAAGCCGGCGCAGACGCGGCGTTGCTGGACTGCCTGCAGACCGCCGGAGCACGGGTCGTACACAGCAACGGACCGTTACTGCTGGTGGAGATGACCGGCGGTGAAGCCGACATCAACAGTCTGCTGGCTGCGGTTGCAGACCATGCCAGCTTGGATGCGGTCGCCCGCAGCGGCCCCCTGGGCCTGCCCCATTACGGCAGCAAACCCGCCGGCTAAAGGCCGTGCCCGGCCGACCTCGCGGCCGGCCGGATCACCCTGACGCCGTTACAGCGCGGCGTTGTCCGTTTCACCCGTACGGATACGGATGACGCGGTCGATGTCGGTGATAAAGATCTTGCCGTCGCCCACCTTGCCGGTCTTGGCAGCCTTGAGGATGGACTCGACCACCTGGTCGACCAGCTCAGTGCGGACCGCGACTTCGATGCGCGTTTTGGGCACGAAATCGACGACATACTCGGCGCCGCGGTACAGCTCGGTGTGACCCCGCTGGCGGCCGAAGCCTTTGACTTCCGTGACGGTCATACCCGAGACACCCAACTCTGACAGTGCAGAGCGAACGTCGTCGAGCTTGAAGGGCTTGATGATTGCAGTAACCAGTTTCATTCGTGACTCCCGCCTCCGTTTTTAGGATCGGCTTCAGCGCGGTTGAAGGACTGAGAAGTAGTTAGCACTTCCCGTGCCAGTTAGATCGTAGCCTCTAAGCCACCTTATCGCAGCACCGATTAATCGTAATCGTGTTGTTGCGCACTGTTTTGGAGCGCTATGAAGCTGTTGCCGCGCAATACTGGTGCGAAACCCTGGTGGTTCGCCGCTGTCGCCGTTCTGCTGGTCACCACGCCCTGCACTTGGGCAGCGCAGATGCGCATTTTGCACCTCGATGCAGCCAGTAGCCTCGAAACGCCGCAAGTGGCTGTGCGCGGCAGCACCCCGGGCACGCGACTGCAGCTTTCCGCTGGTGCACGGCAGTTCGATTTTCTGCTCGAACCCAACAGCCAGCTGCTGCCTGACGGACACAGCGCGGGCATCGAGGTCTTTAAGGGCCGCCTGCCGGGCTTACAGGGCTCGTGGGCCCGGCTGACCCGCCGCAACGGCCGCTATCAGGGCATTTATTCGGATGGCGCTTCGATCTACATGGTGGATCAAGCCGGCGGTCTGCAGCCGCACAGTGTGCAAGCGGCCGCGCTGCAGCCGGACACGACGGTGATCTACAAACTCTCGGACACCGAGCTGACCGGCGTAGTCTTTGACGGTGACACCATCGACATGCGCCGCACCGGCACCGACGCGCTGAACGCGATGGTCGGTGATCTGCAGCCGGGCATGGCGGCGGCCCAGGCTGCCGGCCTGCGGCGTCTGGAAGTAGCGGTGGTGGCCGATGCGCAGCTGGCGGCCTTGGATGGCGTCAACACGCTGCCCAACATCATCGCCCGCATGAACATTGTCGATGGCATCTTCTCCAGCCAGGTCGGCGTGCAGATTCATCTGGCCGGCACCACGATCACTGATGCGACAACCCAGCCGTTTACCAGCACCGTACCCAGCACGCTGCTGGATCAGGTCAAGAGCTATCGCAGCGGCTCGTCGGTGCAGCAGGCCGCGGGCCTGACGCACCTGATGACCGGTCGCGACATGGACGGTCAGACCGTCGGTATTGCGTATATCGGCAGTGTCTGTAACCGCAGTTATGGTTCGAGCCTGTCAGAAGCGCGGGTCTCGGTGACCTTTGATGCGCTGGTGGCGGCGCACGAAGTCGGCCACACCTTTGGTGCGCCGCATGACGGTGAAACCGGCGGTGCCTGCGCTTCGACCTCGGCGACCGACTATCTGATGGCGGCGCGTATCAGCGGCAGCTCGACCTTTTCAAATTGCAGCCTGGACCAGATGGTCTCGACCGTAGCCAACGCCACCTGTCTGACGGCCGTGGATCTGCCGGACATCGCGATCAGCGCACCGGCCTCGGCGCGCATCGTGCTGAACCAGCCGACCAGTGTCACCGTGACGGTGCGCTCGATAGGCACCGCGACGGTGACCGGCGCCAGCTTGACGGTCACGCCGGCGGCGGGCGTCAACGTCGTCAGCGGTACGCTCAGCGGCGGCAGCTGTGCGCTGTCGGGCGGCAAGCTGACATGCACGCTGGGCGACATGCCCGCCAACGACAGCCGCGATGTGCAGTTGGTGTTTACCGGCACGGCCAGCGGCAACACGTCCGCTGCGCTGCAACTGGCCGCGGCCAACGACGGCCTGGCCACCAACAACAAGGCAACGCTGGCGCTGACCAGCGCGCCGGGTGCGGACCTGTCGGTTAAAGCCACGGCCGATGCGAGCAGCGTGACCGTCGGTCAATCGACCACTGTGCGCCTGACCTTGAGCAACCTGGGGTTGGGCTCGGTGACCGATGGCAAGCTGACCGGCGCACTGCCGGCCGGCATCGTCGTGCAATCGGTCAGCGGCGGCGGCGTCAGCTGCACCGTGGTCGGCACGGCGCTGACCTGCAGCGGCATTGCGCTGAGTGTCGACGGCCAGACCAGCGTCAATCTGGGCATCTCGGTGCAACAGGCCGGCGCGCAGCTGTTCAGCTTTAATCTGCAATCGACCGCACTGATTGACCCGCAGACCAGCAACAACGACAGCTCGCTGACGGTAACCGGTACACAGGTGGTGACCACGCCTGCCACCACACCGGCGACCACACCGGCGACCACACCGGCGTCGGGTAATTCGACCAGCGGTGGCGGCGGCAGCTTGGACGTGACGCTGCTGCTGGGACTGATGCTGCTGACCGGCCTGCGCCTGCGGGCGCGCGCCGGCCTGGCGGCCCGCTAGCCGTCGACGAAATAGCGCTCGAGGTAGTTCTCGAAAGTACCCGTCTGGGTCGACTCGATGCGCCGCTGCTGCGCCAGCGACTCATCTGCTTCACGCCGCAAAGTAGCCAGACGCTGGTCGTGCGGCGGATGCAGTTGCAGGAAGTAAGCCTTGTGCTCGGCTGACATGCGCTGCGCAAACGCAAAGAACGACTCGCCGCTGCCGCGCAACTGCGCCAGCAAACGCGCCGAGGGCGTGCGCTCGACGTCTTGTACCTTGTCTGTCTGCACCCGCAGCGCCGCCGTATAGGGCCGCGCCGGATCGCCGGCATCGAGCAATTCGCAGATGCCCTGCATGCCGTCGAGGATTTGTGCGGCCCACTGCTGCAGGCCCACCTGCCGGCCGTCACGCGACAGCTGCAAGCCCGGTTCGCGGCCACGACGGGCCACCAGCAGGTGGTTGTCGTCCAGCTGCGCCTGTTCTGAGGTGCCGATGGGGGGGCTGTCGCTGAGCACGCAATAGGCCATGAAGGCTTCGAGGAAGCGCATTTTGTTGGCGTTGACACCCACCGGGTCGAACGCGCTGACATCCAGCGCGCGCACTTCGACGTATTCGACGCCTGCGCGCAGCAAGGCGGTGCTGGGCCGCTCGCCGGTGCGCGTGACGCGCTTGGGGCGGATGTAGCTGTAGTACTCGTTCTCGATCTGCAGGATGTTGGCGTTGAGCTGCCGGTAGTGCTGCTCGACCTGCACGCCGATCTGCTCGTAGGGCGGGTGCACGGTACCGGTGGCATGGCGCAGGTCGCGCACGTAGTCAGACAGATCGTTGACCGAGATCGACACATCAGACTGGTTGCGGTTGCGATAACCGATATCGCTCATGCGCAGCGTCGTGCCGTAAGGCTCGTAGGCCGTAGCCGGATCGAGCAACGGCAGGTGCTGGTCGGAACCGGCCAGAAACGACTGGCCGACGGCCGGCGACACGCCGAACAGGTACAGCACGATCCAGCCATAGCGGCGGTAATTGCGCAGCAGCTCGAAATAGACCTGCGAGTTGAAATCCTTGCCGGGCTGACGCGTTTCGCGCACCTGCGCGAACACCTCCCAGAACAGCGGCGGGAACGAGTAGTTGAAGTGCACGCCGGAAATGGCCTGCATCAGGCCGCCGTAACGATGCCGCAGACCATTGCGATAGGCCGTCTTCATGCGCCCGACGTTGGACTCGCCGTAGTAGGCGATAGGCACATCGGCGTCGGAACTGAGCTCGCAGGGCATCGAGGTGGCCCACAGCAGCTCATTGCCCAGATGGCGGTACACGAACTGGTGCAGGTCGCACAGGTAGTTCAGCAAATCGTCGCCGCGCTGGAAGGTCGGCGTCACCAGTTCGATTAACGACTCGGAAAAATCGGTGGTGATGTGCGCGCTGGTGAGCGCAGAGCCCAGCTCGTAGGGGTGCGGTGTGGTGGCAATGTGGCCGTCGGCCTGCACCCGCAAGCTTTCTTTCTCGACGCCCTTGAGGCCGTCGAGCAGTACGCGCGGTTCGCGTGCGTTGACCAGCGCTGCCAGCCGCCGCTCGAACTGTCGGTCTAGTGTGGGTCCCATGGCGGGCAGAGCATACCCGTTTATCGATGACGTAATCAGTACTGCGGCCGCTGTGCGTGCTGACGCGCAGCGTGGCATCCTTGGCGCAGTTATCCGGAGTCACCATGCTGGTTGGAAGCACAGTTCAACGCGTCGCCATCCTCGGCGGCACCCGCATCCCCTTCGCGCGGGCGCACGGTGCCTACGCACAGGTCGGCAACCCGCAGATGCTCAGCGCCGTGCTGCGCGCGCTGGTCGAACGCCAGGGTCTGTCCGGCGTGCGCCTGGGCGACGTGATCGGTGGCGCGGTCATCAAGCACTCGCGCGACTTCAACCTGGTGCGCGAATGCGTGCTGTCTTCGGGCCTGGATCCGCAGACGCCGGGACTGGACCTGCAACGCGCCTGCGGCACCAGCCTCGAGGCCGCCATCCTGGTGGCCAACAAAATCGCCCTGGGCCAGATCGACGCCGGTATCGCTGCCGGGGTCGACAGCATCAGCGACCCGCCGGTGGTCTATCCGCGCGCCTATCAGCAACTGCTGCTGCGCAGCTACCGCGGCCGCTCGCTGCTGCAACGCCTGACGCCCTGGCTGTCGCTGCGCCCGGCGATGTTTGCGCCTGAGATGCCTGGCGTCATCGAGCCGCGCACCGGCTTGTCGATGGGCCAGAGCGCCGAACTGATGGCGCAGCGCTGGCAGATCAGCCGCAGCGAACAGGACGACCTGGCGGCCACCAGCCATGCGCGCGCCGCCGCCGCCTGGGCCAGCGGATTTCAGCGTGATTTAGTCGTGCCGTATCTGGGGCTGACGCAGGACAACAACGTCCGCGCCGACACCTCGGTGGCCAAGCTGGCCAAGCTGCAGCCGGCCTTTGAGCGCAGCGCCCGCGGCACGCTGACCGCCGGTAACAGCACACCGCTGACTGACGGCGCCGCGGCCGTATTGCTGGGCAGCGAGAGTTGGGCCGCCAGCCGGCAGCTGCCAGTGCTGGCTTACCTGACCCATGCCAAGACCTGGGCTGTGGACTTTGCAAGCGGCCACGAAGGGCTGTTGATGGCGCCGGCACTGGCCGTCTCGGCGCTGCTGCGCGACGCCAATCTATCGCTGCAAGATTTTGACTACTACGAAATCCACGAGGCTTTTGCGGCGCAGGTGCTGGCCACGCTCAAGGCTTGGGAGTCACCCGAGTATTGCCGCGCGCAGCTGGGCCGCGAGCAGCCGCTGGGTGTGATCGACCGCAGCAAGCTCAACGTGCACGGCAGCAGCATCGCGGTCGGCCACCCGTTTGCCGCCACCGGTGCGCGCATCCTGGCTGTGGCCGCGCAGTTGCTGGCCGGTAATCCGGCGGCGCGCCGGGTGCTGTTGTCGGTGTGCACGGCCGGCGGCATGGGCGTCACCGCCATCGTCGAATCGGCACACTCGGCAGAGCGCACTTAATGGCACAGCGTATGCGGGTCGGCGGCTTGCGGCCGCCGGGACAGTGGTCGACGCTGGCGCTGTCACTGCTGCTGGTGCTGGTCGTAGCAGCCTTGGGGGCGTGGGCTTCGATCAATGCGCAGGCGTTTTATGCCGGGCTCATCAAGCCCGCGTGGGCGCCGCCGCCGGGCGTGTTCGGGCCGGTGTGGTCGGTGCTGTATCTGCTGATGGGCATCGCCGCCTGGCTGGTCTGGCGTAGCGCCGGCAGCGTCGCGCAGGCGGCCGATGCGCTGCTGCTATACGGCCTGCAGCTGCTGCTCAACGCGCTGTGGTCGTGGCTGTTCTTCCGCTGGCAGTTCGGTCTGCTGGCGGTCATCGAAGTGTGCCTGCTGTGGTTGACCATCTGGTTCACCCTACTGCTGTTCTGGCGGTCCAGCCGCACCGCCGGACTGCTGCTGCTGCCCTATCTGCTCTGGGTAGCCTTTGCCACCGGACTGACCGTGGCCTGCTGGCACTTGAACCCCGGCATCCTTTAACGGCAGGACTCACATGGCTCACTACACCTCGCTGATGGCGCGTGATGGACATACCTTTGCGGCGTGGCTGGCGGCCCCGGCCGGTACGGCGCGCGGCGCCGTGGTGGTGCTGCAGGAGATCTTCGGCGTCAACGCGCACATCCGCGCGGTCACCGAGCGCTACGCCGCCGCCGGTTACCTGGCCATTGCGCCGTGTTTGTTTGACCGCGTCACGCGCGAGCTCGAGCTGGGCTACACCGCAGCCGACGTTGAGCAGGGCCGCGGCACCATGAAGCAGCTGCAACAGCCGCAGGTCAGCTTGGACATCAGCGCCGCGATCAACGTCGTACGCCATGCCGGCAAAGTGGCCGCCATCGGTTATTGCTGGGGCGGCACGCAGGCGTTTCTGGCGGCCTGCGATCTGCCGGTGGCCACAGCCGTGGCCTATTACGGCACCGGCATCGCTGCCAACCTTGAACGTCAGCCGCGCTGCCCCGTGCTCTATCACTTCGGTGAGCGCGATGCGTCCATCCCGCCCGAGGCCGTCGCCCGCATTCAGGCCGCGCAGCCGGGCGGCGTGTTTCATGTCTATGCCGCCGACCATGGCTTCAGCTGCGACCAGCGCCCCAGCTATGACGCGGCCAGCGCGCAACTGGCCGGCGAACGCACCTCGGCCTGGCTGGCCGAACATCTCAGCTGATCACACCGGCCGGACGGCCCCACAAGACACACCATGCCCCACTACGACCCTTCGCCCCGTTATCAGCTGCAAGGCCCTTACAAGCTGGGTGTGTTGCTGATCAATTCCGGTACGCCCGATGCGCTGACCTCCGGCGCCATCCGCAACTTTCTGCGCCAGCTGCTGCGCGACCGCCGCACCATCGAGGTCAGCCGCGCCATCTGGTGCTGGATCCTCTACTTCATCATCCTGCCGCTGCGGCCTATCCGCGTGGTACCCAAGTACCGCCGTGTGTGGACCGACGCCGGTTCGCCGCTGCTGCTTATTTCGCGGCGTTTGCGCGAGGCGCTGCAGACCAGGCTGTCGGCCGATGCGGGGCAGGAAGTCGCTGTCGAACTGGGCATGCTCTATAGCAGCCCGTCGGTAGCCACGGGTCTGGCGGCGCTGCGGGAGCGCGGTGCGCAGCGCATTCTGGTGTTGCCGCTGTTCCCGCAATATTCCGGCAGCACCGCCGGCGCCAGCTATGACCAGGTGGGCAAGGCGCTGCGGGCCTGGCGCTTCCTGCCCGAACTGCGCTACATCAGCGACTACAACGTCGAGCCCGACTACATCCGCGCCGTGGCCGCTGACATCGCCGCCTGGCGTGCACGCGAAACAGCCGGCCAGCACCTGCTGCTGTCGTTCCATGGCATTCCGGCGAGCTATGTGGCCAAGGGCGACCCTTACGAGCGCAAGTGCCTGGCCACCGCGGCAGCCATCGCGCAGCAGCTGGGCTTGGCCGAGACCGATTGGAGCGTCAGCTTTCAATCGCGCGTGGGTACGGCGCGCTGGGTCGGCCCGTACACCGACACCGTGGTGCGCGAACTGGCACAACGCGGCATCAAGCAACTGGATGTGGCCTGCCCGGGTTTTGCCATCGACTGTCTGGAGACCATCGACGAGATGGGCGTAGAGGCCGCCGAAATCTTCCACGAGGCCGGTGGCGCAGCGCTGCGCTATATCCCGGCGCTCAACGACAGCGAGCAGCAGGTGGCGATGCTCGCCGGGCTCGTCTGGCAGCATGCCCGGCCCGTTTCTTGAACTGGCGCTGAGCACCGATGATGTGCTCTCGGCCTGCGCCGGCTATGAACAACTGGGGTTCGTTGCCGCACAGACCGGCGACGTCTGGTCGCATCACTATGGCGTGATGGCCTGTCAGGGACTCTGCATTGCCTTGCATGGCGTACCCGCTGCGCCGCCCACGCTGGTGTTCACCCGCGAGAACGTCGCTGCCTTAGCACGCGAACTGGATGCGCGCGGCCTGCAACCCGTGCAGATGCGATTGGGCAGCGACGTGTTCAACGAACTGTCACTGCACGACCCGGCGGGCAACCGTGTGCGCGTCCTGGAGGCGCGGACCTTCTCGCCGCCGGTGGCCCCGGCGGTCACGCGGCTGGGCCGTTTTGCAGCGCTGAGCCTGCCCTGCGACGATGTCGCACTCAGCCGCGACTATTGGCAGCAACTGGGCTTTGTAGCCGACACCGATGCCGCCGGCGATTTACCCGTATTGCGCGGCAGCGGTCTGGTGCTGATGCTGCACCCGCGCGCGCAAGCCGGCGGGCCGCTGCTGCGCTTCGGCCCTGCGCGCGAGGGTCAGACACTGACGCGGTACACGCTGCCCGCGCAACTGCTGGCGCTGAGCGCTGCCGCTGACATCAACTTGGATCAAGGATTTTCATCATGGCACTAAGTAACAGCAGCGCGCGTTGGGGCGCCATCGCGCAGGTATTTCACTGGGTGATTGTCTGGGCGCTGCTGGCGCAATTCGTGCTGGCCAGCGCGGCCGAAGACCTGCCCGCTGGTGTCGGCAAACTGGGCACGTTGGCCCGGCATAAGTCGATAGGCATCACCCTTCTGGTGCTGGCGGTGCTGCGTCTGGGCTGGCGCTGGTCGCAGCGGTCTCATTCGCCGGCCCTGCCTGCTGATCTCAAGCGCTATGAGCGCGTGCTGGCGCAGCTGATCCACCCGGGTCTGTATGCGCTGCTGTTTGCCTTGCCGCTGTCGGGTTGGCTGATGTCATCGGCCAAGCACTACACGGTCAGCTGGTTCGGCTGGGTCACGCTGCCCGACTTGGTGGCCCCGAACGAAGCCCTGTTTGAGGTGCTCAAGGGCACGCATGAGCTGCTGGCCAATGCGCTGCTGGCGCTGGCGGCGCTGCACGTGGCCGCAGCCCTGGTGCACCACTTCGTGCGCAAAGACACGGTGCTGACGCGCATGCTGCCGTTCGGCGGTCAGGCCGGCGCGCGCGCAGTGGTGATGCTGCTGGCGGTGCTGCTGGGTGCTTGGGGCTTGTGGCAGTTGTTGCCGGGCGCAGCAGCGACAGCAGGCAGTGAGCGTGCGACGTCGATCGCGCCAGTGAGCGCAGCGGACACCGGTGCCGGTGCGGGCAACAGCCCTGCTGCCTGGGTCAGCGATGCGCAACACGGTGCGCTGGAGTTTGAGTTCGTGCAGGCCGGTGCGGCCACGCGCGGGCGCTTCGGGCAGTTTGCGGCAGACATCGACTTCACGCCGGGCGCCGCGCCCAGCGGCCGGTTTGACGTGCGCATTGCTGTCAGCAGCATCGACACCCAGGACAAAGAGCGCAACGGGCAGCTGCTGACCGCCGGGTTGTTTGATGTCGCCCGTTTCGCCGAAGCGCGCTATGTGGCCACGCGTTTTAGCGCCAACGCCGGCGGCTATATCGCATACGGGCAACTGAGTCTGCGTGGCGTCACCCGTGAAGTGCCGCTGCAGTTCACCTACACGCCGGCCTCGGCCGATGGCAAAAGCGGGCCGGTGCTGGCCGGCAGCGCCACCCTGAAGCGGCTGGACTTCGGCGTCGGCGAAGGCGAATGGAAGTCCACCGAATGGATCGCCGATGAAGTGCGTGTGCTGTTCAGCCTGCCTTTAATGCCGCATCGGTAAACAAGCCGCAGTCGGGGTCCGGCTGCAGCGAACCGGTCCAGCGCGCCACCACCAGCGTGGCCACGGCGTTGCCCACCAGGTTGGTCAGGGCGCGCGCCTCGGACATGAAGCGGTCTATGCCCAATATCAAGGCCAGCGAGGCGACCGGTGGTCCGTTGACCGCAGCCAGCGTCGCGGCCAGCACGATGAAGCCGCTACCGGTCACGCCCGCTGCGCCTTTGCTGGTCAGCAGCAACACCAGCAGCATCACCAGTTGCTGCTGCAGAGTCATGGGCGTGTCGGTGGCTTGCGCCAGAAACACCGCTGCCATGGTCAGGTAGATGCACGTGCCATCGAGGTTGAACGAATAGCCGGCCGGCACCACCAGACCCACCACCGAACGGCGGCAGCCGGCGCGCTCCATCTTGTCCATCAGGCGCGGCAGTACCGTCTCGGATGAAGAAGTGCCCAGCACGATGAACAGCTCTTCTTTGATGTAGCGCAGCAGCGAAAAAATGCGAAAGCCATGCAGGCGCGCGATGCTGCCCAGCACCAGCACCACAAACAGCACGCAGGTCAGATAAAAGCAGCCCATCAGCGAGGCCAGCGGCAGCAGCGCGGCGATGCCCTGCGAGCCGATGGTAAAAGCCATAGCACCCAGTGCACCCAGCGGCGCCAGCTTCATGATGAAACCGACGATGCGAAACACCACGTGCGAGAGACCACCGATGGCATCGCGCAGCACAGCAGCACGCATGCCCACGACCTGCAGCGCAAAACCCACCAGCACGGCCACCAGCAGCACCTGCAACACATCGCCGCGGGCAAACGCATCAAAAATAGTGGTGGGGATGATGTTGAGCAAAAACGCCACCACGCCCTGATGCTGCGCCTGCTCGGTGTATTGGCTCAGGCGCCCGGCATCGAGACTGGCCACATTTACATGCAAGCCCACGCCGGGCTGCAACACATTGATGACGGTCAGGCCCAGCACCAGCGCCAGCGTCGTGACCAATTCGAAATAGCCCAGCGCATAGAGTCCGATGCGACCGACGCTACGCAGATCGTCCATGCCGGCGATGCCCAGCACCACCGTGCAGAAGATGACCGGCGTGATGATCATCTTGACCAGGCGGATGAAGCCATCACCCAGCGGCTTTAACTCCACACCCCAATGCGGCGCGAAATGGCCTATGAGCACACCGATGACGATGGCCAGCAGCACCTGCACATAGAGTGAGCGCAGCAGTTTCAACAGCTTCATGAGCTGCTCTTGCCGCGCAGTTGCTCGACGATGGCCGGGTTTTCCAGTGTGGAGATGTCTTGCGTGATGTCTTCACCGCGCGCAATGGTGCGCAGCAAGCGACGCATGATCTTGCCGGAGCGCGTCTTGGGCAGGTTATCGGCAAAACGGATTTCATCGGGCTTGGCGATGGCGCCCAGCTGTTCGCCCACCCAATGCCGCAGTTCATCGATGAAGGCCTGCACGTCGCCCTCGGGCCGCTCGCCCAGACACACCACATAAGCGAACACGGCCTCGCCTTTGATCTCATGCGGCTTGCCGACCACAGCGGCTTCGGCCACACGCGGATGCGCCACCAGCGCTGATTCGATCTCCATGGTGCCCAGCCTGTGGCCGGCGACATTGAGCACATCGTCGATGCGACCCATGATCCAGTAGTAACCGTCGGCGTCGCGATGCGCGCTGTCACCAGCCACGTAATAGCGATTCTGGAAACGCGCCCAATAGGTCTCGAGGTAGCGCTCGTTATCGTTCCAGATGGTGCGCAGCATCGACGGCCACGGCTTGCGCACCACCAGATAACCACCGGCATCAGCGCGCGTCACGGCATTACCGTCATCATCGACGATGTCGGCGGCGATACCCGGCAGCGGCTGCGTGCACGAGCCGGGCTTGGTGGCCGTGACACCCGGTACCGGCGAGATGAGGATGGCGCCGGTCTCGGTCTGCCACCAGGTATCGACGATGGGGCAACGGTCACCGCCGATAACACTGCGATACCACATCCACGCTTCCGGGTTGATGGGCTCACCGACGCTGCCCAGCAGGCGCAGCGACGACAGGTCGTATTGCTTGGGCACGTCGTCGCCGAACTTCATCAGCGCGCGGATAGCCGTGGGTGCGGTATAAAAAATGCTGACGCGATGTCGTTCGATGATGCGCCAGAAGCGGCCGGCATCCGGGTAAGTCGGACCGCCTTCATAGAGCACGATGGTGCCGGCATTGGCCAGCGGACCATAAGCCACATAGCTGTGGCCGGTGATCCAACCCACATCGGCCGTGCACCAGAACACATCGGCAGGCTTGAGGTCGAACACCCATTGCGTGGACAGCTTGGCGCCCAGCAGATAGCCGGCGCTGGAATGCTGTATGCCCTTGGGCTTGCCGGTGGACCCCGAGGTGTACAGCAAAAAAAGCGGGTGTTCAGCATCGACCCACTCGGGCGGGCAGCTGTCGGGCTGTGCGGCCAGCAACTCGTGCCACCACAGGTCACGGCCCGCTTGCATAGGTACGTCGTGGCCGGTCTGCCGCAACACGATGACCTGCTCGATGGGGGTGTGTTCGGCCAAGGCTTTGTCGGCTGCGGCTTTGAGCTCGACGATATGGCCACCGCGATGACCGCCATCGGCGGTAATCAACAAGCGTGCGCCGGCATCGATGATGCGATCGCGCAGCGACAACGCCGAGAAGCCACCGAACACCACCGAATGAATAGCGCCGATGCGCGCGCAGGCGTGCATGGCGATGATCGCCTCGGGCACCAGCGGCATATAGATGACCACGCGATCACCACGGCCTATCCCTAAGCTGCGCAGCGCGTTGGCAGCGCGACACACTTGCGTGTGCAGCTGACGGTAACTGAGGGCGCGCGGCTCACCGCTCTCGGGCTCAAACACGATGGCCGGGCGTTCACCGTGTGCGGCCAGATGCACATCGAGGCAGTTAACCGACACGTTGAGCAGGCCATCGGCAAACCAGCGGTAGTTGGGTGCGGCTGAGTCATCCAGCGTCTGCGTGAACGGCCGCTGCCAATGCAGCGCAACACGCGCCTGATCGGCCCAGAAGCCCACGTGGTCAGCGGCAGCGGCCGCGTGCAAGGCCGCAAGCTGCGCGGAGTTGGGCACGGCTTGGGCTGCGAAGCCGGGCGGCGGCGCAAACAGCCGCGCTTCGTGCAAGGAAGACTCGAGATTGTTCTGACTCATGCTGACCCACGCCCCCCTGACTGCCCGGCAGATGCGGCTATCCTAGCCGCTGGCCTGCGCGGATATCAGCCGATCGGCTTGCGCACGCAGCAGCGAACCAAAACCTTGCGCATCAAAAAACCGCGTCAGCGCGTCGCGGTCCGGCAGCCGGCGCCGCAGGTCATGGCGGGTAGTGGTCAGCGGCATGGCACAGTGGATGCGCGTCAGCGCCTGCGCCAGATAGGCCGCATCACGGTGTTCGGCCAGGCGTGCGCCCAGCTTGCCTGCACCGCGCACCGGCAAATCGGCCACGGCAGCCAGCCCGGCATACAGCTGGTCTAATGAAGCGAAGTGCTGCATCAGCACGGCGGCGGTTTTGGGGCCGACACCGGGCACGCCGGGGATGTTGTCGACCGCATCACCGGTCAAGGCCAGGTAATCGGCATAGCGCTCGGGCACCACACCAAAGCGATCGGCGATCTGCTCATAGTGATAGCGCTGATCGCCGGCGTAATCCCAGTACACATCGCCAGGTTGCAGCAATTGCGCCAGATCTTTGTCGCGCGTCACCACGGTGCTGCGCAGGCCCTCACTGCGCAGGCGTGCCACCAGCGTGCCGATGATGTCATCGGCCTCGTACTCGGGGCTGCTGAACTGCGCCAAGCCCAGGTGCGTGCAGAACTCGCGGCAGCGCTCAAATTGCAGCGCCAGATCCGGCGGCGCCGGTTCACGATTGGCTTTGTAGGGCGGATAGATCTGGTTACGAAACGAAGTAGCCAAGCTGCCGTCAAAAGCCACTGCAACGTATTCAGGGCGGGCGCGTTCCAGCAGCTCGCCGATGAAGCGCGCAAAGCCATACAGCGCATGCACCGGGTTGCCGTCTGCATCGGTCATGTCGGATGGCATGGAGTAGTACGCGCGGAACACGTACACCGACGCATCGATCAGATGCACCAAACGGTTAGCCCAAAGCGCTGCGCAAACGCGCATGCAACGGACTGCTGCGCGGAAAATGCGCCAGCAGATAGTGCATCTGGTCGGTCAGCACGCGGCGGCCCTTCAGATAGACATATTCGGCGTAGGTCGGTGCAAACGGCACGGCCACCAACTGCATGCGCGCCTGCTCGGGCGTGCGCCAGGCCTTGGTGTTGTTGCAGCGGCGACAGGCGGTGACCACGTTGGTCCAGATGTCAGCGCCACCCTGACTTAAGGGCCGCACATGGTCGCGCGAGAGCTCGCCATCGGCAAAACGCTGCGCGCAATACAGGCACAGGTTGCCGTCGCGGCGGAACAGCGTCTGGTTGTTGAGCGGCGGCACGTAATCGGTGCGCAGATTACCGGGATTACCCGAGTGGCCCCGCGTGGCGATGATCGAGTTGATCTCGAGCACGGTGCGCTGACCCGACTGCGCACTGGTACCGCCGCGCAGCCGGTACAGCGGCGTGCCGCAGCTGTAAGCCACCTGGCCTTGCGTATACAGCCGCGCCGCTTCGCGGTAGTCGATCCATTCCAACGGCATGCCGGCAACATTGGCGCGCAGCACCATCTGCGATAGCGACGCCGCAGAGGGGCCTGACGAAGACTCGTCTGGCACAAACACATTCACGGGTCTGAGTTTCGTTCGGTTCACGTATTGCTGAGGTTAGCCCGTGAAGGGTGCGAACGTGTGACAACGGCGGTGACCGTCAGATCGGCGGTCACGTTGCCCACGGTGCGGAACAGGTCGGGGATCACCTCGACGGCCAGCAACAGCGGCAGCAGACCGGTGGGCACGCCCATGGCCAGCGACATCGGCACAGTGGTATTGAAGAACGTGATCTGACTGGGCAGCCCCACCACCGACCAGCTGGTCACCACCGCCAGCAGCAGCCCGGCCACCAGCGCCCCGGCGCCGACGTGCACGCCGCTGACGTGGGCCACGAACAGCACGACAGCGATATTGACCAGCGGACTGGTCATGCGAAACAGCGACACCGCCAGCGGCAGCACCACCTCGGCACCGGCGCGCGGCCCCGGCAGCGTAGCAAAGCCGGCGAGCATGGCCGGCAGACTGGCCAGCGACGATTGCGTGCTGATGGCCACCACCTGCGAGGGCAAGGCCGCGCGGGCAAAGGCCCACAGCGGCACGCCACCGGCCAGCACCGCGACCGGGTACAGCAGCAGCGTCAGCACCACCGACACTCCGCAGGCCAGCACCAGGTATTGCCCCAGCGCGCCGGCCGCATCCCAGCCGCCGCGTTGACCGACCATCAGCGCCAGCGCGAACACCCCCAGCGGACCGGCCCACAGCACGCCGCGCACCAGCACGAACAGCGCCTCGCTCAGCGCTTCAAACCAGCCCAGCAAACGCTCGCGGGGTTCGTCCGCGATACGCGCCGCAGCAAAGCCCAGCAGCACGGCAAACACCACCAGCTGCAGCATGGCGCCGCTGGCGGCCGCCTCGAAGGGATTGGCCGGGATCAGCGACACCACCCAGTCGCGCAGCGGCGGCAACACCGGCACCGTTGAGGCGCCGCCCTCGGCCGCCGCACGCAGCGCCTGGGCCGCCGCCGGCGACACCGGCCACAGGCGCAGGAAGATCAAGGTCAGCGCCGCGCCCAGCAGCGCCCCGACCGCCAGCAGCAGCAGAAATGCGCGCATCGCCCGCAGCGTGAGACGATTGGCGGCGGCGGTCTGGGCACTGCGGCCGATGCCGGCCACCAGCAGCGCCACTACCAGCGGCAACACGGTCATGCGCAAGGCGTTGAGCCACAGCACACCGACCGGCTCGAGCACCGTGGTCAGGCCCTGCGCCAAGGCGGGCGGCAGCGCGGGCAGCAACAGCCCGGCCAGCAGTCCGGCCAGTAAAGAGGCCGCCATGCGCAGGCTGCTCACGGCGCGCCTCGCACAATGCTCCACAGGGGTATTGTGAATGAATGATGAATCTGCATCTCTTCAGGTGCCGCCGCGCGATGATTTATTAACATCATGATTTTTATAGTTTTTGACTGACAAACGGGCATTGAAAAGTCGCTTATTTTTTAACCAATCCAGCATTCATCACGAAAATTACAGGTTTTTTGAGTGGCATGACGATTTTCCTCCACAGAGTTATCCACAGCTTGTGTGGACAAACATGACAAGTCGATGACGGCCCCGCCCATCGTCCGTGTCGCGCTGGACACGCCGCTGCGCCGGCTGTTCGATTATCTGTCGGACGGACAGCCCGTGGCAGTGGGTTGCCGCGTGCGCGTGCCCTTCGGCCGGCAGGCGCTGGTCGGGCTGGTGGTCGCGCTGGCCACAGAGTCTGAGCTGCCTGCCGACAAGCTGCGGCCGGTCACCGCGGTACTCGACGAACAGCCGCTGCTGGACGAGCCGCTGCTGAACCTGCTGACCTGGGCGGCGGGCTATTACCACCACCCGCTGGGCGCGGTGCTGGCCTCGGCGCTGCCACGGCTGCTGCGCGAGGGCGAACCGGCGCGGGCCAGCGAGCTGTGGTTCAGCGCCACCGCCGACGGCGAGGCCGCGCTGGCCTCGGGCGCCCTGGCGCGTGCGCCCAAGCAACGCGAACTGCTGGCGCGACTGGTGGCCGCAGGGCCACTGTCGGCGCTGCAACTGGGTGAGCACCTGCCACGCTGGCGCGAAAACCTGGCCAGCCTGCAACAACGCGGCTATGCCGACAGCCGCGTGCTGACGACCGAAGACGCGCCGGCAGCGCCCACCGGTACCGCCGCCACCGCCAGCGGACCGCCGCTGTCAGACGATCAGCAGCACGCCCTCAGCGCCCTGCAGGACGGTCTGGGTCGCTATGGCAGCTTTTTGCTGGATGGCGTGACCGGCAGCGGCAAGACCGAGGTGTATCTGCGGCTGATCGACACCGTGCTGGCACAGGGCCACAGCGCGCTGGTGCTGTGCCCGGAGATCGGCCTGACGCCGCAGTTGCTGGCGCGCTTTCGCGAACGCTTTGCCGTGCCGCTGGTGGCCTTGCACTCGGGCCTGACCGATCGCGAACGTCTGCAGGCCTGGCGCAGTGCGGCCAGCGGCCGGGCACGCATCGTCATCGGCACGCGCTCGGCGGTGTTCGTGCCGCTGCCGGCGCTGGGCGTCATCGTGGTGGATGAAGAACACGACGCCTCGTTCAAGCAGCAGGAAGGCGGCTTTCGTTACTCGGCGCGCGACATGGCGGTGGTCCGGGCGCAGCGCAGTGCGGTGCCGGTGCTGCTGGGCTCGGCCACCCCCTCATTCGAATCGCTGCACAACGTGGCCGCCGGCCGCTCGCAGCGCCTGTCGCTGCCGCGCCGCGCCGGGGCCGCCGAGCCGCCCTCGCTGCAGCTGATCGACCTGCGCGGCCATGCGGTGCACCGGGGTTTTTCGATGCCGCTGCTGCAGGCCATGGAGCGGCATCTGGCGGCCGGGGCGCAGGTGCTGATCTTCATCAACCGCCGCGGCTATGCGCCCACGCTGCTGTGCAGCGGCTGCGGCTGGATCGCGCCCTGCCGGCACTGCGATGCGCGGCTGACCATCCACCAGCAGCAGCAGCGCCTCAGCTGCCACCACTGCGGCGCCGACGAGCCGCTGCCCGCCACCTGCCCGCGCTGCGGCCACGGGGTGCGGCCGCTGGGCCACGGCACCGAGCGCGTCGAAGAAACCCTGGCGGCGCGTTTTCCGGGCCTGCCCATCGCCCGCTTTGACCGCGACAGCGTGCGCGATGCCGCCGACCTGGAGGCGGCCATCGCCCGGGTCAACAGCGGCGAAGCGCGCATCCTGATCGGCACGCAGATGCTGACCAAGGGTCATCACTTCCCCGATGTCACGCTGGTGGGCGTGCTCAATGCCGACCAGAGCCTGTTCAGCACCGACTTCCGAGCCGCCGAGCGGCTGGCGCAGACCATCGTGCAAGTGGCCGGTCGCGCCGGGCGCGCGGGCCGGGCCGGCGAAGTGCTGGTGCAGACTGAGTTCCCGCAGCATCCGCTGCTGATGTGCCTGCTCGAGGACGGTTACGGCGGCTTTGCGCGCCGCGCCCTGACCGAGCGTGAGGCCGCAGGCTGGCCGCCCTATGGCCGGCTGGCGCTGCTGCGGGCTTCCGGCATCAAACCGCAGGCGGCTTTGGACTTCTTGAGTCAGGCCCGGCAACTGGCTGGCGAGACGCCCGGTGTGCAGCTGCTGGGGCCGGTGCCGGCCGCCATGGTGCGCCGCGCCGGCCGCCATCACGCGCAGCTGTTGATCGAGAGCCGCGAACGGCCGCTGATGCAGCGTTTTCTGCAGCAGTGGTTGCCGCAGGTCGAACAGCTGGAAGCCGGCCGCGCCCTGCGCTGGGCGCTGGACGTGGACCCGTTGGAAGTATTTTGAAACCCATACACGGGTAAACTGCCTGCTACGCCGCTGTTGGCGCAGGTTGTGGATGGTTGCCTTGAAGCAAGAGCTAGAGCAGTTGCTGTCGGTCGCGCTGGCCCGTTTGGCCGGCACGCTGTTGCCCGACGCGGTCGATCCGCGCGCCATCGTCATCGAACGCACACGCGACAGTGCCAACGGCGACTTCGCCAGCAATGTCGCCATGCGTCTGGCCAAAGCCGCAGGTCTGGCCCCGCGCACGCTGGCCCAGGCCATCGTCGAGCAGATACCCGCCACGCCGCGTGTGCTGCGCTGCGAGGTCGCCGGCGCCGGCTTCATCAATTTTTATCTGGCCGGTGATGCTCAGGCGCAGGTGGTGCGGCAGGTTCACGAACTGGGCGATGCCTTCGGCCGCAATGCCAGCGGCGCTGATCGCAAGATCATTGTCGAGTTCGTCTCGTCCAACCCGACCGGGCCGCTGCATGTGGGCCACGGTCGCCACGGTGCTTTCGGCGCCAGCGTGTCGAATCTGCTGGCCGCCAATGGCTGGCAGGTGCACCGCGAGTACTACATCAACGATGCCGGCCGGCAGATGGACATCCTGGCCGCCAGCATCTGGCTGCGCTACCTGGAAGCCTGCGGCGAGCGCTTTACGTTCCCGGCCAACGGCTACAAGGGCGAGTACATCCGTGACATCGCCGCCGACTTGCTGCAACACGAAGGCGACAGCCTGCAACGCGCCGAAGGCGAGTTATTCGGCAACCTGCCGCCCGATGAACCCGAGGGCGGCGACAAAGACACCTACATCGATGCGCTGATCGTGCGCGCGCGCTCGTTGATCGGTGAGGATGGTTTCCGTCGCGTACTCGACTTAGGTTTGTCCGCCATCCTGGGCGACATCGAGCAAGACCTGGGCGAGTTCGGCGTCACCTTTGACCGCTGGTATTCCGAACGCTCGCTGGCCGACAACGGCGCCATCGACCGCGCGCTGCACCGGCTGGCGCAGCACGATCATGTGTACGAGAAAGACGGCGCGCTGTGGTTCAGAGCCACGGCCTTTGGTGACGACAAAGACCGCGTAGTCGTGCGCGACAACGGCATCAAGACTTACTTTGCCTCCGACATCGCCTATCACCTGGACAAGCGCGAACGCGGCTTTGATGTGCTGCTCGATATTTTAGGCTCCGATCACCACGGCTATGTGGCGCGCGTGCGTGCCGGCCTCGATGCCATGGGCGAGCCCGGCAGTTCACTCGACGCGCTGCTGGTGCAGTTCGTCACGCTGTATCGCGGTGGCGAAAAGGCGCAGATGTCCACGCGCTCGGGCGAGTTCATCACGCTGCGCGAACTGCGCAATGAAGTAGGCAATGACGCCTGCCGGTTTTTCTATGTGATGCGTGGCAACGACCAGCACCTGGACTTTGACCTCGAGCTGGCCAAGTCACGCAGCAACGACAACCCGGTCTATTACATTCAATACGCGCATGCGCGCGTGGCCAGCGTGCTCAAGCAACTGGAGTCCAAGGGCCATACGTATGACGGCGCCTTGGGTCTGGCCAACCTGGCATTGCTCAACTCAGTGCATGAATCGGCCGTGCTGACGGCACTGGACCGTTACCCCGAGATCATCGTGCTGGCTGGTGCCAACCGCGCACCGCACACGCTGGTGCACTATCTGCGCGAACTGGCCAACAGCTTTCACACCTACTACAACGCCGAGCAGTTCATCGTCGACGATGCGGCGCTGCGCAACGCACGCCTGTCGCTGGTGCTGGCGGTGCAACAAGTGGTGCGCAACGGGCTTGGGCTGCTGGGCGTATCGGCTCCCGACACCATGTGACGATGAACGCGCCCCGCATCACCAGTCGCGACTTTAAAACGCCGCCGCGCGCCACGCGCCCGGACCTGCGGCCCTGGCGCGGTTTTGCGGCCGGCCTGGTGATCGGCTTGCTGATAGCCACTGTGGTCTATTTGAAAGAGCACCACACAGCCGGCGCACCCGTTCCCGATACCGACGCACCGGTTGCACCCAAGGCTGCAGCGCACAAATTGCAGCCGGGCAGCGAGCCAGGCGAGCCTGCGCCCGACTACACGTTTTACGACATGCTGCCCAAGTTCGAGGTGGTGATACCCGAACGCGATCGCGACGTGCATCGCGACCAACCGGCAGCGCCCATCGAGCAAGCCGGTGCCTATGTGCTGCAAGCCGGCTCTTATCGCAATGCCGAAGATGCTGAACGCAAACGCAGTCAATTGCTCAAACAAGGTATCGATGCAACCGTGCAACGCGTGGCCGTCGATGCGGATGTCTGGCACCGGCTGCGCATCGGGCCGCTGCGCGATCTGCCGCAACTCAACCGGTTACGAGAACAATTACGGCGCGCCAATATCGATGCGCTGGTGATACGCGTCGACAATTAGCCTGCGCTCGCCTGCGCCGGTCTTCAGGGGTTAGACATGTCTGTGTTGCAATTGACGCTGCTGCTGATCGCCCTGGTGTTGCTGGGCGCGGCGGTGCTGCGTTTGCTGTGGACACCGCGCAAGCCAGAGGCTCAGGTTGAGGTGGCGGCTGGCACCAACGTGACACAGCCGGCTGCAGCAGCCGACGAGCCCGCCATCGAACTGCCCGATCCGGCGCCGACCTTGCAGCTGTTGTACAGCCTGGCCTTCAGCAGCGGGGCTGGCGTGCAGGCACTGAGTCCGGTCGCCGCCGACACGGCAGCCCAACAAACTGACAAGAGCGAACTGCTCAACGCCGCTGCACAACTGCTAACGCGTATCGAAACCCGCCCGGAGTACGCACCGCGCCGGCCGCAGCTGTTACCGCAGTTGTTGACCACGCTCAATCGCGATGAAACATCACTGCGGCAGCTGGCGCAGCTGGTCGGCCAGGACCCCACCTTGGCCGGCAATGTGTTGCGACTGGTCAATTCACCGCTGTATCGCACCCGTCCCGAAGCCGTCGAAAGCCTCGAACGTGCCGTAACGCTGCTGGGCACGACCGGCCTGCGCTCTATTGTGGCCGCCGCTTTGTTGCAGCCCGAGCTCACCGGCGGCGTAGGTCCCTTGTCGCGGCTGCCTACACTGGTGTGGGATCTGTCGCTGCACTGCGCTTTAGCCGCGGCCAGCTATGCCATCCTGATCGAAGACTGCGATCCGTTTGCCGCCGAACTGCTGGGCATGTTGCAAGGCTTAGGCACCATCATTGTGGTGCGCGTCTGTCGTGACCAATATGACTTGCGGCCGCAGTTGCCCGCCGACTTTGCCACCGTGCACGCGCTGCTGGAGGCTTGGTCGCTACCGACCGCGCGGCGCATCGGTGAAACCTGGGAGTTATCGGATCGCATCAGCACCGCGCTGCACGATCAACTGATGCAGACCGGTCCCGAGCTGTTCAGCCCGCTGGGGCGCGCCTTGCGGTTTGGCCTGCTGGCTGGCGCGGCAGCAGTGTTGGTGCGCAACGGCCAGGTCGATCTGCAACAGGGCCGCGAACTGCTGGGCAATCTGCAGGATTCGCGTCTGGACACTTTGTGGGAGCGGTTGACCCGCAATCGCCGCCGCGTGTGCTGAGCGTCAGGCCGCCGGCTGTTGCAGTGCAAACTGCTGCGACAGCGCCAAAGTATGACCCAACTGCGCCCGGGTCTGCGGTCTGGCAAAGTAATAACCCTGGGCATAACGGCAACCCAAAGATTGCAGCGCACTGACTTGTGCGGCGTCTTCCACGCCCTCGGCTACAGTTTCCCGGCCCAGGTTGGCAATCAAGGTCAAGGTCGCGTGCACCACCGCCATCACATCAGCACGGGTGGAGATATCCCGGATAAACGAGCGGTCGATCTTGATCACATCGAACGGATAGTCTCTTAAGCAGGCCAGCGAAGAAGTGCCGGTGCCAAAGTCATCCATGGCCAGACGCACACCCAGCTTGCGCAGCGCATGCATCAGTTGCTGTGAAGCTTCCGGATCACGCATGACCTCACGCTCGGTTACTTCCAGCTGCAGGCAGCTGGCCGGCAGACCGGCCGCCGCCAGGGTATCGCAGACCCGGCGCAGCAGTTTGTCGCCCAAGGCCAGTTCGGCGCGCGACACGTTGACGCTGACCGCCAACGGCGCGTCCAGCGGATCGGCGATACGCCAAGCCGCCAGCATGGTGCAGGACTCCTGCAACACCCATTCACCGATGGTTGAAATAAGGCCCGACTCTTCGGCAATGGGGATGAACTCGCTGGGGGATAGCTCGCCCATGACCGGATGGTTCCAACGCAGCAGCGCTTCGACTGACATCGTTTTGCCGGTGTCCAGCGACACCACCGGCTGATAAACCAAGGTCAGCTGCGGCGTGCCGATGGCGCGACGCAAACCCTCTTCAATCAGGATGTGGCGCGTCAGGCGCACGTGCATCTTCTCATCGAAGATCACCGCACAGGCGCGGCCGGCACGCTTGGCTTCATACATGGCCACGTCGGCGTTGCGCACCACAGCCTCGGCATCAATCATGCCTTGTTCGCTGGTGACGATACCGATGCTGGCGGTCGAATACACATCGCGACCGTGAATCAGATAGGGCTGACCTAAAGCGATATTCAACTCGTCAGTCAGACGCATGATGTCGCGATCGGCCGGCAAGCCATTGAGCAACACCAAAAACTCATCGCCACCAAAGCGGGCGATCTGGTTTGGCGCATCGCGCACACCGGCAGGCACGGCCAGTGCTACAAAGTGACCCAAGCGGGCGCTGATCTGGCGCAGCAATTCGTCGCCGGCGGCGTGGCCCAGCGCATCGTTGACCAACTTGAAGCGATCAAAATCCAGAAACAGCACGGCGTAATAGGCTTGCTGGCCGTGCGATACCGCATCGATGGATTGCTGCAGTCGCTCCAGGAACAGCGTGCGATTGGCCAGGCCGGTCAGGCGGTCATGGCGGGCCGCATCGGCTAATTCGGCTTCCATCAATTTGCGCTGTGAGATGTCTTGCATGAACGTCCACACCACCTCACGGCCGTGCTGGTCGATCATATTGATGCCGGTGATCAGCGCCGGAAATTGACTGCCGTCTTTGCGGCGCAATTGGCGTTCAACAGGGCCGTAATGTTGCCCCGACTGCTCCGGTGTAACCGGCCAGACTTCATGAAGCTGGTCGGCCTCAGCGGCCAGCGCGGGCTGTTGCATGTTCAGCAACTCATTGCGGCTATACCCGGAGGTGCCCACCAGCGCATCGTTGACCTGCAGAAAAGTACCGAACTTGCGCTCGGACAGCGAGATAGACAGCGGCGACAATTCAAACAGCGAGCGGAAACTGCGCTCGCTGTCGCGCACCCTGGACTGCTCTGCCAACAAACTACGGTTGAGGCTGATGCCTTCCATGCGGATTTTGCGGAAGCCCAGACACAACACCAGCACCATCAGACACGAGGGCACCAGTCCGAGCAGCGCGGCGCGCTTGGCCTCCGCCATTCGCGCCACTTGCACGTCTGCATTGACCAACACACTGACTGCCGCAGCAGAGCCGTCGGCGGTTTGCAGCGGTGCCCAGGCCTGCAGCGTTGCTGATCCAGAGGTGGCATCTTGACTGGGTTCGTCACTGACCCTGGGGTAGCCTTGGCGCAAAGTTCGCTTCACCGCCGCAAGGTCTTCGGCCCTATCGAGAGCACGCTCATTGTCCGGGCGCGTGTCCAAGAGCACCCGCACGGTTTGCCCTTCAGGGACCAGTAACTGGATGGCCCGGATATCCGGCTGGGCTTTTTGTAAGGCGCGCAGCGCCTCTTCGGATTCTGCCGCAGGCATCGTGGCCAACTGCTGCGCCACCGTCTGCACCAGGCCGACCACATAATTGCGATAGCTGTCGCGCATGGCTGTCACCGTAAACAGCCACAGACCCAGCACACCCGCAATCACCGCACCGACCGACGCAAACGCGACCGCTATGGTCTCGCGATTGGCTTGCCGGCGATCTTCGCGGACAAACTCGGGCAATGTTTCAGGTGGGTTGGACACCAGTGCATCGTGTCCTGCAGGGCATTATGTTTCTGTGATTTGACTCACGACATGGCAATACCGCTTGGTAGATGCTTATCACATTATGAATGCCCAAACACTCACGCAAGCTGATCCGGCCGCAGAAGCCGTTACGGCCAGCCATTCCACAGCTGACATATTGCAAGCCGCCTCTTCGCTGGGTTTTCTGGGTGGCGACGAGCTCAGCGCCCCGCAGGTGCTGGCTGCGCTGTGCAACCCGAAGATCACCGTCGATGAACTCAGCGAACTGCTGAACAATGAGCCGGGGCTGGTCGTGCGCGTGCTGCGCGTGGCCAATTCGTCGTTCTATGGCGTATCGCGCAGCGTCGCCACCATCGACCGGGCATTGATGATCCTGGGCTTCGACTCGGTGCGCAGCATCGCCGCCGCAGCCTGCCTGGATCGCAGCCTGATCCGGGCCACCAGCGTGGCGCAAATTGACCGGCAGGCTATGGTGCGACATAGCCTGACCACAGCCACTGCCGCCGAAGGCTTGGCGCGTCTGACGCATCGCGAGAGCTGCGGCGATGCCTTCGTCGCCGGGTTGCTGCACAACCTGGGTGTGCCTGTGCAGGCCATCCTGGATCCGCTCGCCATGCGCGAGCTGACTGCCACCCTGCGCACTCAGCCGACCATGGACATCCGCGAGCTTGAGTCGCAGTGCAACATCATCAGCCACGAAGACTGTGCGGCGCGCATCTTCGAGCAATGGCAACTGCCCGACACACTGGTGCAGGCGGCGCGCCATCACCACGAACCCTTGCAGTCTGCGGATTCGGCCGATTGGCTGGCCGGTGTACTGCATACGGCTCTGCGCGTGTGCAGCGAAATCGGCCATGGCTTTGAATCGGAGCCGGCGCAAGCCGAACGCAACCGCCTGGTGATGGACCTGATCGGCGTCAATGACGAGATGCTGGAGTCGGTCAAAGAGACCGTCATCAAGCGCAGCGCCTCGCTGCGTCTGGCCACCGGCGACCAATAACACGCTGACGACGCCGGCGACGCAGCCCACAAATCCGTGGGCTTGCTGCATAATTGCGGAAACCAACCATAGAAGTGGACCCCCGCATGCCTGCACCAATTACCGCTAATTCCGCCGATACAGCCTGGATCATGACGGCAACGGCACTGGTTCTGCTGATGACCTTGCCGGGCCTGGCGTTGTTTTACGGTGGCCTGGTACGCAGTAAAAACGCGCTCTCCATCCTCATCCAATGCTTTGCGATCACCGGCCTGGTGTCCCTGCTTTGGGTGGCCTGCGGCTACAGCCTGGCCTTTGGCGATGGCGGCAGCGCCCAAGGGTTCATCGGCGGCTTACATCGCGCGTTTTTGCTGGGACTGAGCCCCACCGACCTCACCGGCACGCTGCCGGAATCGGTGTTCGCGCTGTTCCAACTGACCTTTGCCGTCATCACCCCGGCGCTGGTCATCGGCGGCTATGCCGAACGGCTGCGCTTCAGCGCGGTGCTGTGGTTCAGCGGCCTGTGGCTGCTGCTGGTGTATGTGCCGGTGGCGCACTGGATCTGGGGCGGCGGCTGGTTGGCGCAACTGGGCGTCATGGATTTCGCCGGCGGCATCGTGGTGCACGTCAACGCGGGTGTCGCGGCGCTGGTCTGTGCCTGCGTCATCGGACCGCGGCGCGGCTTTCCGCAGGTCGCCATGCCGCCGCACAGCTTGCCGCTGGTGGCCGCAGGTGCCGGCTTGCTGTGGGTCGGCTGGTTCGGGTTTAACGGCGGCAGCGCCCTGGCCGCCAATGGCACAGCCGGCATGGCGCTGCTGGCCACGCATCTGGGTGCCTGCGCCGGCGCGCTGTCGTGGATGACCATCGAATGGACCCGCTATGGCAAGCCCAGCGCGCTGGGCCTGCTCACCGGCGTCGTAGCCGGCCTGGGCACCATCACCCCGGCCTCCGGCTACGTCAGCCCGCTGGGCGCCATCCTGATCGGCCTGATCGCCGGCGCGGTGTGCTTTCTGGCCACGCAATGGATCAAGCGCAAGCTGCATATCGACGATTCGCTGGATGTCTCCCCGGTACACGGCGTAGGCGGCGTGATCGGTTCGCTGTTGACGGCGGTATTTGCCGCCACCGCACTGGGTGGCAGCGGCTACAGCTTGCAAACGGATATGTGGTCGCAGCTGGGCGTGCAGGCGCTGGGCATCATCGCCACGGCCGCCTGGTGCGGCGGTATCTCGTGGCTGTTGCTGCGCGTACTCGACGCCACCTTGGGCCTGCGCGTCTCGGAAGAAGACGAATCTGAAGGTCTGGACCTGGCGGCCCACGGCGAGCGCGGTTACAGCCCCTGATTACCAGCCCCGGATAAAGATCGGGCCGATACGCCTCGCAACGTATCGGCCCGATGGTCTCATGGCAAAAGCCGGACAAATCCGGCTGTTTATCCCGCGCGGGGCGGGCACCATCCAAGATGCCGCGTAAGTCTTGCAAAGCCGTGGCGCTGCCGTGACTGTTTGGGCAAACGGCGCCGGACGTCAGTCCTCGGGCAGGTGTTTGAACTCGACGCCCAGCGCGCGCAGTTTGCGGTACAGGTGAGTGCGCTCCATACCGACGCGCTTGGCCAGCAGCCCCACTTTGCCGTTGCACAGCGACAGCTGCTGCTGCAGATAAGCGCGCTCAAATTGCTCCCGTGCTTCGCGCAGCGGCAAGGCCAGCAGGTCCTGTTTGACCAGCGGCTGACCGCTACTGGCGGAACTGCCCAGCTCACGTTCGACCTGCTCCAGGCTGATCTCCTCGCTGCCGCCCATGAACAGCATGCGCCGCACCAGCCCGCGAACTTCGCGCAAGTTGTCCGGCCACGGGTAATTGCGCAGGCGGTTTTGCGCGGCGACGCTGAAGCGGCGGAATCCCAGTCGCTCGGTGTCGACCAGCCGGTCGACGTGATAGCGCAGCAACTCGGGCACATCTTCGGTGTAATCGCGCAGCGGCGGCACGCGCACCAGCAAGGTGTTGAGCTGTGCCAGCAGATCGCGGCGCAGGCCGTCTGCCGCACCGGCGCGCGTTTCGATGCCGGGCGTGGCGGCCGAAATGAAGCGCACGTCCAGCGCTTGGGGCGGCTGACCCGGAGCGGCAAAACGGCCGGTCTCCAGCACGCTGCACAACAGCCGTTGCAGCCGCGGCGAGAGTTCTTCCAGGTCGCTGATGAACAGCGTGCCGCCACGCGCCTGCTCGAGCAGACCGGCTGGCGCGGCCGAGTCCGCGGCGCCACCCAGCAGCAGCGTATCGAAATCTTCATCGGCCACGGTATGCGTGGACAGCGACACAAAAGGCCGCCCCGCACCCGGGCCGGACTGATGGACAAAGCGGGCCAGCGACTCCCGCGCACTACCCGGCTCGCCCACCAGCAGCAGCGGCGCACGATGCGGGGCGGCGGCAGTGAGGTCAGCGCGCAATTGCTGCATAGCGCGGCTCTTGCCCACCATGGCCAGCAGCGGTGCCGCCGTGGACTTGGCTGCGACGCGTTTGCGCCGACCGGCCTCTAAGGCACGTTCGACCGTGCGCAGCAGCTTGGCCAGCGACAACGGCTTCTCGACGAAATCGAAGGCACCCAGACGCGTCGCCTCGACAGCGGTCTCGACGGTGCCGTGGCCGGACATCATCACCACCGGGCAGTGTTCACCGGGCAGAGCGCCCCACTCACGCAGCAGACTGATGCCATCGGTATCGGGCATCCAGATATCGAGCAGGATCAGATCGGGCAGCGCGCGCGCGCGCGCAACCCGCGCCTCAGCGGCATTGGCGGCCATAGCGACCTGATAGCCCTCATCGTTGAGGATGTCGCGCACCAGGGTGCGGATGTCCGCTTCGTCATCGACGACCAAGATGTTGCCGGCACTCATGCTTTTACCCTCTGCGTTTTCGAGTCGATGGCACGCACGCCTGCAGGCAACACGATGCGCACGCTGGCGCCGCCCTCCGGTCGATTGCCTACTTCGATGTGACCGCCATGTTCTTCGATTATTTTTTTTACGATCGCCAGGCCCAAACCTGTTCCCTTTAGCTTACTCGTGACATAGGGGTCGAACACCCGCGCCAGCATCTGCGGCTGAAAGCCTTGGCCATTGTCGCAGACACACAGCAACACGCCCTGCTGCGGATCACCGTGCAAAGGCTGCGCGAGCAGTTCCACCCAGCCGTCAGGCGTCCCGGCTACCGCCTCGAGGGCATTGCTGAGCAGGTTGTTGAGCACCTGCCGCAAACGGCCCGCATCGGCCTCAATGTAGCCCATCGCCGCGTCGACCTGTACGCGGATGTCCACCACGCCACCTTGGGCACGATACAACTCGGCGACTTCGGTGACGAGTGCCGCCAGATCGCAAGGCGCCAAGCGGATGTCAGGCGCGCGGGCATATTCGCTGAACGCGTTAACCATGGCTTTCATGGCTTCGACCTGCTGCACGATGGTGTGCGTGCAGCGCTCGAGCAAGTCAACGTCTTCGGGCGCAGACAAATGGCCCTGCAAACGCAGCCGCAAGCGCTCGGCGGAAAGCTGTATAGGCGTCAGCGGGTTTTTGATCTCGTGCGCCAGGCGCCGCGCCACTTCGCCCCACGCCGCCTCGCGCTGCGCCAGCAACAAGGTGGTGATGTCATCGAACACGATGATCAGCCCCGGCTCGCCAGCAGCGGCATCCAGCGGCGCGCAGGCGCATTGCAACATGCGGTTGGCCGGCAGGTGGATCTGCTGCCGCCACCCGTCAGGCTGCTGTTGCAGATGCTGCGTGACCTGCTGCACAAAGCTTTCAAAGCGCTCGCCGCGCACATAGCGCACCTGCTCGAGACTGCTGCCGATATCAGCGCCGAGATCGGCGGCCAGGATGGCGCCGGCCGCCTCGTTGACAATGCGCAGCTGCAGCTGCGCATCGAGCACCAGCACACCAGTCGACAAGCGCGCCAGAATGACCGCCAGCCGCTCGCGTTGTTGTTCGACGGCTTCGCGGCTGCGCGTAGCCTCTTCGCTGGCCCGCTTGAGGCGCTTGGTCATGTCGTTGAACGAATGCACCAGCGAACCCATCTCATCGCGCGACGGCAGCGGCAGGCGCGTGGCAAAGTCGCCTTTGCCGACGGCGCGCGTGCCCTCTATCAGATCTTGCACAGGGCGTATCAAGCGCTGCGCCGAGAACACCGCCAGATAAATCGCCACCAGCATGGCCAGCAGCAACACCAAGGTCAGCGTCAGGCGGAAGCTGTTTTTAAGGGGTTCGCGCATCAGCGCCAGCTCGCCATATTGCGAATAGGTGTGCTGCACCGCTTCAGACAAAGCGGCCAGCTGCTTGGGCACCTCGTATACGCCCAACACAAAACGCGCTCCGGGCCGCTGTGTGACGTTGGGTATGGGCGCTGCGGTGGTGATGACATAGGCGCCGTCGGCCTGCGGCTCGAGGCTGACATAGGCGCGCCCCTCACCGATCTGCAACAGCAGTTCGGCCGGCGTGCGGGGCGCAAGCGCATAGGCACTGCTTTCGGTGCTGACCGCCTGCAGCTCACCATTGCGGGCAAAGATGACCAGTTGCAGCGCGCCGGTGCGCCGCCGTTCGATATCCAGCGCGGCCAGCAATTGCGTGCGCTCAAGGTTGGCGATCTGCCGGGCAAAGGTCTCGGTGCTGCGACCCTGCTCGCGCATGCGCAGGTCTATGGAGGCGCGCGACAACACCAGCGCATCACCCAAGCCTTGTTTAACCTCAACGCGAAACCAGCTGTCGATGCCGCGGTTCAGAAAATCGAGCGAGAACAGGTAGACGATGAGCAGCGGCGCGATCACCAACAGACCGAAGGTGCTCGCCGTGCGCACCGTGAGCCGCGAGCCGGGTACCTGATCGCGATAGTCGCGGTACAACTGCCACAGCTTGCGGGCCAGCACCACGGCCAGCAACAACACGCCGCTGATGTTGAACAGCAGAATCCAGGGCTGCCAACGACTGAACACCGCGGAGTTTTCGACGCTGCGTGCCAGCATCGCCAACGAAGCCAAACCAAGGACTATGCCAAGGGCAGCCAGTATCCAGCTGCCATAGCGTTTTAGCGGGGCAAGGGCCACGTGTACCACGAACTGGTGCGACGCCAGCTGTCAGACCACCAGAACAGCAGGCGCAAGGTGTCGGGCAGCGTGCCGCGCCGCACACTGGCGCGCACTTTCAGGGTGTAGCTGGCGGCCGGCTCGAGTTGCGCCTCGACCGCCACCGGCCAGCTGTCGATGGTGCCGATGGCCTGCAAAGCCTGGTCAAGCGAACCATAGCTGCCCAACTCGCCACGCTCACCGTCGCGCACCACGTAGCGCTCGCTGACCATGTGCCAGGACAGCTCGCGCTGCAGAACCAGATCAGCAACTGTGGCATCGGGTACAAAGCGACGCTGCTTGGCGAGCACCGTCTCGAAATCAAAGCGCAGCGCCACACCGTCTTTGAGCGCCGCGCGGATGTCCTCGTTGAGCGGATAGGCCGCGCGCGCCATCAGCTTGTAGACGCCGTTGTCGACCACCACATAGGCCGACAGTACATCGAGCTGACCGTCGAGGGCATCGGCCCGGACGCCGGGCGCCCAGCCGCAGCACAGCATGGCCAGCAGCGCGAGGCTTGCGGCCCGCGCACGCTGCAACCAGCCGTCTAAGCAGCTGTGACTATCAAGTGTCATGGCCCGCGCCACCCCCCGTTTGCAGGACAGCATAATAGAAGCCGTCACTGGCCGCCTCCGGCCCGGCGGCGGCCGGTCGCGGCAGCAACTGCACATCGCCCTCGGCCCGCGGCACCAGCGGCGGCAGCGGCAGGTCGCGTGCGCCCAGCAGATGCACGCCGCTCCAGTCATCGGCCAGCAGGCGGTCGATGACCTCGCGGTTTTCCTGCGGCAACACCGAGCAGGTGGCATAGACCAGCCGGCCGCCCGGCTTGAGCAAGCGCAGCGCCTTGCGCAGCAGCGTCAGTTGCAGCGCGGCAAAGCCGGCGATGTCGGCGCGCCGCCGCAGCAGTTTGATGTCCGGGTGACGCCGGATCACGCCGGTGGCCGAACACGGCGCATCGAGCAGAATGCGATCGAAGGGCCGCCCGTCCCACCACTCCGGCTCACCGCCCAGATCGGCCTGCACCAGCGTCGCCACCCGGCCCAGACGGGTCAGGTTGTCGGCCACCCGCTGCAGCCGCGGGCCTGAGCTATCTAAGGCCACGACCTCGGCCAGGCCGGCCGTGTGCTCGAGCAAGTGCCCGGTCTTCCCGCCGGGCGCAGCGCAGGCATCGAGCACCCGCTCACCGGGTTGGGCATCCAGCAGCCAGGCGGCCACCTGCGCGCCGGCATCCTGGACGCTGACGCGACCTTCGGCAAAGCCCGGCAGCGCTTCGATAGCCACTGGCGTGGCCAGCACCAGCGCCTCGGGCACGATGCCTGGCACCGCCGCCAGTCCGGCAGCGGTCAATTCATCCAGATAGGCCTCGCGGCTGATGCGGCTGAGGTCCACGCGCAGCGTCATCGGCGGCTGCTCGTTGCCCGCTACCAGGATGGCGTCAGCACGCTCACCCCAGGCCGCTTGCAGGGCGGTCACCAGCCAGCGCGGATGGGCCAGAGCTGTGGCCGGGTCGGTATCGACTTGCGCGAACAGCGCCGGACCCTCACGCAGCATGCGTCGCAACAGCGCATTGGCAAAGCCGGCCGCGCCGGCCATGCCCAGCTGACGGGTGGCATCGACCGCGATGTTGACCACAGCCTGCGGCGGCGCCCGCGAATAGACCATCTGGTGGGTGGCGACCACCAGCAGGGCCTGCAACAGCGGCTGCGGCTTGCGCTCGGGCTGTTGCAGCAGCGCCTGCACGGCCGGCAACAGACGCAGGTAGTAGCGCAGGCTGCCGGCCAGGATGGCGCGCACGGCCGCGCGCTGCGCCGGCGGCGGCTGGCAGTCGTCCAAGGCTTCTTCGGCGATGCAGCCGCGCTCGACCACGCTGGCCAGGGCGCGGGCAGTCAGCGCCATGACCTCGGTGCCCGGCGCATAAAGATGGGGCCGGTTAGTGCTCATGTGAACTGCCTCGGGCCGCTGCCGGTCTGGCCGGCGTTGTAAAAGTCTCGGGCGCTGACAGGCCGACGCCCCGCGCGCTGTAATTCGGTGATGCCCAGCAATCCATCGCTCCCGGCCACCACCAGGCAGCCGTTTTCCAATCCTAAAAGGCTGCCCGGCACAGCGCCCGGCGGCGGCAGACCCGGCAGCAACTGACTGCGCAGCAACTTGACCGGTTCGCCACCATACACGGCCTGCGCCACCGGCCAGGGGTTAAAGGCCCTGATCTGGCGGTCCAACTGCGCCACCGGCGCGGACCAATTGAGCGGCGCCTCGTCCTTGGACAGCTTGTCGGCCCAGGTCACGCCCTCTGCCGGCTGCGGCTGCGCGCTCAGCGTGCCGGCGGCCACAGCGTCGAGTGCGGTGAGGATCAGCTGTGCGCCCAACGTGGCCAGCGCATCGTGCAACTGGCTGCTGATCATGTCCGTGGCGATCGGCAGTTCGGCGCGCAGCAGCATCGGACCGGTGTCCAATCCGGCATCCATCTGCATGATGGTGACGCCGCTGCAGGCATCACCGGCCAGAATGGCGCGCTGTATGGGCGCCGCGCCACGCCAGCGCGGCAGCAACGAGGCGTGAATATTGAGGCAGCCCAGCCGCGGCAGCGCCAGCACGTCCGGGGGCAGGATCAGGCCATAGGCCACCACGACCAACACGTCGGGCTGCCAGGCGGCCAGCCGGGCACGAGCTTGCACCGCTTCGGGATCGTCGCCGCGCAGACGGACCGGCTGGGCCACAGGCAGCTGCTGCGCCAGCGCAAAGGTCTTGACGGCACTGGCGGTCAGCAGCCGGCCGCGCCCGGCAGGACGGTCGGGCTGGGTCAGCACGCCGACCACGGTGTGCCGGCTGACCAGTGCCGCCAGCGCTGCCACGGCAAACGGCGGGGTGCCGGCAAAAGCGATGCGCAGACTCATAGGACGTTAACTGCCGCCGCGACCGCCGGCCGCGACCGGCTCAGGGCGATGACGTGCGGCCGCCGGCTGCCGGCCGGGCGGTGGCGCGCGCACGGCGCTCTTTGTCGAGCTTCTTGCGGATGCGCTGGCGCTTGAGCTCGGACAGATAGTCGACGAACAGCTTGCCCTCGAGGTGGTCCATCTCGTGCTGCAGGCACACGGCCAGCATGCCGTCGAGTGCGCCCTGCTGCCACTGCCCGTTCACGTCCTGCCAGCGCGCCACGATGCGCTCGGCGCGCGGCACGTCGTCATAGATGCCCGGCACCGACAGACAGCCCTCTTCGCCCGTGGCCGCGCCCTCGCTGCTGACGATCTCAGGGTTGATGAACACCTGCCGCGAGGCGTTGTTTTCGGACACGTCGATGACGATGAGGCGCTGGTGCCAATCGATCTGGGTCGCGGCCAGGCCGATGCCCGGCGCGGCGTACATAGTCTCGAACATGTCATCGACACGGCTGCGCAAGGCCGCGTCAAACACGCTCACCGGCTGCGCCTTGGTACGCAGCCGCGGATCGGGATATTCGAGGATGGTCAGCAGTGCCATGCTAGGTCTCGACTTCAGATTGCTGCTAAGGTTTTAGGGTAACGCCGGGCCCGGCCTGCAAAAGTGTGCGCGGCGGCAGGGCGCTGACCCGAGCCCGCAGTCTATAACAACTGCATCGCGACGCTGCAGCTAGCGGCCCGCCAGGAGTGCACGATGTCCGCTAAACACGGTTTTGCTACGGCTTTATTGGCGCTGACGCTGCGGGTCACTGTGGCTTACGCCGCAACCGACTCGCCCGGCGCCATCGATACCGCACTGGCGCAGCAAGCGGCCAACGGCACGGTCAAGGTGACACCCCAACTGCGCAGCCTGCCCATCAGCGGCCAGATCGCCACCATTCCCTATGCCAGCATCGCCAGCTTTTTGAATAAACCTGCGCTACTCAGCGAGGCCCAAGCCCGTCAGGCGCCCTATGTCGTGGCGCTGCGTGAGCAGCACCTGGCCGTCGGCGCCCCGCACAGCCTGCACATCCGCGGACTGCAGGGCGCAGCGCCCGGCCGCTATAGCGTGGTGCGTCTGGGCAACGCCCTCAAAGACCCGCAGAACGGCAAGCTGCTGGGCTATCTGGGTATACCGGTGGGCACCATTACCGTCAGCGAACCCGCCGAGCTCACGATGGGCACGCTGGTCGATTCGGTGCGCGAGGCGCAGACCGGCGACCTGATTTTTGCCGAAGAAGCGCTGGCCACCACCGACTTTCTGCCGCGCGCCGCGCCAGCCGATGTCAACGGACAGATCGTCGCCGTCCTCGACGGCGTGTCGATGATCGGCCAGTACCAGATCGTCGCCATCAACCGCGGTTCACGAGCCGGCCTTGAGGTCGGGCACCTGCTGACCATAGCCGCCGCCGGTGAGGTGGTCCGCGATGATAGTTGCACGAAACGCGGTTACTTCTGGTGCGTCGGCAGCCGGCGCGAACGGCAGATGCCCGACGAGCGGGCCGGCAGCCTGATGGTCTTTAAAACCTACCCGCAGGTCAGCTACGCGCTGACGGTCAACCTGCTGGCTCCGGTACGCATCGCTGATCGGGTGCACGCGCCCTAGCGCCACCCGGCCGGCGGCCCGGCCGCTGGCGTTTTGCCTTGTTTTGGGCAATTTGCGCCAGCGCCAGCGCGCCGCCGCTGACCTAGCCTTGGGGTCATGAACGATCCCCACCTGCTGTTGCTGTTCTGGGCCGCTGTGGCCCGCGCCCCGCACTTGCACGCCGATCACCTGCGCACCGCCGCAGGCCATGCCGGGCTGCCCCTGGCCGCGGCACCCGAGGCGCTGTGGCGCCAGCCGGCCGCCACCCTGCGTGCTCTGGGTCTGCCCCCTGCCGCCAGCGCCTTGCTGGCCGATCCGCCGCTGGCGCTGCTCGAAGCCGACCTGCTGTGGCTGCAGCGCGCCGGACTGCGCCTGCTCAATTGCGTGGATGACGACTACCCGGTGCAACTGGCCGCCATCCCCGCCGCACCGGCCGCGCTGTACGTGCGTGGCGAAGTGGCCGCCCTGTCGCAACCGCAGGTGGCACTGGTCGGCAGCCGCCATCCCAGTGGTGCCGGGCGCGAGACCGCCCGCGAGTTCGCCTATGAGCTCAGCCGCCTCGGGCTGACCATCACCAGCGGACTGGCGCAGGGCATAGACACCGCCTGTCACCAGGGCGCGCTGGATGCCGGCGGCCTCACCATCGCGGTCTGCGGCACCGGCCTGGACCGCTGCTACCCCAGCCACAACGCGGCGCTGGCCGAGCGCATCAGCCGTCAGGGCGCCTGCGTGTCCGAGTTCCCGCCGGGCAGCGACCCCTTGCCGGCCAATTTCCCGCGCCGCAACCGCCTCATCAGCGGCCTGGCGCGCGGCACGGTGGTCATCGAGGCGGCACGCGAGAGCGGCTCCCTGATCACCGCACGCCGCGCTCTAGAGCAAAACCGCGAGGTCTTCGCCGTGCCCGGGTCCATCCGCAATCCCACCGTGCGCGGCTGCCTGGACCTGATCCGCGAAGGCGCCCATCTGGTCACCTGCGCGGCCGACATCGCCACCCAATTGGGCTTTTCAATAGAAATTTTTTCAGAATCTAAACAAGGGTTTACAAAGCCTTTGTTCGCAGCCCATGCAGATGGGTGGTTGGACAAGGACTGTGAAATGCTGTTAGATGCCCTCGGATTCGAGCCCGCGACCGTCGACGAACTGGTCGTGCGGACAGGCTGGGGAGCAGGCCCCATCGGCGCCAAGTTGCTGGTGCTCGAATTGGCGCAACAGATCGAATCCCAGCCGGGCGGGCTCTACTGCCGTGTCCGGTAACCGACTTTACCGAGCCTACTTAATCGATGAACGGCACCGTCCTAGACATCCTTATTTATGTGTTCGACCGCTACATGCTCGACGAGGCACCCGATGTGCCGGAACGCGAGGAGCTAGCGCGCGACCTGGAAAGCGCCGGCTTCGGCGAGGCCAATGTCGAGCGGGCGCTGGACTGGCTGGCCGATCTGGCTGGCGAGCGGCACCGCCCCGAACTGGCCGCCGTGTCGCGCACGCTCAGCAACAGCGATGCACCGCCGCCGGCCTCGGTCCGCGCCTACTTGCCGCAAGAGCTGGCACGCCTGACCGCCGATTGCCGCGGGCTGCTGCTGTCGCTAGAGCAGGCCGGCATCCTCAGCGCGCAACAGCGCGAAATCGTCATCGACCGCTTGCTGGCGTTGGACGCCGAAGACTTCGACCTCGAGCAGGTCAAGTGGGTCGTACTCATGGTGCTGTCCAGTCAGCCCGGGCAGGAACTGGCGTGTGCGCGCATGGAAGATCTGGTCTTCGACATCCCGGGTTCGGCGGCACACTGAGCCGGGGTGCCCGCGTGGCAACCTCCATAGCTGTCCATGGCAGATAACCTAGTCATCGTCGAATCGCCCGCCAAGGCGAAGACCATCAAGAAATACCTGGGTAAGGATTTCGAGGTGCTCGCCTCCTATGGCCACGTGCGCGATCTCGTCCCCAAGGAAGGTGCGGTCGACCCGGCCAATCACTTCGGCATGAGCTACCGCGTTATCGAGCGCAACGAAAAGCACGTCGAGGCTATTTCCAAAGCGCTGCGCAAAGCCAAAGCCCTGTATCTGGCCACCGACCCGGACCGCGAGGGCGAGGCCATCTCGTGGCATCTGCACGAGTTGCTGCTCGAGCGCGGCGATCTGGCCGGCAAGGCCGTGCACCGCGTGGCCTTTTACGAGATCACCAAGAACGCCATCCTGGCGGCCATGAAAGAACCGCGCGGACTGGCCATGGATCTGGTCAATGCGCAGCAGGCCCGGCGCGCGCTCGATTACCTGGTGGGCTTCAACCTGTCGCCGCTGTTGTGGAAGAAAGTGCGCCGCGGTTTGTCGGCCGGCCGCGTGCAAAGCCCGGCACTGCGCATGATCTGCGAACGCGACAACGAAATCGCCGCCTTCATCCCGCAGGAATACTGGACGCTGGACGCCGAGGGCGAGCACAGCGCCACGCGCTTCCCGCTCAAGCTCATCGAATACCGCGGCGGCAAGGTTGAGAAGTTCAGCTTTACCAACGAGACCGCCGCACGCGAAGTCGAAGCCACACTGACCGCCGCGGCTGCCGGCCGGCTGTCGGTGCTGACCATCGACCGCAAGCAACAGCGCCGCAATCCGTCACCGCCGTTCACCACCTCCACGCTGCAGCAAGAGGCCGCGCGCAAGCTGGGCTTCTCGGCGCAACGCACCATGCGACTGGCGCAGCAGCTCTATGAAGGCGTGGACTTCGGCGAAGGCGCGGTCGGTCTCATCACTTACATGCGTACCGATTCGGTGTCGCTGGGTGCCGAGGCCATCACCGAGATCCGCGCCACCATCAACCGGCTGTACGGCACCGAGGCCGTGGCCGAAGAAATCCGCGTGTTCAAGACCAAGTCCAAGAACGCGCAAGAGGCACACGAAGCCATACGCCCGACCTCGGCCTCGATCACGCCCCAGCAGCTGGAAGGCAAGATCGACGCCGATCAGCTCAAGCTCTATGCGCTGGTGTGGAAGCGCGCGCTGGCCAGCCAGATGGCGCACGCGCTGTACGACAAGGTCGCCATCGACATGCAGGCCGGTCAGGGCAAGGGCAGCGAACGCCACCTGTTCCGCGCCAACGGCTCGACCTTGGTCAAGCCCGGCTATATCGCGGTCTATCAGGAAGGCTTGGACGA
>CAIVTJ010000206.1 GCA_903908825.1 uncultured Pseudomonadota bacterium | reverse complement strand
TGAGTTGGCTGCAATGGCAGTTACGCGGCGATGCCGAGGCGGGCAAACGTTTTGCCGGCAAGGACTGCGGTCTGTGCAAGGACCCGCTGTGGTCCTTCGACAAGAAGCGGATACCCTGACGCCATGCGCCTGTCACAGCTTTTCTGCAGCGGCCTACTGATTCTCGGTTGCACCGCGACATCCATTGCCAGTGCCGCAGCACCGCCCTCCACACCCGAGGCTTGTGGCGCTTTGCTGCAACACGCCACACCGCGCTTACAAGTCCGCGAGGCCAGTTGGGTGCCTGCCTCGGCGCTGCCGCTGGGGCCTGCTGGTGCGATGGTGGCAGCGCCTGCGCATTGTCTGGTGCGTTTGATGATCGACGCGCGCACCGCAGGCCTGCCGGATATGAGCTATGGCACAGGCGTGGAGTTGCGTCTGCCGCGCGACTGGAACGGGCGTCTGTTGTTCCAGGGTGGCGGAGGCCTTAACGGTGTGTTGCTGCCGGCGGTGGGTCGCGTCGCGGGCTTCCCTTCGGCACTCGAGCGCGGCTTTGCGGTGGTCTCTAGCGATGGCGGTCATCAAGGTCGTAACAATATCGACTCGCGCTTTGGCGTGGACCAACAGGCCAAGCTCGACTTCGCCTATCAGGCGGTCGAACGCGCAACGCGCGAGGCCAAGTCGCTGCTCAATGCGTTCTATGGCAGACAGGCAGAGCGCTCGTATTTTGTCGGTTGTTCGACAGGCGGCCGCGAGGCCATGCTGGCGGCGCAGCGATTGCCGCTGGAGTTCGATGGTGTGGTGTCGGGCAATGCCTCATGGAACCTGACGCGTGTGGCGATCAATCAGGTCTGGAGCCTTCAGCAGGTGCATCGCATCGCACCACGCGATGCCAAGGGTCAGCCCGAGTATTCAAAAGCGATCACAGACGCTCAATTGACTGCGGTATCTGACGCCGTGCTCAAGCGCTGTGATGCACTGGATGGATTGCAGGATGGCCAGATCAACGACTACAAGGCCTGTCGCTTCAGTCCGCAGGAGTTGGTCTGTGGTCGCAAGGGTGCACCGGCAGCGGGCAGCTGTCTGGCGGCACCGCAAGCCGATGCGCTGACCCGGATATTCGCGGGCGCGCAGAACTCTAAGGGCCAGTCGCTGTATGGCAGCTTTCCCTATGACACGGGCATCGCTTTGCCGGCTTGGCGGGCCATGCATCTGGGTAACGGCAGTGGCCTGCCTGCCAATGCAACACTGGGCGCCGATACGCTGCGCAACTTCTCGGTGACGCCAGCTGATCCTATGCTGGATCCCTTGCGCTTTGACTTCGATCGCGACGTCGTCCGCACAGCCGAGACTGCGGCTATTAATGATGCCAATGGTACCCAGCACAGCAGTTTCGCCGGCCATGGTGGCAAGCTCTTGGTCTATCACGGGCTGTCTGATCAGGCGATGTCCACCGGTTCGCTGGTGCAGTGGTATGAGCAACTCACGCCACGACAGTCCGAAGGCCCGCAGGATTGGGCGCGCTTGTTTCTGGTACCCGGCATGACCCATTGCGGCGGTGGTCGTTCAACCTATCAGTTTGATGTGCTGTCGGTGATCCAGGACTGGGTCGAGCACGATCACGCGCCCGATCGGATTGTCGCCAAAGGCACTGCCTTCCCGGGTCGTACGCGTCCCTTGTGTTCTTATCCGAAGGTGGCCCGCTTTGACAGCGGAGACCCTGAGGATCAGCGCAGCTTCTCTTGTCGCTGATCCTGCACTTACTTAAACGGAGTCTGTTCATGAACCATCGATTGGCATCGTTGACCGGTACGGCACTGCTTACAGCGGCTGTTGTGTTGCACGCGCCGCTTGCCCAGGCCCAGGCTGGTGCGTCACCGGCTGCAGGCCGCTGCGCTGCGTTGGCGCAGACGCTGCAACTGCCGCAGGTCACGGTCACGTTGGCTGAAGAGGTCGCCGCTGGTGCGCTGCGTCTACCGTCCAATGGCATGGGCCCGCCGATGGACGTCTCGAAATTACCGGCGTTCTGCCGCAT
>CAIVTJ010000205.1 GCA_903908825.1 uncultured Pseudomonadota bacterium | reverse complement strand
CGCAGCTGCGCGGCGCGTTGCGTACGACCGAGTCGCTGGTGCTGGCGGCCCGCACCCAGTTGCGCACCCATCAGGCCGAATTGACCGCCACCCGCAGTCTGGTCGAACGCTATCGCGATGAGGTGCTGCCGCGCCAGCAGTGGCTGTTGACCTATGGTTTTGTCACCAGCGATCCCGGCGACTTGGGCCGCCTGCACCTGCGGATTTCCAACCTGGCGGCTGAAGAGCAGGCCTTGGGCTATTTGCGTGACTACTGGCGGGCCCGGGCCGCACTGGCCCGTGCGGCGGGCGATTGGCAGGGCCTGGTCGCTTGGCCAGCACCGCTTGATGTTAAGCACCAAGATGGTGCAAATTAAGCGCCTCATCTTTGTGCATGGTGCGATCGCTAAGCCACTGATTTACCGTCTTGAAATCGTTGGTTGCCCTATCCAGTGCGCGATTTTGGCGCGCTGTTGTAAAAATGTTTAGCCCTGTGCGGGTGCACCATGCGCCCGGGTGTCTTGCCGGGCAGCGTGGTTCTCAGCCATTCCCCCGACAACGAGTAGCTATTTTTACTTATATATTTCAAAGCCTTGATTTGCTAACCTGCGCTGGTTCCTAGGTTTTGGCGCGGACATCTGCCGGTACACATCAGGCGCTTTGTCCACCTTTGGTACGGTGTTTGCATTCTAAATCCGTGGGACTTTTACAACTATTCCCCGAGGAGTTTTTCATGATCAAGTCGCGTGTATTCCTGGCCGGCGCCCTGCTGGTCGCTGCTGCCGGTTCGGCTCAGGCCGGCCTTACGGTGACCCCCGCTGTGGTCTCCGACTACGATTTCCGCGGCGTCACCCAGACAGCCAACGAGGCGGCTGTGCAGTTGGGTGCCACCTATGCCTTTGACTCGGGACTCTATGTCGGCGCTTGGGGCAGCAACATCAAGTTCGGCGCGGGCGACCCCAAGCTCGAGCTCGACTGGTCGGCTGGCTACACCTTTGGCGATGCCAAAGAGGGCTTTGCCTATGATTTCGGCGCGGTGTACTACACCTACCAGAAGTCCGGCAGCGACTTTAACTACGGTGAAGTCTACGCCGGCGTGACCCGTGACTGGTTCAACGCCAAGCTGTTCTACAGCCCCGATTTCGGCGGTAAGAGCACGGCAGGCAACACCCCGGCGTTCTATATCTCGACCACGGGCACCCTCCCGGCGGTGTGGGACATGTCGCTGGTGCTGCATGCAGGCTATAGCGCCGGCAAGTACTGGGATGATGCCTATGACGCGGGCTACTTCGACTGGTCGGCCGGTCTGACCAAGACCGTCAGCAACGTCACCTTCGGTGTGGCGTTCATCGACGGCCATGACCTGCCGGATCCGGGCCACAAGAAGCCTTTCTCCAGCGGTTCGCGCGTGGTGGCCAGCATCTCGACGACCCTGCCTTGGGCCTCCGAGTAAGCACTGCGGCCTGACGTAAGTCGGCTAAAGCAAAAGGCCCGGCGCGCAAGCGTCGGGCCTTTTTTTTTATGGGTGCTGCACAGGCGGCTGCAGAGCAAGCGCCTGGCGTCCGTCACACCACGGTGGCGCGGATCACTTGACCCAGCTTGTCGACCAGTTCGTCGATCTGAGCCTTCTCGATGATGAATGACGGCGACAGCGCCGTGATGTCACCGGCTGCGCGCACCAGAATGCCGGCCTCAAAGGCGCGCACAAAGGTGTCAAAGCCGCGCGCACCGGGCTTGCCGGCAAAAGGCTCGTATTCAACCGCTGCCATAAAGCCATAGTTGCGCACGTCGATAACGCCGGGCAGATCCTTGAGGCTGTGCACCGCGTCTTCGAAGTAGGGCGCCAGTTCACGCACACGGTCAAACAAACCATCGCGCTGGTAGATGTCCAGCACCGCCAGGCCCGCCGCACAGGCGGTCGGATGTGACGAGTAGGTGTAGCCGTGGAACAGCTCAACGGCCGCTTCCGGGCCGGTCATGAAGGCGTCGTAAATCTCTTTGCGCACCAGTACCGCGCCCATCGGCACCGAGCCGTTGGTCAGGCCCTTGGCCATGGTGATGATGTCCGGCGTGACCTCAAACTGCTGTGCGCCAAACGGCGCACCGACGCGACCGAAGCCGGTGATGACTTCGTCGAAGATCAGCAGAATGCCGTGCTTGGTGCAGATCTCACGCAGCTTCTGCAGATAGCCCTTGGGCGGCACCAGCACGCCGGTCGAGCCGGCTACCGGCTCGACGATGACGGCGGCGATGTTGCTGGCATCGTGCAGGGTCACCAGACGCTCAAGTTCGAGGGCCAGGTTGGCGCCATGCTCGGGCTGACCGCGGCTGAACGCGTTGCGGGCCAGATCATGGGTGTGGGGCAGGTGGTCGACGCCGGGGGTCATCACCGGCGACCAAGCCTTGCGGTTGGGCGGCATCCCACCCAGCGACATGCCGCCGAAATTCACGCCATGATAGGCGCGCTCACGGGCGATGAAGCGGGTGCGCGTACCTTCGCCGCGCAGACGGTGGTACTGCAGTGCGATCTTCAGCGCCGACTCGACGGCCTCAGAGCCCGAGTTGACGAAGAACACATGGTCCATGCCCTCCGGGGCGATCTCGACGATCTTGTTGGCCAGTTCAAAGGCCATCGGGTGACCCATCTGGAACGGCGGCGCGAAGTCCATCTGCTCCAGCGAACGGGCGACCGCTTGG
>CAIVTJ010000204.1 GCA_903908825.1 uncultured Pseudomonadota bacterium | reverse complement strand
TCTGGGATTTTTCCGGCAAAGGCCCCGAAGGCACAGAGCCGCTGCAGCTGCGCACCCACGCCGAACGCATAGAGGCTTTGGCGTTTGCGGCGGAAGGGGCTTGGCTGGTGTCGGGCGGTCGGGATTGGCGTCTGGTGTTGTGGCGGCCGGGTCCGTCGCAACGTGCCGACGTCGAAGCACCGCTGGATGTGCAACTGCTCGATGCACCCATCGGTCGCATCAGTTGGTCGCGTGATGGCAAGCGCGTGGCTGTCGCGCAGACCGATGGCCGTCTGCGTCTGTTCACGCTGCAGGCTTAAACCTTAGCGGTTAGCTGTTAAGCGACGCGCTGCGTTTCGATCAGCGCTTCGTCGGCCGCCTGTTCGGGCAGCGCTACGCTTAAGTGCGTCTGCTGGCCGGGTTGGCTGCTGACGCTGATCTGCCCGCCGATGCGCAGCACCAGTTCACGCAGGAACTCCATGCCCAGTCCGCGACCACTGTCGCTGACCAAACCTGCTGTGTTGAAGCCCGGACGCACCAGCAGATTGCTGATGGCGTCGGGCTGGGCGTTATCCAGTTCTTCTGCTGTTGCCAGTCCCTGTTCGATGGCCAGACGGCGGATCAGGTTCAGGTCAAAGCCGCAGCCGTCATCACGGATGTCCAGTTGCAAGCCTTGACCGGCGCGCACTGTGCACTCGACGCTGATCTGGCCCTTGGCGCTCTTGCCGCCAGCTAATCGCACACTTGCGGTTTCGATGCCGTGTTCGATGGCATTGCGCACCAGTTGCACCAAAATGCTTTCGACGTTGCGCTGCTGGTTTTCGGGAACCTGCTGCAGCCCGTTTAAAGCCAGATCGGCGCTGTGCTGGCTTTGCAGGCCGAAGCGGTCCACCAGTATCTGCAGGCGCTGCCCGAGGTCTGCTGACCAGTCAGCCAAAGTGCGATAGCTGCCGGTGACGTCTGCACGCTCATTGCTTATCGCGCGGCCGGCGCGCTGTTCGGCCAGCCGGCCGGTGTTGTTGATCTGCACGAACAGTTCGTCAAGGCTGACCGACAAGGGCAGAAAATCGTCGCCGCTGACGGCAGCTTGTTGCAGCACTGCCTGAATGTCGTTCACCAGTGCCAAGGCGCAGCGGTTGATGCTGCTCAGACGCACGGTGCTGGCCTGTTTGGCTAAGGACTCCACTTCATCGGCAATGCGGCTGAGCTTGCTGCGAAACGCCGATTCGCTGCGCGCCGGCATCTTGACCAGTGAATGCAGCAGCGAGATGCCTTGTAAGGCTTCGGCCATGAACTCTTCGAGCGCCTGCGGCTCGGCGCGCAACACGCCCAAGGCCAGTTCATGGGCCTGACGGGCCGATTCCAACTCACGCGCCAGGCGCAGTCGCTCGGTCACATCGCGCAGACCCAGCAGCAGCGTCAAACCTTCATCGCCGATATACGGCTGCATCCAGATGTCGTAATAGCGGGTGAGTCCGGCGGCGCGCAGCGCTGCGGTGGCAGCGCCTTCCACGCCGCGCAAGGTGTCTAGGGATTCACCAGGCGAATCGGCTAGCGCGCTGATCTGCTCGATCAGACTGGCCAGCGCCTTGGGTGCCAGCAGTGTCGCCAACGCTTGCGACAAGGGCAGGCCGACCAGTTCGCGGCGGCTCACGCCAACGCCGCCCAACGCATAAGCGGCCTGGGTCAGGACTTGACGCACGCACAGGTCGGGGCCCACCAGCAGCAGTGCGTCATCGAGGCGATGCAGCAACCGGGAAGCGTGGATATCTACGCGAGTATGGGTATTCATGCAGCGACCGCCAAAGCCCGCAACAGATCATCCGCGCTGCCATAGCGATCGGACGGGTCCTTGGCGAGCAAGCCATTGATCAGGGGTTGATGGTGTGCGAGCTCTGCGGGCAGTACCGGCAGCGGCGCATCGAGGTGCTTCTGCAGTACTTCCACAGCGGTCGAACCGGTGAACGGACGATAGCCGGTGAGCATTTCGAACAGGATGATGCCCAGCCCATAGAGGTCGCTGCGGCCGTCGAGTTGCAGGCCCTGGGCCTGTTCCGGGCTCATGTAGTAAGGCGAGCCCTGCAGCGTGCCGACCTGTGTCCACTGCGCTTCGTTTTGCAGATTGCGCGCCAGACCGAAGTCGATCAGCACAGCTTGGCTGTTCTCGCGCAGCATGATGTTGGGTGGCTTCAGGTCGCGATGCACGATGCCGGCGCGATGCACTACAGCCAGCGCCGTGGCGATGCGCTGCAGGTAATCCAAGCTCTGCGGCACCGAGATGGGGTTTTGCAGGCGCGCACGCAGATCGCCGCAAGGGAAGTATTCCATGGCGATGTATTCGCACCCTTCATGCACGCCATGGTCATAGATATCGACCACAGCCGGATGGCGCAGCAGCTTGATGGCCGCATATTCACGTTGAAAGGCGGCGTTGCTCAGCGCGTCATTGGCATCGCGGCTGACCTTCAGCGCCACGTTGCGTCCCAACGCTGTGCTATGCGCCAGGAAGACCTGAGCGCGGGTTGATTCGCCCAGTTTCTTGAGCAGCGTATAGCCGGGGACCAGGTCGCGCGGTAGACCGTTATTGCCCAAGGGCGCGATGGTCGGCACCAGGCAGCGGTGCAGGCAACTGACCAGCCGGTCAGCCGTCAGCAGTGTGCGCGGCAGATAATCGGTGGCACCCATGCGCAGCGCTTGCACGGCAGAGAGTTCATCACCGTTTTCGGCGATCACCAGCAGCGGTGGTGCATCGGTGCTGCGCACGGTGTCGCGCAGCCACAGCAGTCCTGCAGAGGACTCATCTTCGTTGATGCGAAAATCGAGCACGGCGATCAGCAGGTCGCAATCCAGGCGGGTGAGATTGCGTGCGCCGCTGTGCACCGACGCCAGATCCCGCAGCAGCGCCGTGAAGGCACCACCAAAGGTTTCGATACGATGCTGCAGCCAACGGCTGTACTGCGGATCGTTGGCAAGGATGAGAATACGGACAGACAATGCGGCAACCCTTTACGGACGTGACTCGGCCCGCCTACCTTGCTGTCTGGCGTCACAAGTGTCTGTGATCCAGGTCGCCAACGTCCTCACAAGGGTTCTCTCACGCTGCAGTAAGGTTCAATTTATGTCAGATGACACGGTGATTTTGCGTCCGGCCACACCGGACGATGCCCCGGCTATCCATGCCCTCATCGGTGAGCTGGCCGATTACGAGCACTTGCGCCATGAGTTCATCGGCAGCGTCGCCGATCTGTCGGCGCATTTGTTTGCGCCGCAACCGCGTGCTTGGGCGCTGGTGGCCCAGTGCGGCGGTGTGGTGCGCGGCTTTGCGCTGTATTTTTATAACTACTCGACCTTCCTGTGCCGCCCGGGCATTTATCTGGAAGACCTGTATGTGCAGCCGGCTTACCGGCGCCGCGGCCTGGGCCGGCAGTTGCTGGTCGAGTTGGCGCGGCTGGCGGTGGCGCAGGGTTGCGGCCGCTTGGAATGGGCGGTACTCGATTGGAACGCGCCATCCATAGCGTTTTATAAGGGGCTGGGCGCCCGGCCCATGGACGAATGGACCACCTTCCGCGTCACCGGTGAGGCGCTTACTCGCTTGTCGACAGGCTGAAGCGGCGGTTACGCCAGGAGACGATGACGCCGTTTTCAGTGACGCGCTCCAGGCGCAGACCGTCGGGTGTCGACTCGCCCTCGTGCAGCTGGGTCGAGTTCAGCAGCACATAGCGCAGCGCCGGCTCGCGGTCATACACGTGCAGGCTCAGGCGCAGCGGCGGCAGGTTGGCACCGGCGGCGTTCAGATCCTGATAGCTGGGCAGGCTGCGGTCGGCAGGGGTTTCGGGTGTGCCGCGCGGCGGTAAAGCGGCTGTGCGCTGGTTGCTATAGGCGACCGGTGCCGGGTCAAAGCCGGCCATGGGCAGGGGCGTGGTGGCAGTGGCCGGGTCGGGCAGCACCGAGGGCGCGGTGGCCGGTAGCGGGTCGACGATCTGGGTCAGGCCGGTGGCACTGGCGGCTTGGACCGGCGGCGACACGGCGACCGCCGGTGCGGGCAGGGCGGGCGCTACCGTCACCGCTGCGGCGCTGACCGGCAGCGACGGCCGCGCCACCAGCCAGGTCAGCAGCCCCAGATTGGCCAGCAGCACCACTCCCAGCACGATGCCCCACAGCGGCAGGCCCTGCGGCGGCGGCGCGATGCGCACTTCATGCAGGCCCGGGCCGGTGTGCCGGTTGCGTTCGAGCTCGGACTTTTTAAGCGCATCGAGGATCAGGGACATTCAGCGCTCTCCCGGCAGAGGGGTCAGGACAGGCGTACCCGGTTGCGGCAAGGCGGCATCCAGCATGGCTTGGGTCTGCAGCCCGGCGATGCCGTCTGCGGGCAGACCATTGCGCTGCTGAAACTGGCGCACCCGAGTCTGCAGAGATTCGTCGTAATAGGCGCTGCCACCCTTGTCGACCGGCTGCCCCTGCCAGCTGGCCAGACGGGCGCGCAGCTGGCGCACCGGCTCGCCCTTCATGCCCAGCGACAGCGGCCGGGTGTCGAGGCTGCCGGGTTTCCACAGCAGCACAAAATCGCCGCTCCACAGCGCTTGCAAGGCCGCCAGCGGCACGGTCAGTGTGCCTTGGCCCAGGAGCAGCTGGGCGCTGCTGTCATCGAGACGGGTCAGCACCACCGCGTGCGTCTGGCTGCCACTGCGCAGCGTCAGGATGGCCGGCCGGTTATAGCCGCGCAGGGCTGCGAACGAACCGCGCTGCGCCAGACACTCCAGACCCTGACGCAGCGCTTGGGTGCAGGCGTCTTCGCCGCTGCTGACATAGCGGGCCTGCCACAGCTGCAACAAGCGCCACCACGCGTCGTCGGTGCTGGTGCGGGCCTGCGGCGCAGCCAGAGCGCCGGGCAGATCGGCGGTGGCGCTGACCGCGGTGGCCGTTGCCGGTGTTGTGGCGGCCGCTGCGCTGGGAGCAGCCGTTGCAGCAGGCACTGCGCCGGCCGCTGCTGCCGGGTTGGCGGTGGTCGTAGCGGGCGTGCCCGAGGCCACAGTGCGACTGTCGCCGCTGGGCCAAGCCAGCAGCACTGCCGCAGCCACCAGCGCCAGGCTGGGCAGTGCGATGGCCCAAGGCAGCCAAGCCGGCAGCACACGCCGGCCATAGACTTCGGCGGCCGCACGCCGTACCAGATCGGGCCCGACCAGATGGCGATCGCTGCTGAAGCCGCCCAGCAGGGCCCGGTCGGCGATGATGTTGAGTAAGCGCGGCACGCCGCCGCTGACCCGGTACAGCTCGTGCAGCGCGCTGTGCGTGAAGATGTCGTTGGTGGCACCTGCAATGCGCAAGCGGTGCTTGATGTACGAGCTGGTCTCATCGCGCGACAGCGGGTCCAGGTGATAGCGGCCGGTGACGCGCTGCGCCAGTTGCCGCAGGTCGTTGCGCGCCAGCAGTTCGCGCAGCTCGGGTTGGCCGATCAGGATGATCTGCAGCAGCTTCTGCGTTTCGGTCTCGAGGTTGGTCAGCAGCCGCACCTGCTCAAGCAGTTCGGGTGCCAGCGTCTGCGCTTCATCGACCACCAGCACCACGCGCCGGCCTTCGCTGTGGGCGCGCAAGAGATAGCGGTTGAGGATATCGATGAGGTCTTTGACGCTGGTTTCGGCGCTGTCGGGCACCAGAATCCCGAGCTCTTCGCACAGCGTCAGCATGAACTCGGCCGCGGCCATGCGCGGATTTAAGATCAGCGCGATCTCGGCTTTATCGGGCTGGCGCGCCAGCAGCGACCGGATGATGGTGGTCTTACCGGTGCCGACTTCACCGGTCAGCTGGATGAAGCCGCCGGCTTCATCGATGCCATAGACCAGATGCGCCAGCGCCTCGGCATGCCGGCCGCTGAGAAACAGGTAGCGTGGGTCGGGGGTGATCGAGAACGGCTTCTCGACCAGCCCGTAGAAGGACAGATACATGCGCGGCCGCGCTATGCCGTGAGCGCGTTATTCCGTGACCGTGATGGTGATCTTGTCGGAGGCCAGCACCGGGTTGAACGGCACATGCAGGTGATCGCCCAGCAGCAGCTGCAAGGTGTGCTTGCCCGGCTTCAGCGTGATGGTGGTTTCGGTCTGGCCCTTGCCGAAGTGCACACTGTTGTCGTTGGCCGGGATGGGCGCACTCAGATCAGCCGGCAGCTCTGAGTCGATGAGCAAATGATGATGGCCGGTGCTGTCCATCTTCATGCCGGCCGGCGAGATGCCCATGCCCTTGAGGCCGAACACCACGGTGACTTGCGGGCCTTTGACGGTGGCGCCGTTGGCAGGGCTGATGAGATAGACGCTGGCGTTGGCCGGCGCAGCGGTACGCGGCAGGCCTTGGGCCTGAACAGCAGGCACGGCCATGGCCAGCAGCAGGGCCAGCAGCAGGCGGGAAGAGGTGTGGGTCATGGTGTCGGCACTCCAGGGTTGGCGGGGGCTGCGCCCAGCTCGTGCGGCGCAAAGTCATCGACGTTGATCAGATGCATTACGCGCTTATCGTAATCGATCAGCCATTGCGCTTGCGCCTCGGTGAGCAGACCTAGCGCCTGCGCCTGGGCGATTTGTGTGGGCAGGTCCAGCGCTGTGATGCGGCCGGTCTTGACGCCCTGCTCACGCAGCAGGCGCTCGAGCGGCTCGGCCTCGGCGCTCATCAGCAGGGCTTCTTGCAGCAAGGCCAGCTGATTGTTGCCGGCCGGGCTGCGATAGGCATCGCGGCACAGACGTTCGCGGGTGGCGCTGGGGGTCAGGGCCAGTTGCGCCAGCTGCGCGCCCAAGCGGTCGTCGGGGGCAAAGTACGTGCGGCCGCGCGGGAAGATCATCAGTCGCATAAAGCCGGCCAGCAGCGGCACCGGGAAGTTGCGCAGGAAGTCGTGCAGTTGCTCTTGCGCCTTATAGAGCAGACTGCGGCAGGCCCACTGGACGACCGGCAGGTCTTCCGCCGGCAGGCCGCAGTCATGGTGACGCTTGAGCACCATCGAGGCCATGTACAGATAAGACAGCACATCGCCCAGCCGGGCCGAGAGGTTTTCTTTCTTTTTGAGATAGCCGCCCAGCGTCAGCATGGCCACGTCGGTGGCAAAGGCAAACGAGGCCGAGAAGCGCTCGATGTGCTGGAAATAGCGGCGTTCGGGGCCGCTGCCCGGTGCCGGCTCAAAGCGCGCCAGCGTCAGCGCCATGACCAAAGAGCGCACGGAATTAGAGATGGCAAAGCCGATGTGGCCGAACAGCGCGTCATCGAAGGCCGCCACGCCGCGCCGCACATCGCTGTCGCGCGCAGCTTCCATCTCGCGCAGCACGAACGGATGGCAGCGGATGGCGCCCTGCCCGAAGATGATCAGGTTGCGCGTGAGGATGTTGGCGCCTTCGACGGTGACGCCGATGGGTGTGGCCTGCCAGGCGCGCGCCAGGTAGTTGTTCGGGCCGAGCATGATGCCCTTGCCGCCATGCACGTCCATGGCGTCGTTGGCCATCTGCCGGCCCATCTCGGTGATGTGGTACTTGAGGATGGCTGACGGCACCGCGGGCTTTTCGCCGCCGTCTATGGCACCGGTGGTGACCGTGCGGGCGGCATCCATGATGTAGGTGGTGCCGACCATGCGCGCCAGCACTTGCTCTATGCCTTCAAAGCGCCCGACCGGAATGCTGAACTGCTTGCGGATGCGCGCATAGGCACCGGTGGTCCACACACCGGCCATCGCGCCGCCGGTGGCGCTGGCCGGCAACGAAATGCAGCGGCCCACAGACAGCTGTTCGATGAGCATGCGCCAGCCCTTGCCGGCCATGGCCACACCGCCGATCAGGCAATCGACAGGCACGAACACGTCGCGGCCTTGGATGGGGCCATTCTGAAACGGAATGTTCAGCGGAAAATGCCGGCGGCCGATGGTGATGCCGGGCGTGTTGCGCGGCAGCAGTGCGCAGCTGATGCCGATGTCGACTTCGCCGCCCAGCAAACGCTCGGGGTCGAACAAACGGAAGGCCAGGCCGATGACCGATGCGATGGGTGCAAGGGTGATGTAGCGCTTGCTGAAGTTCAGCCGTATGCCCAGCACCGTCTGGCCTTCGTACACACCGTGACACACGACGCCGGTGTCGGTGATGGACGCGGCGTCCGAGCCTGCCGTGGGGCTGGTCAGCGCAAAGCAGGGCACGTCTTCGCCGCGCGCCAATCGCGGCAGATAGTGGTTTTTCTGCGCTTCAGTGCCGTAGTGCACCAGCAGCTCGGCCGGGCCCAGTGAGTTGGGCACGGCCACGGTCGAGGCCAGCGTGATGCTGCGGCTGGCCAGCTTGATGAGTATGGACGACTGCGCGTAAGTGCCGAATTGCAAGCCGCCATAGGCCTTGGGGATGATCAGCGCAAAGAAACCCTGCTGCTTGATGTAGTCCCAGGCCTCGGGCGGCAAGTCGCCGCGCTTATGGGTGACATCAAAGTCATCGACCATGGCGCACAGTGTTTCGCAGGGGCCGTCGAGAAAAGCCTGCTCTTCTGCGGTCAGTTGCGCCGGGCGCGTGGCCAGCAGCTTGTCCCAGTCGGGCTTGCCGGTGAACAGCTCGCCATCCCACCACACGGTGCCGGCCGCCAGCGCCTCGCGCTCGGTGGCCGACATGGACGGCAACAGCTTGCGATAGGTGGCCAAAAACGGCTGCGAGATGAGCTGCCGGCGCAGCGGCTTGATGTTGAGCAGCCACAGCGCGGCCAGCATCAGCCACAGCAGTGTTTGCCAGACGCCGGCGGGATGACCCAGTTCGGTATAGGCCAGCAGCAGCAGCGTGAAGGTGGCGGTGAAGGCCAGCAGCGACAGCCGGCGGTAGGCCAGCGTCAGCACCGCCATGACAAACAGCGCGGTAATCAGCCAGCCGCTATGAGTCAGCGCAAAGGCCGCGCCGGTGATCAGCATGAGCAGTAGCACAGGGATCATGGCCCGACTATATACCGCCTGTGATAGCGTGCGCCGCAAATGCATCGCGTACTGTTTTTGTATAACTCGCCGCGGGTGCGCCGCTATTTTGCGACGCTGGCGGCGCAGCTGCCCGACCCGTCCTTGCCGGGTTTGCAGTGCTTGGTGCGCCGTGTGGGTGTAGCGCTGTGGCCTGCTGCGGTGCCGGCCGCCACCGTCGAGGCCATCATCGACTATGGCCTGCGGCGCAAGCGTGCCCGCCCGGATTACGGGCCTTGGCGTCTCGCGTGTTATCGCGCGCTGTACCGGTTTGCCGCGCGCGCCCACTACCGCTTTACCTTGGCCTTGCTGCAGCGCTGGCAACCGGCGGTGGTGTGCGTGTGGGGTGGTAATGCCGTCGATGTCATGGCCGTGGTGCTGGCCGCGCGCGCGACCGGCACGCCGTGCATCCGCTTCGAAAACGGCTTTTTGCCCGACACCACGCAGATGGATGCCGCCGGCGTGAATGCCGGCTCGTCGGTGCCAC
>CAIVTJ010000203.1 GCA_903908825.1 uncultured Pseudomonadota bacterium | reverse complement strand
GTCATCCCCTCGGGCAACAGCACCACCGCGGCGATGACCACACCGACCACTGACAGCGGCAGACCTGCACCCAACACGGCCAACTCGACCAGCGGCGAGAGTGTCTTGGCCAGGAAGATGACCACCAGCAGGCTGACGATCAGCAGCAGCGCGCTGAGCACGGTGATGCGCGGCCCGGGCAGCGTGTGCGCAAGCTGGGCGGGAGCCGGCGCCTCACCGGTCGCCAGATAGTCGGCGCGATGACGCACGGTCTGCACAAAGATAAACAGGCCATACAGGCCCAGCGAGATGGCCGACACGAACAGCAACTGGCTGGACGCATAAGTCGGCCCCGGCGTGGTCAGTGTGAAGTTGGGCAGCACCAACGCCACCACCGCCAGCACCGTGATGACGCTGATCATTGACGCTGCGCCCTGCACGCGAAACGCCTGCTCATGGTGATGCGCACCGCCGACCACCAGACACAGGCCGACGATGCCGTTGAGCACGATCATGGCCACCGAATAAACAGTGTCGCGCGCCACCGCACCGGTGCCGCTGGAATCGCCCAGCATCACCGACACCACCAGACCCACTTCGATGATGGTGATGGCCAGCGCCAGCAGGATGGCGCCGAACGGGTCACCGATGCGTACCGCCAGCACTTCAGCGTGATGCACCGCCGCAAACACCGCACTGCCCAGCAACACCACCGCCAGAGGGATGGTTAACGCGTTATCGACCGCATAGAGATGCGCGTACTTGCCCAGCAGAAACAGCGCGGCAGCAACGGGTGCCAGCCAGCACCAACGCGGCATGTGATTCCAATTGTGGTCTGCTTCATTCATAGAGGGCGCAACCCCAAAGCACCGTCTCAGCGGCTTTCGGGCTCGATCATCTCATAGCCGCGCGCACGCAGTTGCGCAGCCAAGCCACCGGGATTAAATAACTCGCGCAGCGGCAGCACCGCCACCGATGAACTGTTGCGCAGCAGCGCGCCCTCTGCGGCCAGCAGCCACTCCTGATTCCAGCGCCGCAGCGCGGCCTCATACTGGGCCGCCAGCCGCGGCGTGCCCGTCACCACGTTTAGGCAGGCACTCTGGCTGTCATCCAGTTGCAGCTGTTTGAGCGCAGCGATATCGCCTTTGGCCCACGCCAGACTGCGCTGCTGCATCAGCGGCAGCTGCGACTCGACGCGCGTCAGCAGGCTCTCAAAGCAGGGGATATCGGAGGCCGGGGGCGTGTTCACAAACTCGCGCAGCAGGGCTTTGGGATCCTCGACGGTCAACGCGATTTTGGGCTCGCGCACGGTGAGTTTCTGCGCCTTGGCCAGACTGCGGACCTGCTTCCAGACATCGGTACGCCGCTCCAGCCCGGCACGCCCCAAAGCCTTGTCATACAGATCGGCGGCGGCAAACAGCGGCCGCCGGGTTTCCAGATCATCATCGCGGGGCGCATAGCGTTGCCGCAGCACCGACCAGCGTGCATAGACGGCCGGCGGCAGCACATCGGCCAGGCGCTGCTTGTCGGGCAGGCTGCTCATACGCAGTGCCAAGGGCAGCAAGGTCAGTCCCTTGAAGAAGCCGATGTTGACGTCGACCGCAGCCGGCGCAATGACCTGCTGCGACTGCGCCAACACGCGCTCGAGTTGTTGTGAGCGCCAGGTCAGATCGCGCGGCAGCGGCACCACTGTGGCCAACACCCACAGGTGGTGGTCTCCCTGCCGGAACTCCCACAGACCCGGGCCGGGCTGTTCACCATGGACCACCAGTTCTTCCAGTTCGGGCTCATCGGCGCGGACGTAACCCGGTTGCAGCACGGCTGCGGCCAGGCACAGCGCAGCCAGAAACAGCCGCTTCATGCGCGCTGCCAGGTCCACAGCACGCCGGACACCGCGACAACGGCACCCAGCGGCGGCAGCCACAGCAGGGCTGACTGCAGCCAGGGCAGCACGCGCACCGGCGCAACCGCCAGCACCTGGGCGACACCCAGCAGCGCCGGCGCCAGCAAAACCAGCGCGACAACACCGGCAAGACCCAGCACGGCATACAGGCCGAGCAACTGCCGGCGGCGGATTTGCACGCGGGCACTGACGGCCGCCACGAAGGCCTCGTCGGGTGCGACCTCGGGCAGTTGCCGCAAAGCGCGCAACACTGACTCGTTCTGGTGTTCGTTCATAAGGGCACCGAGTGTGAGGGTTCCAGCCACAGGCGCAACTGCGCCGTACCGCGTAGCACGTGCGATTTAACCGTGCCCAGCGGCCAACCGGTCGCGGCGGCGATTTCCGGATGGGTCAGGCCTTCGACATGGGCCAGCACCACGCAGACGCGTTCAGCCGGTTTAAGCCGTGCAAGCAAGCGGTCCATATCCAGGGCCGCTGCAGGATCGACCGGTAGCGGGTCGGCAAGTTCCGCCACTTCGACCGCTGCGGCAACCGCGGCCGGCGAACGCTGGCGCAGATGGCTGAACCAGGTGTTGACGGCGATCTGCCGCAACCAGCCGCCGAAGGCCGCCGGCTCGCGCAGCGTGTGCAGCCGCTGCCAAGCCTGCAAAAAGGTCTGTTGCGAGAGGTCATCGGCCAGCGCCGCCTGTCCGCACAGACGGCGCAGCAGACTGCGGATCAGCGACTGGCGACGGCGCACCAGTTCGGTAAAAGCCGCATCATCCCCGGCAGCAGCCAGCACCACGACCACCGCTTCGGCGGCCGAGTGCAGGCCCGCTGCGGGGCGCCGCGCGTCGGTCACGCAGCCGGGTCGATGGGCGGCAACGCCGTACCCGCCTGCCGCTCGAGACGGCGCTTGAGCGCATAGGCCACACACAGACCCAAGCCGACCATGCCGATGAGTGCGCCCGAGCCCATCAGGCCCTTGAAGGCCTCCGGGTCGTCTGTACCCACAAACGTACCCAGCAGCGCCAGACCCGCACCGGCAAACAGCACGACGACGCCGCCGATCAGCAAGCCATAGGGCGAGCCGCGCGACTGCGTCTGGCCGGCGAGGATTTTCTCGAGCATGGCCGGATCGAGCTGCTGGCCGCGCTCGATGGCTGCGCGCAGCGTCTGCTGACGTTCGCGTTCAGCCGACCGGCTGCCCCACACCTTCACCGCGACGATGCCGAAGATCGCCACCCAAAAAACCACGCCCACTAATTCGCCACCGATGTGCATGTCGTTCTCCTGATGCCGGGCTGCGCGAATTGCGCGCCCTGTGACTGTAGAGACGCAGGCCCGATGGCGTTTGGATGCAAGCGCGCTTAAAAAACCGGTGCGGTTGCCGCCTGCGTCTTTAGAACAGCCGCATCGGGCTCCAGCAACCAGCGCTCGGCCACCGCCTGCGAGAGGGCCGCCTGATAGGTCTTGAGCCACGCGGCGCGGTTGCCGTACAGCGTCTTGAGCTCGGTGCTGTCAAAGCGGCGCTGTGTCCCGGCCAGCGCACAACGCCGCCCCGCCACGGCCGAACCATCACGCGCCTGTCCGCCCGTGCCAAAGGCCAGCAGCGGCACCGACAGCGGCGGCAGACGCACACCCCCCAAGGCATTGCCGCGCGGGTCGCGTTGCAACTTGCCGCCGGCATCGCGCTGCAGCGGCGCAGCCTGCGCCAGCGGCTGGCCTTCGTGCAGCAACTGCTGCAGCTGCTGCCAGATAGCATTGACGGCCAGCGCCGTCGGGAAGGTGTTGGGCGCATCGACGCAGGGTGCGCCACTGTCGCCGGCCAGCGCCAACGCACCGGTGGCCGGCGGCGCACCGGCCGGGGCGGCGGCAATCTCGTACAGGCGGCGTGCTGCACCGGCCACATCGCCATCGCTGAGGCGCACTGCCGGCACAGCAGCCACGTCAGCCTCGGTCATGACCAGCACCACCGGCGCATCGGCGGCCGGCACCTGCTGCCGCGGATCAGTGGCCGCCAGCGCAGGCGCACAGTCGCTGACCGGCGCGGCCGCCTGCGTCAGCGACGCCAGCAGATAAGCGTCATAGACCGGCTCATCGTTACCCAGCCGCTGCTGCACATGCGCGCTGTGCAGATAGGTCACCAGATCAGCTGCAGCCGCGCCGCGTCCGGCCGCCAGCAGCTGGCGCACTTTGTAAGCGGCCAGCGGATTTTCGCGACTGGAGCTGCGCAGCAAAGCGCCCACCTGGGCGATGGCGTCCCAACTGGCAGACGGTGTGCCCGGTGCCGCGCAAGCCACAGCCGGCAGCGCACTTAAGCCGGCATAACGCGTGGCATTGCTGCGGCGCAAGGCCGCAAGGCCGGCACGCTGCACGGTAAGCCCCACCCACACATCGCCCTGCCGCATGAAGTGTGCCCCGGACAGGTTCCACAACGGGGCGCTGTCACTGCCGCCGCTGGCATCCAGCAACTCGACGATGACCCGGCCGCTGGCCAACGCAGGACGCTGCGGACGCCGCACCAGCAGGCGCAGCGACCAACGCTGCCGCTGTCCGGTGGCCACGGCCGGCTGCTGCGGCGACTCGCCCCACTGGTACAGCGAGGCCGTCCCGCTGACCAGAAACTCTTCTTCGCTGTAAGCGCGCGCGGCCAGTTCCGCAGGCACGGCGGCCAGCTGCGGCCGGCTGGCAGCGGTGACCGGCAGACTGTCGGCGCGCGGAGTGGCGGCGATTTCGACCGCGGTGAGTGGGGTAACGGGCAGCAGCAGCGCCAGCGTGAGGAGTGGCATGATGGAGAACTTCATCGACCTATTAACCCGTCGTAACACCCGTGGTGTCAATCTTGACCGATCCCCTGCAACAGGGCTTTGACAGCTTCCTGCAACGCGCCAGCGCACAGCCCGGTGTTTCGCGCCACTGCAACGCGACTGGCATAGACCTGCACTACCTGGAATGGCCCGGGCCGCCCGGCGCACCGGCCGTGCTGCTGTTGCATGGCTTTCTGGCCCATGCGCACTGGTGGGACTTCATCGCGCCCTGGCTGGCCGAGGACTACCG
>CAIVTJ010000202.1 GCA_903908825.1 uncultured Pseudomonadota bacterium | reverse complement strand
TATTCCACAGACACCAGACCGGTGTTGCCACCCGGGCCGTAGCCTGTGCTGAAGTCGCTGCTGACGTGCGTGAATATGGTCGCATCGACGTTCTTGAACAGACCTTCCCGAACATAAAACGCTTTGGTCGCCAGCAGCTCTTCTGCCACGCCGGGCCAGACCATCAAACGGCCTTTGATGCCGTTCTTTTCCATGACTTCTTTGGTGGACAAGGCTGCAGCCACGATCAGCGGCATACCCGAGTTGTGGCCTTCACCATGGCCGGGAGCGCCGGGCACCATGGGCTTGATGTCTTTGATGCCCGGATATTGCGACAGACCCAGCAGCGCATCGATGTCGCTGCCCAGCGCGATGAGCGGACCGCCGTCACCCCAGGTGGCCGTCCATGCTGTGGGGATGCCTGCGACGCCACGGGTGATCTTGAAGCCGTTCTTTTCGAGGATGCCGGTGATGTACTCCGACGTCTTGAACTCCTGAAAGCCCGGCTCTGCAAAGCTGAATACCGAATCGACCATCTCTTGTACGAGTTTGGCTTTGGCATCGACACCGGCAGCCACGGCTTGTTTGAGGGCTGGGCTGGCCTGCGCACGGGCCTGCGGTGCGTGGGTCATCAGAGCTAGAGCCACAGCGGCAGCAATGCCGCCAGCAGTGGCAAACGAACGGGGTTTTGAAGTCATGTCTACGGTCTCCATGAGGGGCGGGGTTGCATCGAGCATAGCGCGGAAGGCACTGTTGTACAGCCGATAGCTGACCCTAAAGTGCCTTTATTTCAGGCGTTTGATTGATCCTGTCAACGAGTTGTTGCGGCAAGTAATGGCTGTTCCTGATGGCCCGGTGCATGATGTTGTCATGACAGCTGAGCTCACACCGGCGATCCAACTGCAGCAACTGCGCTACGCTTGGCCACAGCAGCCCTCGCTGCTTGATATCACGGCCTTGACTGTGCAGCGCGGCGAACGGGTATTCCTGCACGGGCCCAGCGGCAGTGGCAAAAGCACCTTGCTCGGCTTACTCGGTGGTGTCTTGCAGGCGGCCTCCGGTAGCGTCAGCGTGTTGGGTCAGAACTTCACTGCGCTGTCTGCTGCCCAGCGCGATCACTATCGTGCTGCGCACATCGGCTTCATCTTTCAGCAGTTCAATCTGCTGCCGTACTTGCCGGTCATCGATAACGTGCTGCTGCCGCTGCGCTTCAGCGCAGAGCGTCGCCTGCGCGTCGGCACAGACGAAAGGGCGCTGGTGGTTGAGGCGCGGCGCTTGTTGGCCGAGTTGGGCTTGTCTGCAGCGATACAGCAGCAGTCCTCGGTGATGGCGCTCAGTCATGGACAGCAGCAGCGTGTGGCGGCCGCGCGCGCGTTGATCGGCAGACCAGGCTTATTGATTGCCGATGAACCCACCTCTGCACTGGATGCCGATGCGCGCGAAGCCTTTCTGCAGTTGCTGATGAACGAATGCCGTGCCGCTGGCACTACGCTGGTGTTTGTCAGCCACGATCGCAGTTTGGGCGCACTGTTCGACCGGCAGCTGTCCTTGCAAGAGCTCAACGCGGTGAACGCATGATCATCCTGAGATTGTCGTGGCTGAGTCTCTGGAACCGCCGCGGCACGGTGTTGCTGACAGCGCTGGGCATCGCGGTCAGCGTCATGCTGTTGGCGGGTGTGAACAAAATCCGCACCGATATGCGCACCGGGTTTGCCAATACCATCTCCGATGCCGATCTCATCGTCGGTGCGCGCAGCGGGCCGGTCAACTTGCTGCTCTATTCGGTGTTTCGTCTCGGCGATGCCACGGCCAATGTGTCGTGGTCGACCTATCGCAAAGTGGCTGCCCATCCGCAGGTGGCCTGGACCATACCTTTGGCTTTGGGTGATTCGCATCGTGGCTACCGCGTGTTGGGCACCAGCGAAGATTATTTTGCCCATTACCGCTATGCCGGTGACCGTCCGTTGGTCTTAGGCCAAGGCCGCATCTTCCAGGGACTGTCAGAGGCTGTGTTGGGCGCTGAAGTGGCCGAGGCGCTGGGCTATAAGCCGGGCCAGTCCATCACTTTAAGCCATGGTGTAGGCGAGGGCTCTTTCAATGAGCATGCGGCGCATCCGGTTATTGTCACCGGCATACTCAAACGCACCGGCACACCGGCCGATCGCACCGTGCACGTGAGCTTGCAGACGCTAGAGGCTCTGCACGATGCGGCTGGTGCCGACCTGACTCCCGAATCGCTGACGGCCTTCATCGTCGGTCTGCGTGATCGCACGGCGACGTTTCAGATCCAGCGCGACATCAACGAATATCGGGGCGAGGCCCTGTTGGCCATATTGCCGGGTGTGGCGTTGCAGCAGTTGTGGGAAGTCGCCGGTGTGGCCGAATCGGCGTTGCTGGTGGTGGCCGCATTTGTAGTGTTCGCAGGCTTGCTGGGCTTGTTGACTGCGCTGCTGACCAGTCTCAACGAGCGTCGGCGCGAGATGGCCATACTGCGTTCAGTCGGTGCCCGGCCGCAGCAGGTGTTTGCCTTGTTGATGAGTGAGGCGGCGCTTATCGGCCTGATCGGCGCTGTGCTGGGGCTGGCAGCGCTGCATGGCGGGCTGGCGCTTGCGGCCGGTTGGCTGGAAGCGCGGTTTGGTGTTTATCTTTTAGGGAATGGGCTGACGGCCTTCGAGTTGATCACCGGCTGCGCTGTGGTTTTTGCAGCGCTGTTTGTCGGAGCTATCCCGGGTTGGCGGGCGTACCGCCATACGCTGGCTGACGGGCTGACCTTACGCGTCTAGTTTTCAGGAGTGGGCGATGAAGCAGTTTCGCGGGGCAGGGCTGTTGTGTATGACTCTGCTGGCCATAGCCGGCGGGCAGGCTTGGGCTGTGCAAGGCGCAAGCGCGGGTAGCAAGGCGCAAGACACGCAGTGGCTCGAGCTGCTGCCCGAGAACGAGCGTGCCGCGGCCGCCGGCGCGCCGGCGCTACCGAGCAGCCACAACTTTCTGGATGAAGCGCCCGGTCAGGCCTTGGCGCAGTCGCAGGCCTTTGTCGTCAACGAGGCGTTGGCCGGCCGGCTGATCCGCATGCCGGGCTATGTCGTGCCCATCAATCTGGACGACAAGGGCAGGGTCACCGAGTTCTTTCTGGTGCCGTACTACGGCGCTTGCATACACATGCCGCCGCCGCCGCCCAATCAGGTGGTCTATGTGGTGCCTGCGCAGCCGTTCACGCTCAAGTCGCTGACTACCCCGTACTGGGTGACCGGCCAGATGAAGATCGGCAGCAAGACCACGCGCTTGGGTGCCGCGGCCTATACCGTGACCGGTGCCTCACCCGAGATCTATAAGAACTGACGGATGCAACGCTCGCTCCGGCGTTTGCTAGAATCGCGCGCGCCGGAGAGGTGGCAGAGCGGTTGAATGCTCCAGTCTTGAAAACTGGCGTGGGTTAACGCCCACCGTGGGTTCGAATCCCACCCTCTCCGCCAAATCAAACAAAAGGGCCCCGCATGGGGCTTTTTTGTTTGATCAGGTTGCAGTGATGGATTTGAACCCACGGGCACCGTGGTGTTCGACAGCGCCGCGATGCGGCGCTGGACGTCGGCGCGCTAGGCGTGCCGACGGTCCCGAGCGTCAGCGAGGGATGAGCGGCGCAGCCGCGAACAATCCCACCCTCTCCGCCATGTCTTCTTCGGCACTCTTAAAAGTCAAAACCGATCTGCTGCTTGACGATCGGCTCACTGAGAGAGGTGCGGCGGGCGGTAGAACGCACGCCAAAGGTCTTACGTGAAGCGTGTTTGTCGATCACCGCTTTTTTGCCTGCTTTAACCTCTGCCGTTTGGCGTCGACTGTGCAGCAATTGTTTGGCGGTGCGCGTGGCCTGGACTAAGTCGACCACGGGTTGTGCCAGAGTGCTGCCCGGGTCTGTGCTCATTTCAGAACTGACAAACACGCCTAGGCCTTCCTGCAAAGTGGGCGGCATCTGCCAAGGTTCAAACAGCCACGTGTCCGGTACTCGCCGCAACGCAGGCAGCCACTGTCGAACGAATCGCCCTTCGGGATCGTGATCTTGGGCCTGCTTGATGGGGTTGTAGACGCGTGTGGTGTTTATGCCGGTTGTGCCCGACTGCATTTGCATCTGGCTCCAGTGGATGCCCGGCTCATAGTCTAAAAACTGCGTAGCCAGCCATTCCCCAACCGGCCTCCAGTGCAGCCACAGCGGGTAGGCTGCTACCGAAACCAGCATGGCCCGCATCCGGAAATTCAGCCAGCCGGTCTCGCGCAACATGACGACGCAGGCGTCCACCATGGGCCAGCCGGTCCGTGCGTTTTTGAGTGCTTCAAAGTGAGCTTCATTAAAATCGTGCTCGCGCAGACTGTCGTAGCCGCGGTGCATGTTCTGCCATTCAATCGCAGGCTCACTCTCCAGCTTTTGAATAAAATGGCAGTGCCAGTACAAGCGACTGATAAAAGCCGTCAAGCCCGCGTGGTGACGCCCGGACTGTGACGGCATTTGATCGAGGTGCGCACGTGTACCTTGCACGACCTCGCGCATGCTTATGCAGCCCCACGCCAAATAAGCAGACAATCGCGAGCACGCATCGGGTGCAGATAACGGAGATGAAATGCCCCCGCGATAGCCCAGGCTGCGCGCCCGCAAAAAACTATTCAAGGTGGCCATGGCCAACGGACGGCCACCGCGTTGGCGCAAAGGCGGGTTGTGTTGCAGGTGCACAGGGGCCTGTATAGCCGAGGGCCTGCAATATTCGTTGTGCGGTATGCCGGTAAACGGCGTCTGCCAAAACCGCAATTCGCCGACATGATGCACAGGTGCAGTCATATGCCGCTGCCAAGCAGCCTGCCAGAGGTTGCGGTTTTTTAGCCCGCGTACCACGCCGAACTGCGGGTACTCCTGCCAGCTGATGTTGTGCTCCCGGCACCATGCACCAACTCTCAGATCGCGGGCATAGGTAAAGCGGTTGCCGGTTTCCTGGTGGGAATGCAGTTGCTGAAAGTGTGCATCTCGCCAGATGCGACTCAGTACATCGGGCAGTTCACCTGTGTGTACCTCAAGGCAGCCGCCCTGCAAGCGTAGTGCGTCATCAAGGGCCTGCAACGATTCGCGGATAAACTCAAAGTGCTGCAAGGCTGCATCAGGTTGCCGCCATAATTCTGGCTCTACGATATATACGCAGCGCACCGGCCCGCGTTGCGAGGCTTTCGCTAAAGCAGCATGGTCTTGCCAGCGCAAGTCCCGCTTAAACCAGACCAGTTCATAACTCATTACACTGCCGACGGTTCTGGATTCTTTAGGGGTTGCCGTTGCGCAGTGCGGTCAGGGCGTTTTCATCCAGGGACAGGCGGATGCCAAGACTACCGCTGCCTCTGCGAACCGGTGTCTTTCGCAACTTTATATCTATGGTCTGTATTTCAGGGCAATTGGCACACGCTTGTGCAATACGAGTCATCAGCCTCTCTTGAGTTTCGTAGTGCCCGTCCGCCGCGAGTTTTTCTATCTCGATCACTAACGGGTCGTAGTCAAACACATGGTTCATGCCGTCTTCATTTATCAACACTAAAGCAGAATCAATTTTGAGGATCAGATCTAGCAGGTGAGCATCAGGCCGGATGTCATCGGGACCAAAGGTGCCGATGTCGGTCTCAAGCTCTAAGTTCAAGAGTTCTACCCAAGCGTGTTGTGTCATGACCGCAGCTGCTCCAGCTGTTCATAGAACTCAACGGTGTGGGATGAAGAACGCATCAGGGCGTGAATCCGACGCTGCGCCAGAGGGGTGCAGTTTGATAGGTGCGCCCCTCCGTCACAACCTGCTCAACGCGGCGAAGGTTGTGAATGTCGGTCAGCGGGTTGGCACCGACAATAATCACATCGCCGCGCTTACCCCTTTGAAGTGTCCCTGATTCGCCCTGCATACCCATGGCTCTCGCCGGCACGACAGTGGCCGACTGGATGGCCTCCATGGGGGTAAAGCCCGCTTGGACATAGAGCTCCAATTCCCGATGCAAGCTCCAACCAGGAATGCCCTGATCCGTGCCGGCTAAGATAGGAACCCCTGCCCGGTGGAGCGCACCGGTCAGCCGCAGGAAGGCTTGAAACAACACCTCGTCCTGCGCGCTGCTGGCGTTGGGTGGCCCCACGTCCAGTAGCGTGCCCTGCAGTTGCACAGCTATTTTTACGGCATCCGGCTCCATGCTCGTTTTGGGGTGTGCGGTTGAAGCCAGTCTGAGCTCGTAGATGGTGAGGGTGGGATCAATAACGGTGTGGTGTGCTTTTAGAAAAGCTATCGCCTTGCGGCTGCGTTCTGATCCCTGATCGACTGCTTTCAGGAACTCCTCGGGGCTATCACCCATCATCTCGGCGACAGACTCGATGTGGTTGATCTGGTCCTGTCCGGCCTCCACGGCCTCATACGCGGTATAGCCAAGGCCGATGTGGCCGGTAACGGTCATTCCAAGGCGATGGGCTTCTGTGGCAATGGCCTTGAGGGCCGGGAGCTTGATCGAGCTATAGGCCTTCATCTGCTGAAAGCCAGCGGCGTGATAGCGACGAGTCCAAGTGCGACTCTCTTCGGGGGTGTCGGCCGTGACGGCACCGACGGTGACGTCACTGGTTCCATCGACGAGACCTGCCAACAGTAGACGCGGACCGACGCCTTCGTGGCGCGTGATTGCGTCGCGGGCTGCGGTGATGTAATCAAACTCATTACCGCAGTCGCGAACAGTCGTCGCGCCCGCAGCGAGATAGATCGGACCCCATTCCACCTGCTCGAAGTGCGCGTGCATATCCCACAAACCCGGCAACATCCATTTGCCCCGGGTATCAACGCGCAAGGCTCCGAGGGGGATCCTCACCGAACTGCGCGGACCAACAGCCGCTATTTTGCCGTCATGGATCAGTACCGCTGCATTCTGGATGGGTGTACGTCCTGTTCCGTCAATGAGGACGCCTCCTAGCAGCGCGATATCGCGATGCGGGCCTGACACCGCGGCCTGCGCCTGCTGCGCAAGTGACGCTGCCGCACCCTGACTTGCCCGTCCGATGAACTCGCCGAGTGCACCCTCGTAGTCTTCTCGGATCGCTTCGAAGTGATCCATTTCCGCATCTGTGGTGATCGCCGCCACGAGCTTCTGATCGGCGTCGAGCCACAGAGTTTCGCGACCCCAAACCAGACCTTCGACCTCAAAACGCTCAAGGGGACTGAGATGACCAGCGACATTAAAAACGTCTGGACCGCGGTCATGAATCCGGACACTTCCGCTGGGCAAGGTTGGCAGAATGGCCGGACGCCCGTGCGTAATCCAGTATTGCAACATCAGCATCTGGAAGGTGACTGGCGCGTAGCCGGCGATTGCGAAGATCGGGCCGTCCGGCTTCGTTATGTCGGTGCGCGTCTGGCGATCGCGAGCATGATAGATGGACCCGTCCAATAGCAGCGATCGGTCGATAGATGTTCCTCTGGCGACATCACCCTTGATATTGAAGACTGAGGGTAATCCGTCCGGCGCTAAGGCCAGGGACGCAGCCAGCACCACCTGGGTTCCCCGGTCTGAGAAGGCAAAATCCACGGTCGTTTCGCGCCCGCCTACTGCCTCGTGAGTGATGTAGCTTTCCCGGCCGATCGCGTGCGCGAACTTGTGCAGAACAAATGCCCCACGCGCAAGCTCAACCCCGGAAGGAGCGTGCTGGGGTGGGTCCAGGGGAGCAAGTCCAAGGTCTTCCGCGGAAGCGCAAAGCCCAAAGACCGCCACCAAGGTCATCGCCGCCCGCAGACAAAATGGTTTCATTATTCACCCCCTACGCTTGGACAATCGCGCACCCGGCGATAGGTGAGTGTCATGCCATCCGGAACAGCGCTTGACAGTGACGCTCTGCAAACCGCCAACCGTGGGAGGTCATCGTAAACAAAAGTGCTCCGCATGGAGCCTTTTCGTTCATGGCAGCTGTACGACGACGGCACGGTCCGGGTCAAAAAAGGCTGCGGTGTCATGTCGTGTGTGTGCTCAACTCCAGACGCTGCATTACGGCACTGTTTTCACAAGGTGACTCATGACTGGCGATGATCCAGCATTGCGTCGTCTTGGTAGCCTGATCGCTTATATGGTTACGCAGGTATGCCTTTGATGCTTCATCTAGAGCATTAAATGGTTCATCCAGAAGAATTACGGCAGTGCCTACGGTCAGCGCCGCTGCGAGCCAGACTTTGCGCCCGGTTCCCGTAGAAAGTTGGCCCAACTGAACACCGAGTTGGCTGCTCAACCCAAGGCCGTGGATGTGCTTTGACAGTGCCGCGCTGTGGAAGCGTGGATACAGGCTAGCAATGAATGCGAGATACTCCGCCCCGGTCAGGTGTTCGAATGCCAAGGCATCTGGACCACACCAGAATACTTCCCGCCGGTAATGCAGCGGCGCCAGTACGGCATCAAAACCGGCGACCGAACGGGTCCCGGACTGCGGTTCCAGTGCGCCCCCGAGCAATTTGAGTACTGTTGATTTGCCGCTTCCGTTCGCGCCGCATAGCCAAGTGACGCCGGGCGTGGTCAGCAGGTTGAAGTTGCGAATGACGTTCTTTGACCCGTAGTCAAAGTTCAGGCCCTGGACATCCAGTAACGCATCTTTTTCCGTACGGTTCACGGCAGGACCTCGCTGGCCAAGGCCAATTGTATTCCCAGCGAGGTCATCAAGCGTGCCGCGTTGTCACCGTCTCGAAGGCTTCGGGACTGTAACTGCAAAACCCAAGCAATCAGGCTAACGGCAACGTAGCTCAGGAGTACCGGGGTCCTAAAGGGTGCAGTCTGCAACCAGAGCAACCAGAGCAACCAAGCCGTCAAGGCGGCAATACCCGGTGCGGCGCAGACTGCGCGCCGGCTCCACTCAATATGGGTCAGGCTCAAGGGCAGGGGCTTGCACTGCTCCAAAATCGGTTTGAGCTCGAACTGCGACAGCTTGTCTATTCGTGCCAGCCAAAACAGGGCGAGTAGGGAATACAGCATCAGCCACCCTTCCGGTGGACCTAGGTGATACAGCGGCGGGATGAGCGTGATGAGCAATGTCGCTGTCGCGGCAGCGATTGCCCGGCGGGTACTAGGGGCATATCCGCGTTGCAGCGGCGATAGCATCAGATCAACAAACCAATGCCGCGCTGGTTTGTTGACCTCGGCCTCGGCCTCAGGCTTGGACCTGTGGCCCGGGGTGCTCTCTAAGGCTTCTAGCAAGCGCAGCACGGCTACGCAGATTCCGGTCGATGTGAGGCCCAAGAGCATAAAGCCTGCGCCTGCAGCGACCGCACTAGGCGATTCATCGGTTGCGGGTAGTGCCATCAGCAGCACCAGACCGGAACCAAGCAGTAGCAACAGTGGTAAGACGCAGCACAGCACGATCTCGCTGTCTATTCTCAACAATAGATCGGCAGGCAGAGGCAGGGATCGACGCTGCTGCGACCATTGCGCAGGCCACAGCAGCGGCTTTAACAGGACGATCTGCGAGGCCAACAGCAATGCACACGCCGCGAGTATGGGTGCGAACCACAGCGGATGGCTCAGCGACCAAAACAGCGGCAGTGCAACAAACACGGCAGCTGCGGGCAAGGCTGGCCCAAGCAATGCTGCGGCGATCAGCAAAAACCAACCCCAGTTTTGCAATGCCTGAAGCAGGCGTTTCCGTGCATACCGCCAGTGAACTTGGCGATAGGTGAGTGTCATGCCATCCGGAACAGCGCTTGACCGTGACGCTCGGCGAACCGCCAACCCTCGGCCGTCAGCACCAGCTGGTCGTTGAACTCGCACAGCACCGGCGGCGTTTTATCGAGCAGCGGCAGCGGGTGGCTGTCGTCCAGCGTGCCGTAGTAAATGACGTAAGCGCTATAGGCCGTGGCAGTGGTGGGCGAGAGCACCTGCACCGCTGCATTGCAGCACACATGCTTGGTGCGCCGGTCGGCTGGGCGCGCCAGAAACGACGCTAAAATGGCCTCTCGGCCAGTGATCGGTGCAGTGCCAGCCACCGGCCGTACCATCACGCCATCATCGGTGTACAGGGCGGCAACGTCCTGCCATTGGCGGGTGTCGTTCAGGTTGGCATAGAGGGTCAGCAGTCGCTGAATGTCCGCTTCGATCTGATTTTGCTGTTCCAT
>CAIVTJ010000201.1 GCA_903908825.1 uncultured Pseudomonadota bacterium | reverse complement strand
GCAGCCGGCGTTTGCGCCGGCACCACGGTGATGCGGCAACCGGCATCGGCCAGCAGTCGCAGGATGTTGCGCTTGATACCGAAGTCGTAAGCCACGACATGCAGACGCTGCATCGGCCGTACGGCGTGCTCTGCGGCGCCATCTAGAGAAATCGTACCGTCATTCCACTGATAGGTTTCGGTGGTGCTGACGACCTTGGCCAGATCCATGCCCTGCAGGCCGGGGAAAGCCTGCGCTTGCGCGATAGCCTGCTGCGGATCGGGGTTGGCACCCGTGACGATACAACCGGCCTGCGAGCCCTTTTCGCGCAGCAAGCGCGTTAGACGGCGGGTATCGATATCGGCGATGGCGACGACATTGCCGCGTCGCAGGTAGTCGGGCAGCGACAGCGTCGAGCGCCAGTTGCTGGCCAGCAAGGGCAAATCGCGTATGACCAGTCCTGCCGCAGCCAGGTGCGCGGACTCCTGGTCTTCAGGGGTGGTGCCGGTATTGCCGATGTGTGGATAGGTCAGCGTGACGATCTGGCGGGTATAGGACGGATCGCTGAGGATCTCCTGATAGCCGGTCATCGCAGTATTGAAAACAACTTCGCCGGTCGTGATGCCGGGAGCACCGATAGAACGGCCTTTGAACAGGCTGCCGTCAGCCAAGGCCAAGAGCGCAGACTCGGTCACTCAGCGACCCCCGCAGGACTGCAGCGGCTGATCTTAGTATCGGTCATGACTTTCCAGGAGTAGATGCACAAAGCGGGAGGAGTTCTTGTGGAACGCCCTCCCGCTTTGCGCGGACTAACCCGTTACGGAATGTGACGGATTCGGGAAAAGTTTAAGGAGATGAGCCCGTCCTGTCCACGGCAAAATGACCGGCCGCCACAATAAAGACGCGTCAGCTAGCACCACGCACCAAAGCTTGACTTTGCGTTAAATAGGCGCTGTTAAATTATGTATTGATTGACAAAACGTCGGACATTTCGTAACGGCCCGGCGGCTGAGCAGCCAGCCAGAGGGCGCCAGTCAAGGCTCCCCGCGCGAATATGCTGCGGTCCGTGGCCACGTGCCCAAGGTGCAATTGCTCGCCCTGGCCCAGAAAGCGCACGTCATGCTCGCCCACCACGTCACCGCCCCGCACCACGGCAAAGCCGATGCTGCCGGGCGAGCGCGGCCCGGGGGCAGAGCCGGTGGGCGCGATGTCTTGCGGCAGGCTGACGCCGCGACCGTCCGCAGCCGCCCTACCCAGCGCCAGCGCCGTTCCGGAAGGCGCATCGACCTTGTGGCGATGGTGGGCCTCATAGATCTCGATGTCATAGTCAGCAGGCAAAGCTGCCGCAGCGCGGCGCACCAGCGCCAGCAGCACGTTCAAGGCCAGGCTGGTGTTAGCGGCGACGATCACCGGTATGCGCAGTGCTGCGGCATCGATTTGGGCCTGCACCTCTGCGGCCAAGCCTGTGGTGCCCATCAACAAGGCCACACCGGCGTTGGCGCAGGCCTGCAGATGCTGGCTGGCCACGGCCGCACTGGAGAAATCGATCGCGACATCTGCGCCCTGCAGAGCTGCAGGCAGATCGGTGCTGATGGCGATGCCCTGCACCAGGCTGCCCACATCCGGATGCCCTTCGTTGGTGACCGCAGCATGCAGCGTGAGCTGGGGAAACTGCGGCAACGCAGCCAACAGCGCTTGCCCCATGCGACCGGTGACGCCGATCAGCGTGACCCGCAAAGTCACTTGCCACCGCCCGCGTTAGCAAAGAACTTACGCACGCCTTCAAAGAAACTCTCTTCGCGAGGCGAATGGGCTTTTTCATCGCCACGCAAAGACTCATCAAACTTCTTCAGCAAGTCGCGTTGTTCACTGGTGAGTTTGACCGGCGTCTCGACCATGACCTTGCAGAACAGATCACCGCGCACAGAACCGCGCACCGGCTTGACGCCCTTGTCACGCAAACGGAATACGCGCCCGGACTGCGTCTCGGCCGGAATCTTGAGCGCGACCTGGCCATCGAGCGTCGGCACGATGACCGTTCCGCCCAGCACCGCCGTGGCAAAACTGACAGGGATATCGCACGAGAGGTTTTCACCATCGCGCTCGAAGATGGCGTGCTCGCGCACCCGCACTTCGACGTACAGATCGCCAGGCGGGCCGCCGTTACGACCGGCCTCGCCCTCTGCGCCCAGACGGATGCGATCGCCGTTGTCCACACCTGGCGGCACCTTGACCGACAGCTTCTTGGTGCGGCGCACCCGGCCCTGACCCAGACAGGTGTCGCAGGGGTTCTTAACGATCTTGCCGCTGCCGCGGCAGCGCGGACAGGGTTGCTGTAACTGAAAGAAGCCCTGTGTGACCCGCACCTGACCGATGCCGTTGCAGGTCTCGCAGGTGCTGGGGTTACTGCCCTTGGCGGCACCAGAGCCTTTGCAGGTCTCGCATTCACACAGCTTGGGAATGTCGATCTCGACCGTGGTGCCAAACACCGCCTGATTGAGATCGAGCTCGAGGTTGTATTGCAGATCGGCACCGCGAAACACCTGCGACCGGCCACCGCCGCCACCGCGTCCGCCACCGAAGATGTCGCCGAACACATCACCGAAGATGTCGCTGAAGCCCTCACCCGGATGTCCGCCACCTGAGGCGCGACCGCCTTCCAACCCGGCATGGCCCTGCTGATCGTAAATGGCACGCTTGCTGGCATCAGAGAGCACTTCGTAGGCTTCTTTGATCTCTTTAAATTTGTCTTCGGCGCCTTTGTCATCCGGATTGCGATCGGGATGGTGCTTCATGGCGAGGCGCCGGTAAGCCTGTTTGATGTCGGCCTCGGATGCGCCCTTGGCCACATCAAGAACAGTGTAGTAATCGCGCTTTGCCATGCTTGCCACTCGCCAGATCGCTTAAGAGAAAGCCGCCGTGCACTCTAAAATGCACGGCGGCCTGTTTACGCAAGGGTCTATAGACCGTCGATCAAGTCTTGCCTTGATGCTTGTCCTTGACCTCTTCGAACTCAGCATCGACGACATCGTCGCGGCCCGGTGCCGCACCGCCTGCTTCCGGCTGAGCGCCACCACCGGCACTGGCTGCAGCTTCGGCTGAGGCCGCCTGCTGCGCAATGCCGGCCGACGCCATGGCCAAAGCTTCGGCCTTCTTGTCGATGGCTTCGCGGTCTTCGCCCTTGAGCGCCGTACGCAAGTCGGAAATCGCCGACTCGACCTTGCTGCGATCTTCGATCGATACCTTTTCGCCCAGCTCTTTCAGAGCCTTCTCTGCCGAGTGCACCAAGCCATCGGCCTTGTTGCGGGTCTCGACCAGCTCGCGGAACTTCTTGTCGTCAGCCGCGTGTGCTTCAGCGTCGGTCACCATGCGCTTGATTTCGTCTTCGGACAGGCCCGAGGACGCGCGGATGATGATCTTCTGCTCTTTGCCCGAGCCCTTGTCCTTGGCCGACACGTTGAGGATGCCATTGGCGTCGATGTCAAAGGTGACCTCGACCTGCGGCATGCCGCGCGGTGCGGGCGGTATGTCGCTGAGGTCAAAGCGACCCAGCGACTTGTTGTCGGCCGCGCGATCACGCTCGCCCTGCAACACATGGATGGTCACAGCGGTCTGGTTGTCATCGGCGGTCGAGAACACCTGCGAGGCCTTGGTCGGGATCGTGGTGTTCTTGTCGATGAGCTTGGTCATCACCGAGCCCAGCGTCTCGATACCCAGCGACAGCGGCGTGACGTCCAGCAGCAGCACGTCCTTGACCTCACCGGCCAGCACGCCCGCCTGCACCGCAGCACCAACGGCCACAGCCTCGTCAGGGTTCACATCGCGACGCGGCTCTTGGCCGAAGAAGTCTTTGACGTACTTCTGCACCAGCGGCATGCGTGTCTGACCACCGACCAGGATCACCTCGGACACATCACTGGCCGACAGCTTGGCGTCCTTCAGAGCGACCTTGCAGGGCTCCATGGTGCGCTTGACTAGGTCTTCGACGATGGACTCGAGCTTGGCGCGCGTGAGCTTGACGCTCAAGTGCTTGGGGCCGGATGCATCGGCGGTGATGTAGGGCAGATTGACGTCGGTCTGCTGACTGGAAGACAGCTCGATCTTGGCCTTCTCGCCGGCCTCTTTGAGGCGCTGCATGGCCAGCGGGTCCTTGCGCACATCGACGCCGGACTCTTTGAGGAACTCATCGGCCAGGAAGTTGATGATGCGCAGGTCGAAGTCTTCGCCACCCAGGAAGGTGTCGCCATTGGTCGACAGCACTTCAAACTGACGCTCGCCATCGACCTCGGCGATCTCGATGATCGACACGTCGAAGGTGCCGCCACCCAGATCATAAACGGCGATCTTGCGGTCACCGCCGGCCTTGTCCATGCCATAAGCCAGCGCTGCGGCGGTGGGCTCGTTGATGATGCGCTTGACGTTGAGGCCCGCGATGCGACCGGCGTCTTTGGTGGCCTGACGCTGCGAATCGTTGAAGTAAGCCGGCACGGTGATCACCGCTTCGGTGACCTCTTCGCCCAGATAGTCTTCAGCGGTCTTTTTCATCTTGGCCAGCACGCGCGCCGACACTTCCGGCGGGGCCATGTTCTTACCCTGGGCCTCGACCCAAGCGTCGCCGTTATCGGCGGCCACGATCTTGTACGGCACCATGTTGATGTCGCGCTGTACGACCTCGTCCTTGAACTTGCGGCCGATGAGGCGCTTGACGGCAAACAGCGTGTTGGCCGGATTGGTGACGGCCTGACGCTTGGCCGATTGACCCACCACCACCTCACCATCTTTGGTGAAAGCGACGATGGACGGCGTGGTGCGGTCACCCTCGCTGTTCTCGAGAACCCGTGCCTTGCCACCTTCCATGACGGCGACGCAGGAATTGGTCGTGCCCAGGTCGATACCGATAACTCTGCCCATGTGTGTACCCCGAATAAAGTGCGGAAGATCGTGTTGGTCTGTTAGTGGGTGCCCCAAGGCCCTAATTCAAGGGGGCGGCGCTGTCAGTCCGGAGCCCTTGCCACGATGACGCGCGCCGGCCGCAGCAGGCGGCCATTGAGCTGGTAACCGCGCTGCACCACCGCGAGCACCGAATCGGGCTCGGCGGTGTTGGACGGCTGCATGACCATGGCCTCGTGGCTCTGCGGGTCAAAGCGCTCACCGATAGGATCGACAGGCAGGATGGCGAACTTCTCGAAGGCCTTTACCATCAGTTTGAGGGTGGCATCCTGACCGGCCAGCAAGGCCTGCGCGTCGCCGCGACCGGCATTGGCCAGCGCCAGCTCGATGCTGTCACGCACCGCCAGCAGCTCAATGGCCAGCTTTTCGACGGCAAAGCGATGCGCCTGCTCGATGTCGCGGGCGGCGCGCTTGCGCACGTTGTCGAGCTCGGCGACAGCGCGCAGCGCCTGGTCGCGACCGGCAGCAGCCTGCGCCTCGGCGGCAGCCAGGGCCGCACGCAAAGCCAGCAGCTCGGCCTCAGCGGCAACAGCCTCGGCAGTGGGCTCGGCGCTCTGCGACTGTTGGCTCGGATCAGGCGTTGCGCCCGGGTTTTCGCCCGTCGGGGTCGACGACATAAATGTCTCCTAAATCAATTATTTGGTCGCGTTACTTAATGTGGAATTATAAGTAACGCAGCAGCCACGCCACGGAGTATGGGGGCTAGCGGCGTGAATTCAACGCCGAACCCAGCAAACGGGCGGTCAGATCGACCACGGGGATGACCCGGTCGTAGGCCATGCGCGTCGGGCCGATGACACCGATGACACCGACCGCACCGGAATCGGTGCTGTAGGGCGCGGTGATGATGCTGCAGTCATCCAGAATCTGATGACCGGATTCCTGCCCTATGAAGATCTGCACGCCCTGCCCCTTGAGGCTGAGGTCGAGCAGGTTGAGCAGGTCACGCTTTTCATTAAAGGCCTCGAACAAGCGCCGCAGCTTGTCGACGCTGAGCAGTTCGGAAAAGCCCATCAGGTTGGTTTCACCGGCGATGACATACTCCATGCCGGGCTGGGCGCTGACCGCCGGGAACAACTGCTGCGCCATGTTGATCGAGCCCAACATGCCCTGATTTAGCCGCTCGCGCGTGGCCGAGAGTTCATCGAGCAGCGCCTGCCGCACCTGCTCGAGCGTGCGGCCACGGAACTGTTCGTTGAGCAGGTTCGAGGCGCGCCGCAGCTCTTCGGCGTTATAGGCCCGCTCCAGTTGCACGATGCGGTTTTGCACTTCGCGATCGTCGAACACCAGGATGACCAGCAAACGGTTATCGGACAACGCCAGAAACTCGATCTGCGTCACCGACGCCGATTGGGTGCTGGGCAGCGTCACCAGGCCGGCCATCTGCGTCAGGCTGGACAACAACTGCGAGGCAGCGGCCACCAGACTGCGCGAATCGTCACTATTGCCCAGGCGACGGCGGATGTCGGCCTCAGCGGCCTGCTCCAGCGGCTGCACGCGCAGCAGCGTATCGACAAAAAAGCGGTAGCCCTTGGGCGTGGGCACCCGGCCGGCCGAGGTGTGGGGCGACGTGACGAAGCCGCCCAGCTCCAGGTCGGCCATGACATTGCGGATGGTGGCAGCGCTGAGGTTCATGCCCGAATCGCGCGACAGGCTGCGCGAACCGACCGGCTGGCCGTCGCGCACATAGCTTTCGACCAGCACCCGCAGCAACTGCTGGGCCCGTTCACCCAAGGGTTGTTCGTCCATAGCCGGCAAGCTAGCGCCGTGATTTGGCTTACGTCAAGCAAGCCCACGGCGCATTGCTCCGCAATGAGCATAGGAACTGACAGTGGGAGCACCCCGCTGGCCGTGCTAAAAAGACAGCCCTACACCATGACCACAGTCACCATGTCATCACCCCTGCGCACCTGCGCACTGCTGGGCCGCTTCGAAGACCCCGGTATCGCCGAGACAGCGGTCAGCCTGCTGCCCTTGCTGGCGGCGCGCGGCCTGACCACGCTGGTGCAGACCTCGGCCGCTTTTCAGACCTTGGGTGCCGGCGTCGAAGCGGTGGACGACGGGCAACTGCTGGCGCGCGCCCAACTGGGCATCGTCATCGGCGGTGACGGGTCGCTGCTGTATGCGGCGCGGCTGGTGGCCGGCGCCGGCCTTCCGCTGTTGGGTATCAACCGCGGCCGCTTAGGCTTTCTCACCGACGTGCTGCCGCAAGACGTCACCGCCTGTCTTGACGCCGCGCTGGAAGGTCGCTGCATCGTCGATCACCGGCCCTTGCTGGCGGCCAGCATCCACGGCCCGGGCCGCAGCGGCACGGCACAACTGGCGCTCAACGATGTCGTGCTGTCCAAGTGGGAAACCGGCCGCATCCTCGATTTTGAAACCACCATCGACGGTCAGTTCGTCAACAGCCACGGCGGTGACGGACTGGTCGTCGCCAGCGCCACCGGCTCCACGGCCTATGCGCTGTCTTGTGGCGGCCCCATCGTCGCGCCGGATCTCGACGTGCTGGTGCTGGTGCCCATCTGCCCGCATACGCTGTCCGACCGGCCCATCGTGGTCTCGCGTCAGGCTACGGTGGCCGTGCGCCTGCTCGACCGGCCCGGCACCCGCGCCCAGGTCACCTGCGATGGCGTGGTGTTCGACGAATTGCTACCCGGCGAAGAGCTGCGCGTGGCGCCGGCGGCAGCGCGCATCACGCTGCTGCATCCGCCCGGTTATGACTACTTCCGACTGCTGCGCGCCAAGCTGCACTGGGGCCGCGGCGGCTACGACCACCAACGCTAGGCCGCGCCGCACACCATGCTCACCCACCTTCTGATCCGCGATCTGGCCATCGTCGATACCGTCGAGCTGGACTTTGCACCGGGCCTGACCGTGCTGACCGGCGAGACCGGCGCGGGTAAGTCGATCATCGTCGATGCGCTCACCCTGGCTGGCGGCGCACGAGCCACCGCCGACATCATCCGTGCCGGCGCCGAGCGCGCCGAGATCTGCGCCACCTTCGACCTGGCGCAGGCCCCCGCCGCGCTGCGCGAACTGCTGGCCGCACAGTCCATAGAGGCCGACG
>CAIVTJ010000200.1 GCA_903908825.1 uncultured Pseudomonadota bacterium | reverse complement strand
TTACCTCAAGGCAGGGGACGTCATAGAGCTCGGTATTTCAAAGTTGGGCGCCCAGCGTCAGGTGGTCGTCCCGTGGGCGCGATAGCGCGAAACATGTCGAATTTACCGAACATTATTTTATAATGTGGAATACCATCTCACAATAGAATAAATAAGGCCGTGCGGGTGCGGATTGTCTATCCGTTTACGCCATGCAGGTCTCTGGTCGACGACAAAAGCAAAAAGGGTGGGACGATGAACAAGCTAGTGATTGCAGCGCTGATGTCCGCTACTGCGGTATCGGCTACCGCCGCAGAAAAAGCGTCGAACGAAGACAATCTCACCGAAGTCGTGGTGACCGGCACCATGATTCGCGGTATCGCGCCCGTGGGATCGCCATCCACCACCGTTAGCAACGAGGCCATTATTGCGTCGGGTACTACCAACACAGCAGATCTGCTGGCTACCGTTCCTTCGCTGAATAGTTTCAACACGCTGCCCATCGGTGGTAATCAAGCTTTCCGCAGCACCGGCTCTACCGTGCCGGGCATGCGCGGTCTACCGGGCACGGCTGTGCTGGTGATGCTAGATGGTCACCGGCTGGTCGGTGATTCACCACTGCTGAGCACGGCAGATCCTTCTTCGATTCCGGCGGCAGCGATCGAACGTGTTGAGATCATTCAGGACGGCGGTTCAGCAACCTATGGCTCCGACGCTGTAGCCGGCGTTATCAACATCATTCTTAAGAAGAACTACTCGGGAATGGAGACGAGTACTTCCTTCACTGCAGCCGACAGCTATCGCGCGGGCAACATCAGCCATCTGATGGGCAAAACCTGGTCGGGTGGTTCCGCACTGTTAGCATTTGCATACGACAAAAACGGTGAATTGCTGAACAGTGATCGTTCCTATTACGTTCAGGATTTTCGCCCGTACGGCGGTCGCTCAAACCTTGTCACCAGCTGCGGTCAGCATGCGGATGGCCAAGAGCCAGCCCTTAATGTGCTGCTAGACAACGGCCTGTTCTACAATTCAGTTAATATGCAGCGCTTGCCGGTGGCTGCTGTTACGCCTGCGGCGGGGCTAAGCACCACCACCCCCGCGCGTAACACTCCGCCCTCAAATACGCAGGGTGTCGCCTGCGACCGGGCCCTGCAAAATCAGCTGGTGGTTCCTAATCGCAAGATCGCCGTGGTCGGCAATTTCCGACAGGAACTAAACGACCGTCTGAGTCTGTTCGCCGACGCGAAATACACTGACCAGCTGTCGCGCCAACGCTATCAGCCGCAGAATATGGTCATAAACGACCCGCTTCTGACCACAGCCGTTGGAACCAGGCAAGTCGCTGGCACGCTGATCATCCCTTCCACCAATCCATTCTTCCGGGCCCCTGCGGGCTATACCGTCACACCTTCGTCCGTAGAACAGGTGTTCGTTAACTCAGGGATCTTTGGTGAGTTAGGCGCTATCGACAACGAATATGCCGCCAAGTCATACATGCTGGACGTCGGGGCTACCATCAAGCTCTGGGGCGACTGGCAAGCCACTGGCGACGTCAATTACGGCTACAGCGACAGCTCGACATACAACCCGGTTAGCACGGGCGTCAATCCGAACGCACTGCGAGCGGCCGCTTTTGGAACGACCACCGCAACCGCACTTGACCCTTTCTCAGGCCAGACCAATCCAACCGTGATCAAGCAGATCATGGACTGGCCGCTGTATTTCCTCGCAACGCAGCGGATCTATGACATCAACCTACGTGCTGACGGCTCGCTGTTCGAGATGCCTGGCGGCCAAGTCAAACTAGCTGTCGGTGCGGCCTATCGTTATGAGCAGTACGAAGGCGATGGTCCGATAGGTGTGCCGGGTCAGCTCTATTACACCGTCAATCCGCAGAGCACGAGTCGCAACGTGAAAGCCGTTAACGCGGAGCTTGCGGTCCCTCTGGTGGGTGTCAGCAATGCGTTCACAGGTGTGCAGGGCTTGAGGCTGTCACTGGCTGCTCGCTATGACGAATTCAGTGACTTCGGCAGTACCACCAATCCGAAGATCGGCATCAACTGGGTCCCCTTCGACTCCGTGACCGTGAGGGGTAGCTATGGCACTTCTTTCCACGCGCCGCAGTTGGCCGACACCTATGCTGTTGACACGCGCGCCACGGCAAATACGACAGTCGGGGGAGGCGTCGCACCGACCAATTTCCCGCTGACTCTGGGCGTGCCCACGCTGGGCTTTGCCGGTGGACGTCCCAACTTGAAGCCGGAAGAGGCGACAACCTATTCTTTTGGACTCGACTTCAAGCCTACATTTGTGCCTGGACTCTCGCTGAGCGCCACCTATTTTCAAATCGAGTTTAGGAACCAGATCAATATTACTCAGGCGGTCGCGGCTGTAGTCAACGATCCGAACAGCCAGGCTTTTGTGTACAACAAGATTTCGGACACGGGTTGCGCGTCTAACGGGAGCGGAGCGGCGGTGGCGGCGGGTACTGGAGGTCCCTGCTACGGGCCTATCCCTCAGGCCAAGGTTGATCAGTTGCTGGCCGGCGTACGCAAGTTGAATTTTTTCGGCGCGCCTACCACTTGGCTGGTCTCCGATCAGCGCCGGGGCAACAACAACACCAATATCGTCCATGGCATCGACTGGGACTTCACCTATCGACACAATGCAGACGCGGGAATCTTCTCAGCAGGCCTGAGTGGCGAATACCTGCTCAAATACCTGACCCAGACGGTTCCGGGCGCACCGTTTGCAGACACGCTAACCAATGGCATTCAGTTCTTCCGCGGCGATGCGGGAGCTCAAAGCATCATTCCCTGGCACGTGCGCGGCAACATTGGCTGGCAGGCGGGACAGCTCAGCTCGCAGGTAGCCGTTAACTACACTGGTTCGTATGATTTCCTCTACAACCCGGTGAGCTACGCGACCAACCCGAACGGCGCAAACCTGACGGCCGAGTTGCAACGGGTCGATCCGTTCATAACTGTTGACCTCAGCGGGATCTACGAATTCTCGAACGAGCGCGGTGCCCTGAATGGATTGCGGTTGCAGGCCAACCTTTACAACATTCTGGGCGAGCGTCCGCCGTTCCAGCAGTCCAGCGGTGACTTCCCCGGCTTCCAAACTGCCGCCGCAAGTCCCCTGGGTCGCACGGCCCGGCTGACGTTGACCAAGAAGTGGTAAGCAGCACGACACTGACCAGCGCCGGCAGGTACGACCTGCCGGCTCGGGGTGGCCTCGTGAGTCAGGAATCCTGAGGTATGACCGGGATGCGCAGATACCTTTTTGAACTGCTCATCTCGCTCACTGCGTTAGTTTCCCTACCAATTTCGGCAGCCGAACCGGTACCCGCAGGCGCCGTAGCCCAGCCGTCCATATTCGGCGTCCATTGCGCGGTCTGCCATGGCGGTGATGGCAGCGGGAGTGACCGGGCACCGGGGCTTCTCAACAGCCGCCGTCTTCGCAGTCAGAGCGAGGCTGAGATTGCCAGCGTCATACGGAACGGTCGCAATAACATGCCCGCTTTCGGAGCCTTGAGCCCCGAGCAGCTCAGCTCGCTAGCGCGATACACACATTCACTGAATGCAGCGGCTATCGACCTTAATCCGGGCGGCGACAGAGTTGCCGGCGAAAAGATTTTTTTCGGGTCGGGTCGTTGTGTTGAGTGCCACACGGCTGCCGGGCGCGGTGGCACCAATGGTCCTGACCTGTCTGCTATTGGCCGGCAGCTTACTCTCGCAGACCTAACACAAGCAGTGCAGCATCCGGCTTCCCGTCATGTGCCGGGCTACGGGTTAGTTACCGTGACACTGCGAGACGGAGTGCCTTTGCGCGGCTTCGCCCGCAACCAGTCCACCAGTTCAATCGATCTACAGACTCTTGATGGTCGTTTGCACCTGCTGCGCGGTGACGAATATCGGAGTGTTGTACCTGAGAGTGCGCGCGTGGCCGGGAGTTTCGCGGGTGACGCAAAACAGCAACAGGACCTACTCGCCTACGTCGCTAATCTAGGTGGCGTCATGCTGGGTGCTAACGTAGCCGCACAAGTTGCCATCACGAAAAAAGAGATGGACGTCGTCCTACGGCCGACGGCTGCAGATTGGCCGGGCTACAACGTGCGTCCTGATGGCAATCGTTACAGCGAGCTTGCCGGAATAAATCTTCAGAACGTTTCTACATTACGTTCTGCGTGGGTGCATCCGCTGCCGTATTCCCCGTTAGAGACCACACCTGTCGTCGTCGATGGCGTCATGTACGTGACTGGCCCGAACTCAGTCTATGCACTGGACGGTCGCACGGGCAGCGAGATCTGGTCCTGGTCCCGAGCCCGTACTTCCGCGGACGGTATTTCCGGCGATGCATCGAAGGGCGCGAGCCGTGGTGTTGCGCTCCTGGGTGAACGCGTCTTCTTCATCACTGATAATGCACACCTGATCGCGCTGGAACGGACCACGGGCGCGCTGCTATGGGACATTGCAATGCCGGATCGCCCCGGCAAGTATGGCGGAACCTCCGCGCCACTCGTGGTAAACGATCTGGTGATTGGTGGCGTGTCTGGCGGAGACGAGGGCATCCGCGGCTTCATCGCAGCCTACAAGGCAACGACAGGCGAGGAGGTCTGGCGCTTCTGGACTGTCCCTGCCGCCGGCGATTCGGAGATGAAGACTTGGTCAAACAGCATCGTTCCGCAGGGCGGTGCCACTTGGACCACCGGTAGCTATGACGATGAAACAGGGTTGCTCTATTGGGCGATCGGCAATCCTTATCCAGACACCGACGGCGACGACCGTCAGGGCGATAACTTATATACCAACAGTGATGTTGCGCTTGATGCAAAGACGGGCAAGCTGCGCTGGCATTTTCAGTTCACGCCACACGACCTGCACGACTGGGATGCGAATCAGCCCATCGTACTGGTCAACGCACAGTTTCGCGGTAAGCAACGGAAGTTGCTGTTGCACGCCAACCGCAACGGTTTCTTCTATGTGCTTGACCGGACCAGTGGCGAGTTTCTGCAGGGAACCGCCTTTGTCAAGAAACTGACGTGGGCAAGCGGCATCAGTAAGACGGGCAGTCCAATCGTGATGCCGGGCAGTGGAACTACCGAAGGCGGTGTGCGGACCTGCCCCGCAGTGCGGGGCGCAACCAACTGGTATTCGACTGCGTTCAGTCCGCTTACGGAACTCTATTACGTCATGACGTCCGAAGACTGCACGATCTATCGCAAGGCGAAGAACGGCGGTTACGTGTCGATCAACGATCCAAATGATCCTTCCATGAAAGTGCTGCGAGCCATTGCTTTGGGTTCAGGGAAGATCGTCTGGGAACTGCCGATGAAAGGGCCGGCGGAGCGCAACTATTCCGGTGTGCTTGCCACTGCCGGCGGGCTCGTCTTCTACGGTGAGACCAATGGGGCATTTGCCGCTGCCGATGCTGAGACCGGAGAGCAGGTCTGGAAGTATCAAGGCAACCAGACTTTTAAGGGATCACCGATGACCTATGCGGTGAACGG
>CAIVTJ010000199.1 GCA_903908825.1 uncultured Pseudomonadota bacterium | reverse complement strand
GGCCAGTAAACCCGTTGAACCTGATCCGGTTAGTACCGGCGTAGGGAGTGGTGTGAAATCTGTTCTATCGTTTGTTGTGCTGGCTACGGCCGGCTTCCCTTTCTTGTGTTCGTCCGCCGCTGATGCACTGCCCGAAGTGCTCATCAGTGCAGGTTTGCGTGACACGACCCTGACTCTGTTGCCGGCTAGCGCCACGGTGCTAAGCAGCCAGGTGCTGGACGCCGCAGGTGCCAGTCACTTCGCAGATGTGCTGGGCGCTGTGCCCAATCTCAACTTCGCCGGTGGTACCTCCCGGCCGCGCTATTTTCAGTTGCGCGGCATCGGCGAAGTCGAGCAATACGAAGGCGCACCCAACTCATCGGTGGGTTTTCTCATCGATGACATCGACTTCTCGGGAGTCGCTATGCCGGCCGCGCTCTATGACGCGGCGCGCGTCGAAGTGCTGCGCGGACCGCAGGGCACGGCAGCCGGTGCCAATGCCTTGGCCGGACTCATAAGCCTGACCACGCAGGCGCCGCAAGACCGGACCTTGCTGCGCGCGGATGCCGAACTGGGCGACTATGGGCTGCGTTCCGGTGGCCTGGTGTTTAACGACACGCTGGCCGATGGCGATGGCGCCTATCGTCTGGTTGCGCATGCCTATCGCAGCGATGGTTACCGTCGCAATGCCTACCTGGGTCGCAACGATACCAATGGCTTTGACGAGAACCTGCTGCGCGGCAAACTGCGCTGGCAGTTGGCGGACGATCTGCGTGCCGATGTCACGTTGTTGTTTACCGATATAAACAATGGCTATGACGCCTGGTCCAACGACAACACGCGCATCACCCAGTCCGACCGGCCCGGTCAGGACGCACAGCGCTCTCTGGCTGCGGCGCTGCGCCTGACCTATGACGGGTTTGCCGGCTTCACGCTGCGCAGCATCAGCGCCTATGCCGATTCGCACATCCGATATTCGTTCGATGGCGATTGGGGTAACGAGGCCTATTGGGGCATCTATGCGCCCTATGACTTTTATGAGCGCACTGTGCGTGAGCGGCGCACTGCCAGCCAGGAACTGCGCGCCGTCTCCACCAACAGCTCGGGTCCGCGCTGGGTGGCTGGTGTTTATGCGCTGCGCCTGACAGAGAGCAACGACCTGCTCGACTTGTACAACGGTGATGTCTATCGCAGCTTAGTCAGTGATTATTCAGCCACCAACGTGGCCGCCTATGGTCAGGTCGATGTCGATCTGTCCTCGCGCTGGCTGTTGTCAACGGGCCTGCGACTCGAGCGCCATGCCGCCCGCTACGACGACAGCAATGCGCTGAAGTTTTCGCCGGCAGATAATCTCTGGGGCGGACATATCAGCCTCAGCTATCAGGTGGCCGAGGGGCAGAGCGCCTATGCCACGCTGACGCGCGGGTATAAGGCGGGTGGTTTTAACCTTGGCGTCAGCTTGCCCGAAGCTCGCAGGCGCTTTGGTCCTGAGTCCCTTTATAACCTTGAAGCCGGCTTCAAGACCCGCTCTGCAGACGGCCAGTTTGAGACGCAGACCAGCGTGTTTTACATGCGACGTGAACAGCAGCAGGTGGCCAGTTCCTATCAGTCCGATCCTGCCGATCCGCTGACGTTTGTGTTCATCACCGACAATGCAGCCCGTGGCGAGAACCTCGGCGTTGAAACCAGCTTGGGTTGGCAACCGGTCAGTGCGCTGCACTTGGCGGCAAGCTTAGGGCTGCTGCGTGCCCGCTTTCTGGATTACACGCCTGCCGGCGTCAGTTTGGCGGGTCGGGATCAGGCGCAAGCACCCCATTACCAGTTCAGTGTGGCGGCCGATTACCATTTTGCTGCCGGCTTTTTTGCCCATGCCGACCTTGCCGGCAAAGACAGCTATTACTTCAGTTCCACAACAGACCAGCGTTCCAGTGCTTATGAGTTGCTGAGCCTGCGCCTGGGCTATGACGCTGGTGCCTGGACTGCCAGCCTATGGGCTCGCAATGCGCTCAATCGTCGCTATGCCACGCACGGATTTTTCTTTGGCAACGAGCCGCCCGACTACACCCCTAAGTCTTACCTGAACAATGGCGATCCGCGGCAGCTGGGCGCGAGCGTGTCGGTCAGTTTTTAAACGCAGGAGCTGTCATGAATATCGGTGTTGAAATCAGTCTGTATCCGCTGCGCGCCGACTACATACCGGTGATCCAAGCGTTTATCGACCAGCTCAATACAGATTGAACTTGCCTGATCTGGCACAAACCCTGCTGCCACTGTGGCAATCGCTGCGCGCGACCTCGCCGGCAGAGATCGTCGCGGTGGTCACGGGCTTGGCCTATGTGCTGCTGACGGTCCGGCGTAATCGCTGGTGCTGGGTGGCCGGCGGCATCAGTTCGCTGATCCTCGCCGTGTTGGCGGCGCAGTCCCGGCTACCCATGCAATCCGGTCTGCAAGCGTGGTACGTGGTGATGTCGGTTTATGGCTGGCTGCAATGGTCGCAGCCGGCAGCTGGGCGCATCGTGATGTGGAGTGCCGGACGGCATCTGGCTGGCGTCATCGCCTCGTTAGCGGTAGCGGCCCTGGTGGCGCGGTGGCTGGCAACCGAAACGCAGGCTGCCTGGCCTGTGCTGGATGCGGCGACCACCACCTTAAGCTTGTTCGCCACTTGGCAGGTGGCGCGCATGGTGCGTGAGAACTGGCTGTACTGGATCGTCATCGACGCCGTGTCACTGGTGCTATATGCCGCGCAAGGCTTGGCGCTGACGGCGGTCCTGTTCGCGATATACCTGGTGGTGGCCGTCGCCGGCTACATCGCCTGGAGACGCCAGTGGCACCAGCAAACCTCGACCTGATACCCGCTGCCGCGCTGCGGGCGGTCCCCGGTTGTGAAGGGGGTGCGCCGCCGCTGCGGGTAGAACGGCTGGCGGGCGGCGGCGACCTCAATCACACGCTGCTGCTCTACACGCGCGTCGGCCGCTGTGTGCTGCGATTGCGCCGGGATAGCCAGTTGCGCGCGGGTGCTGAAGTTGCCCGTGAATGGGCTGTGCAGCGCTTGGCCGCCGAAGCAGGTCTGGCCCCGCGGGTCCTCGCTGCCGATGCCGGGGCGGGGTGGTTGCTGATGAATTATGTCCCGGCCGCGATGTGGCAAGTCGAAGACCTGCTGCGCCCGGATCGCATCGCCGCCTTAGGCCGCTGTCTGGCAAGGTTGCAAACCCTGCCGACGCCCGATCTGCCGCACTATGACGTCCGTGCTGTCATCAGCAGCCAAGTGGCACAGATCACCGCGCTGGATGCCGGGCGGGCACCACAGGCCCTTGGGCTGCAGCAACAAGCGCAAGCCTTGTTACCCCCGCCGGGGTCGCGACCCGCGCGACTGGTGCTCTGTCATGGGGACCTGAACACGGGCAACCTGTTGGGTGCCCAACCGCTGCTGATCGACTGGGAATACGCCCAGCTGGCTGACCCATTGCACGATATCGCCTGCCTGCTGAGCTATTACCCGCAAATTGGGCCGCAGTCAGACTGTTTGCTGGCTGCGGCGGGTCTTGCGGGTGCGGAATATCGACAGCAACTGAGCGCTCAGGTGAGGCTGTTCGACATCGTCAATGCCTTATGGCAATTGCGTCACGGCAGTTAGCTGGATAAACCACTGGCCTGTCGGCACAATAGCGCGCCACGGCTATCCTGCCATGCTTGGGACTTAGCGATACATGACGCTGCTACGAGTGGTAGATAGAGACGGAACCGAGCACGAGGTCGATGCGCGCACCGGCCTGACTGTGATGGAAAACCTTCGCGACCTCGATTACGGCGTGGCGGCGGTCTGCGGCGGCATGTGTGCCTGCGCGACCTGCCATGTCTATGTCGACCCTGAGTGGGCCGCCAAGCTGCCGGCACCGCACTCTGATGAGACCGATCTGTTGCAGGACCTGGCCGAGCGCCGTCCGGCTTCGCGACTTTCTTGCCAGATCAAGTTCACCGCCGAACTGGCTGGTCTGCGGGTCGAAATCGCTGCCGACGAATAAGGACTGCTGATGAAATCTCCCTTGGTCAATCCTGGCAAAGCGCTGATCTGCGGTTCTATGGCCTTCGACACCATCATGGTGTTTGACGATCGCTTCAAGAACCACCTGCTGCCCGACAAGTTGCACATGCTCAACGTGTCGTTCCTCACCTTGCAGATGCGGCGCGAGTTCGGCGGGTGTGCCGGCAATATCGCCTACAACCTGAAGTTGCTGGGTGACCCGGGCTATGTCATGGCCACTGTCGGCCACGATTTCGGCACCTATGCCGACTGGATGGATCGCCACGGTGTGCCGCGCGATTACCTGCGCTCTATCGACACCGAGCACACCGGTCAGGCCTTCATCACCACCGACCTGGACAACAACCAGATCACCGCTTTTCATCCCGGTGCCATGGGCCATTCGCACCTCAATAGCGTGGCCGATGCCACTGGCGTGGCGCTGGGCATCGTCTCGCCCGACGGCCGTGACGGCATGATTGCGCACGCAGCGCAGTTTGCTGCTGCAGGCATCCCGTTCATCTTCGATCCGGGCCAGGGCCTGCCCATGTTCGGCGGCGATGACCTGCGTGCCTTCATCGAGCAGGCGACCTGGGTCACCGTCAACGATTACGAATGGAGCCTAATGGCCGAGCGCACCGGTTGGTCCGAGGCCGATATCGCCAGTCGCGTCGCCGCGCTGGTGGTGACGCGCGGGGCCGAAGGTTCGACCATCTATACCGACGGTCAGCGCATCGACATTCCGCCGGTCGTCGCCACGCAGGTGGTCGACCCTACCGGCTGCGGCGATGCTTACCGTGCCGGCTTGATCCATGGTTTGTTGCACGGCCTGCCGTGGGAAACCACCGGCCGCATCGCCTCGCTGATCGGCGCCATCAAGATCGAATCCCGCGGTACCCAGAACCACAGCTTTACGCTGCAGCAGTTCAAAGACCGCTACCAGGCCAGCTTTGGCGTGGCGCTCTAATCATTTTTGACCTGACCTTAACAACAACACAGCAGGACCCGCGCCATGAGCCATAGCTACCTGTTTACGTCTGAGTCGGTTTCCGAAGGACATCCGGACAAAGTTGCCGATCAGATTTCCGATGCCATCCTCGATGCCATCCTGGCTGAGGACAAGTACTCGCGCGTTGCCGCTGAGACCCTGTGCAACACCGGTCTGGTCGTGCTGGCTGGTGAGATCACCACCAAAGCCAAGATCGACTATCACTCGGTGGCGCGTGGTGTCATCAAGCGCATTGGTTACGACAACACCGACTATGGCATCGACTACAAGGGTTGCGCCGTGCTGGTCGCTTACGACACACAGTCGCCCGACATCGCTCAGGGTGTGGATGAAGGCAAGGGCCTGAACCTGGACCAGGGCGCCGGCGACCAAGGCCTGATGTTCGGCTATGCGGTCAACGAGACCGAAGAGTTGATGCCGTTGCCCTTGCACCTGTCGCATCGTCTGGTGCAGCGCCAGGCGGAGCTGCGTCACAGCGGCAAGATCTCGTGGCTGCGTCCCGACGCCAAGTCGCAGGTCACCGTCAAGTATGTCGATGGCAAGCCCACCGAGATCGACACCATCGTGCTGTCGACCCAGCATCATCCCGAGATCAGCCACGCTGATCTGACCGAGGCGGTGATCGAAGAGATCATCAAGCCCATCCTGCCGGCGCATCTGGTTGGCAAGCAGATCAACTACCTGATCAACCCGACCGGCCGCTTTGTGGTCGGTGGCCCCCAGGGCGACTGCGGTCTGACCGGTCGTAAGATCATCGTCGACACCTACGGCGGCGCTGCGCCGCACGGTGGCGGCGCGTTCTCCGGCAAGGATCCGACCAAGGTCGATCGCTCGGCCGCCTATGCCGCCCGTTATGTGGCCAAGAACATCGTCGCCGCAGGCCTTGCCGACCGCTGCCAGGTGCAGGTGTCCTATGCCATCGGTGTGGCCAAG
>CAIVTJ010000198.1 GCA_903908825.1 uncultured Pseudomonadota bacterium | reverse complement strand
GACCAAGGCATAAGCCTGCTGCTGCGCGGCCAGCACGCTGGCGCCTAAGCCGGTGGCGCACAGCACACGACCACCGCTGGTGAGTACCTGACCGTCTTGCTGACGCGTGCCGGCATGGAACACTTTGCCGGGCAGCAGCGCTGCGGCGTCGAGGCCATGGATGGCATCGCCCGTGCGCACGGACTCGGGATAACCGGCCGCAGCCATGACCACGCCCACTGCGGCACGCGGGTCCCAGTCGGCTTGCAGCGTGTTTAAACGGCCGTCCAGCGCAGCCAGGCACAGCTCGGGCAGGTCAGAGCGCAGACGCATCAGGATGGGCTGTGTCTCGGGGTCGCCAAAGCGGCAGTTGTACTCGATGACCGAGGCGCGCCGTCGGCGTCTATCATCAGGCCCGCATACAGAAAGCCCACAAACGGCATGCCGTCGGCGGCCAGGCCTGCGACCGTGGGCGCGATGATCTCGCGCATCACGCGCTCATGCACCGCAGCGGTGACCACCGGTGCCGGTGAATAAGCGCCCATGCCGCCGGTGTTGGGGCCGGCATCGCCATCGCCTATGCGTTTGTGATCTTGCGCGCTGGCCATGGGCAGCACATTGCGGCCATCGCACAGGACTATGAAGCTGGCTTCTTCGCCTTGCAGAAACGCTTCAACGACGACTTCATCACCGGCCTGACCAAAGCGGCCGGCGAACATGGCATCGACCGCGGCTATGGCCTCGGTGGTGGTAGCGGCGATGATGACGCCCTTGCCCGACGCCAAGCCACTGGCCTTGACCACCAGCGGTGCGGCTTGTGCGGCCACCCAACTGCGATCGAAGTTCTCGCGCGTGAAGCTGCGATAGGCCGCAGTGGGTATGCCATGGCGTGCCAGAAACTGTTTGCTGAAGACTTTCGAGCCTTCCAGTTGTGCCGCGGCTTTGGATGGACCGAAGCAGCGCAGGCCGTGGGCTTGAAACAAGTCGGTGATGCCGGCTACCAGCGGCACTTCGGGGCCGACGATGGTCAGCGCGATGTGCTCGCTTTGCGCCAGGGCCAGCAAGCCGGGCAGGTCGTCTGCTGCCACGGCAACGTTGCGCACCTTGGGCTCGGTGGCCGTGCCGGCGTTGCCGGGTGCGACCAGCACCTGCGTGACCGTGGCCGATTGCGCGCACTTCCAAGCCAGTGCGTGTTCGCGGCCACCGCCGCCGATGATCAAAATGCGCATGTCAGTGCCTGAAGTGACGTTGGCCGGTGAACACCATGGCAAGCCCTGCGGCATCGGCTGCCGCGATGACTTCATCATCGCGCATCGAACCACCGGGTTGGATGACCGCTGTGACGCCTTGCTCGGCAGCGACCTCGACGCCATCGCGGAACGGGAAGAAGGCATCTGAGGCCATCACCGAACCGGTGACTGCAAGCTGTGCATCGGCGGCTTTGATGGCGGCGATGCGGCTGGAATAAACGCGGCTCATCTGGCCTGCGCCCACACCCACGGTGGCCTGATCGCGTGCGAACACGATGGCGTTGGACTTGACGAACTTGCACACGCGCCAGGCGAACAGCAGGTCATGTAGTTCGGTGGCTGTGGGACTGCGGCGTGTAACGCAGCGCAGTTGTGCGGCATCGACCATGGCGCGATCGGCCTCTTGCACCAGCAGGCCGCCAGCCACACTGCGATATTCCAAGGGCACAGCAGCGCTGCGTGTCAGTGCACCGGTGAGCAGCACGCGCACATTGGGCTTGCTTGCCAACACTTGCGCTGCGCCCGGTGCCAGCTCGGGGGCGATCAACACTTCGACAAACTGCTGCGCCAACATACGCGCGGCGGTGGCCGCATCAAGCAGGCAGTTAAACGCGATGATGCCGCCGAACGCCGAACTGGGGTCGGTGCGATAAGCCG
>CAIVTJ010000197.1 GCA_903908825.1 uncultured Pseudomonadota bacterium | reverse complement strand
GCTGGTCAAGGTCGCCTGTGAAGCCAGCGTCGGCAAGCGCACGCATGTGTCGGTCTATGGCAGCGATTACGACACGCCGGACGGCACCGGCGTACGCGACTACATCCACGTGGCAGATCTGGCGCGCGCGCATCTGCATGCCGTGGACTATCTGCGCCAGGGCGGCCGCTCGGAAGTACTCAACTGCGGCTATGGCCACGGTTACAGCGTGCGGGATGTGCTGCGCAGCGTCGAGCGTGTCAGCGGCAAGCCGCTGGTGGTGCGCGAAGAGCCGCGCCGCGCCGGTGATCCGCCCAGCCTGGTGGCGCAGGCCGATCGCATCCGCCAAGTGCTGGGCTGGACGCCCGCGCTGGACGACCTGGATGGCATCGTCGCCAGTTCTTTGCGTTGGGAAGAGAAGCTCGCGACTTCACCCTGGTAGTTCAGAGTGTGACGCAAGTCGCGGGGCGGCAAAGAGTTGCCGCCGGGCATAACTTAAAGTTGCCGCGCGGCCGTGAGTTATGTCCACTTCACGGCTCTTATCGAGATAGCTGCCTTAGCTTCAATGCCAGATATTTGGCAAACCCGTCGAAAGGCGGGGACGCAAAGCCTCCGGTCTAAGGGATCTGCACAGATCTACTGATAGCGGGGTTGCCGGCAGCGCTAAAGCCGTTATTTAGCTACGCAGTCGTCAGCCTGTTGCTGTTCGTTGAGTGCCGTCTTGTGGATCGGTGGCTTCGCACTAACGCGGAGGCACAGACTATGTCGAGCACCAATCAAGCCCGTTTCTCTTTACGACTGCTGGCACCGCTGCTGGCCCTCAGCTGCTGCCTGCCCGCCGCGCCGGCGCTGGCCCAGTCCCCGTTCATGCTGGCCATGATGCAGAAGTACCCCATGCGCATCGCCGGTGCACCGGCTAGCGCAATCATGGCCGGCTCGGCCTACCGCTTTACCCCGACGCTGCTGCAGCAATGGTCGGCGGTCACCTTTTCGATTAGCAACAAGCCGGCCTGGGCCTCGTTCAACATCGTCAACGGCACGCTCTCGGGCACACCCTCGCAGAATCAGCAGGGCAGCTACGGCAACATCGTCATCGCGGTCAGTGACGGCCGCAACACGGTGGCTTTGCCGGCCTTCACGCTCACGGTCAATGCCAACCCGGCACTGCAACTGACGGCCCTGACGGCCACCACCAGCGCGGCGGTGTTCAATGCACCGCCGGTCATCAGCGGTTCGCCGGCTGCCTCCGTGGTCGCGCAAGCCACCTACAGCTTCAAGCCCACGGCCAGCGACGCCAACAATGACGTGCTGCAGTTTGCCGTCACCGGCAAGCCCGACTGGGCGTCTTTCAACGCCAACACCGGCGAACTGAGCGGTCGGCCGGGCACCATGCAGACCGGCACCGTGGGTCCCATCATCATTTCGGTCAGTGACGGCAACAGCGTCACGCGGCTGACCCCGTTCAGCATCACCGTGCTGGCCAGCGCGCCGGCCGTGCAGGCTCCGCCGGTGGTGGTGACCAAGGCACAGCCGGAACCTGCGCCGGTGCCCAAGGCCAATGTAGCGGCACTGACCTGGACACCCCCGACCCAGAACAATGACGGCAGCCCCTTGGATAACCTGGCCAGCTACCGGCTCTATTACGGCACTTCGGCCAGCCAACTGAGCACGGTCATCACCATCGATAAGGGTCAGACCGCCTATACGGTCAGCGACCTGAAGCCGGCGACCTATTACTTCGCGCTCAGCGCAGTAAACGCCACCGGTCTTGAGAGCGCGCTGTCGGACGTCCGTAGCAAGTCCATCCAATGATTTTGTCGCTCAAGAGCGCCGTCCTGCTGCTGGCAGCGGCGGCGCTGACCGGCTGCGGCGGCGAGTCGGGGGTCGCCGGCGGCACCACACCGGCCGCCACACCTGTCGCGGTGAACAGCAGTAACCCCACGGTCCAGGGTGTGACAGCGCCCCAGACCCCGACGGTCGCTGCGACCCCCGCCGCCGCCACGCCACCGGTGGCCACGGCGCCAACGCCGGCAGCGCCCAGTCCGGCCACCGGCTCGGCCACGCTGGACTGGCTGCCGCCCACGCAAACCACAGACGGTGGCGTGCTGGCCGACTTGTCGGGTTACTACGTGTACTACGGACCGGATGCCAGCCATCTGAACCAACGCATCCAGCTGAGCAACCCCGGGCTTACGGCCTATGTCATCGACGGGTTGCCCTTGGGTAGCTACGTGTTTGCGGTGTCGGCCTATAACAGCGCCGGCATCGAAAGCGCACTGTCGAACGTGGCCAGCAAGACGCTGCTGTAGGCGCAACTGTGCCGGGCTAGCGTAAGCGGGCGACCAGGCTGGTGACCACAAGCGCCAGCAGCGCCGTAGGCACCCAAGCCAGCAACAGCGGCGGCAGCGCAAAAGCCAGCGTGCCGCTTTCGACCATCTGTTGCAGCAAAAAATAGCTCAGACCCAACACCAGCCCCAGCGCCGCGCGGGCACCGGCTCCGGCCGATCGCAAAGAGCCGAACACAAACGGCAAACCCAGCAGGCTGGCAAAGAACACCGCCACCAGTTTGGCCACCCGCGACCACAGCGCGAACTCGAAACTATGGGCATCCTGACCATTGCCGCGCAGATAGCTCACCAGACTGCGCAGGGCGCGCACCGACATCTGCGTGCGATCGGCCGTGGCCAGACCGAGAAACTCGGCGCTGACCTGTGTAGCCAACGCAAAGTCGGCATGCCGCTCGCTCTGCACGCCCTCGGCCCCGAAACGCGATTCGGCGTAGTCCTGCAAGCTCCATTGCCCGGGAGCACTTTGGCGCGCACTGAGCGCGCGGGCCACGCCCTGCAAGCGCCCGTCCTGCAGCGCAAACACACGCAAGCCACCAAAGGCCGCCGACCCGGACTGCCTATCGACCTGCAATATGAGGTTGCCATCGCGCACCCAAGCGCCGCCTTCACCGGCAAAGCTGATATCGGCGAACTTGGCCAAGGCCTTTTGTTCGCGCGCCAGACGTCCCAGTTGCGGCCCGGCATATTCGCTTAAGGCCACAGCCAGCAGCACCAGCACAGCGCCCGCCAGCCCCACCGACACCGCAATACGCCGTATCGAAACGCCGGCCGCCCGCATGATGGTCAGCTCGTTACCCCGCGCCAGCGTGCCCAAGCCCACCAGCGAACCGATGATGGCAATGACCGGCAGGTACTGCAGCAACTGATCGGGCAGGTTCAGCAGCACATAGCGCAGCGCCTTGAGCGTGGTGTAGCCGCCCGTGCCCACCTCGCCCTGCTGGGCGATGAACATGAACAGTCCGACCAGCACCAACACCACCAGCGCCACCACGGCGATAGCGGCCAGCAAGGTCTTGATGATGTACCGATCCAGAACGCGCATTCGGCTAGACTCTAGCGCATCGCGAAGCCCCACGGTGCGGGCTGGAGTTAAGCCATGCAATTTGAAACGAGCAATCTGTCCCTGGCCGCTGTACGCGCTGACTGCATCGCCATCGGCCTGCACGATGATGGCAAGTTCGCGCCGCTGGCCCAGCAGGTGGACGAAGCCTCCGGTGGGCGCTTAAAGCAACTGCAGGCCCGGGGCGACCTGCCCTCGCGTCTGGGCGAAACGCTGCTGCTGCTGGACCTGCCCGGGCTCAAAGCCGAGCGCGTCGTCGTGGTCGGCTTAGGCGCGCCGGCAGACTTCGATCGTCGCGCCTGGCGCAAAGCGCTCAGCGCCGCGCTCAAAGCCGTGCTGCGCACCCGCACACTGCGTCTGGCCCTGGCCTTAGAGCGTCCGGCCGCAGACCAGAAGCCGGGTGGCGATTACTATTTCGGCCGTGCCGTCGCCGAACTGACTCACGCCGCGCTCTACCGTACCAACGATCTGAAGTCCGCCCGCAAGCCCAAGCCGGCCGCCCTGACGCGCGTGTTGACCGCAGCGATTGCCAACGAGGCAGCCGCCAACGTCAAGCGCGGCTTTGTGCACGGCAGCGCCGTGGCCGGCGGCATGAAGCTGCTGCGTGATCTGGGCAACCTGCCCGGCAACATCTGCACGCCGCGTTATCTGGCCGAACAAGCCAAGGGTTTGGCCAGCGCGCACCGCAGCCTGACGGTCAAGGTGCTCGATGAGGCCGGCATCCGCCGCCAGAAGATGGGCTGTCTGCTGGCCGTGGCAGCCGGCAGTGCCGAACCGCCGCGCTTCATCAGCCTCGAATACCGCGGCGGCAAGGCCGGCGCAGCGCCCATCGTGCTGGTCGGCAAGGGCGTCACCTTTGACACCGGCGGCATCTCGCTCAAAGACCCCGGCGCCATGGACGAGATGAAATACGACATGTGCGGCGCTGCCAGCGTGCTGGCTGCCTTGCAGGTCGTGGCCGAACTGCGACTGCCGCTGAACGTGGTGGGCTTGGTCGGTGCGGTCGAAAACATGCCGGGCAGCCGGGCCACCAAACCCGGTGACATCGTCACCAGCGCTGCGGGCCTGACCGTGGAAATCCTCAACACCGATGCCGAAGGCCGTCTGGTGCTGTGCGATGCGCTGGACTATGCGCGCCGCTACAAGCCCGCTGCGGTCATCGATATCGCCACGCTGACCGGTGCCTGCGTCATTGCGCTGGGCCATCACACCACCGGCATTCTGGGTAACGATGATGCGCTGGCGCAGGAACTGGTGGCTGCCGGACAACGCGCCGACGATCGCGGCTGGCAACTGCCGCTGACCGAAGAATACGCCGAGCAGCTCAAGAGCAATTTTGCCGATCTGGCCAACATCGGTGGCCGCGACGGCGGCGTCATCACCGCAGCGGCTTTCCTGGGCCGCTTTACCAAGGGCATGAGCTGGGCGCACATGGATATCGCCGGCACCGCCTGGCTGTCGGGTTCGCAAAAGGGTGGCACCGGCCGTCCGCTGCCGCTGCTGGCCGACTTTCTGATCGAACGCGCAGGCCGGGGCGGTTGAGTCACGATGGATAAAGCTTATTCGCCGCAGGACATCGAACAGCGGCTGTACCGGGACTGGGAAGCGCGCGGCTACTTCAAGCCCAGTGCAGAAGGCACGCCCTACTGCATCATGATCCCGCCGCCCAACGTCACCGGTACGTTGCACATGGGGCACGCGTTCCAGGACACCATCATGGACACGCTGGTGCGCTATCACCGCATGCGTGGCCACGACACGCTATGGCAGGTGGGCACCGACCATGCCGGCATCGCCACGCAGATGGTGGTCGAGCGCCAGCTCAACGCCCAAGGACTCAGCCGCAGCGACCTGGGCCGCGAGAAATTCATCGAGCGAGTGTGGGAATGGAAGGGCCAGTCCGGCGGCACCATCGCCCAGCAGTTGCGCCGCATGGGTGCCTCGGTCGACTGGTCGCGCGAGCGCTTTACCATGGACGAGCCGCTGTCGCGCTCGGTCACCGAAGTGTTCGTGCGCTTGCATGAAGAGGGCCTCATCTACCGCGGCAAGCGGCTGGTCAATTGGGACCCGGTGCTGCTGACCGCGCTCAGCGACCTGGAAGTGCTGCCCACCGAAGAAGAAGGCAGCCTGTGGCACCTGCGCTATCCACTCGAGGACGGCAGCGGCCACTTGGTGGTCGCCACCACACGCCCTGAAACCATGCTCGGTGACAGCGCTGTGGCTGTGCACCCGGAAGATGAGCGCTACCGTCATCTGATCGGCAAGCAAGTCCGCCTGCCCATCACCGGCCGATTGATCCCGGTCATCGGCGATGACTTCGTCGACCGCGAGTTCGGTTCCGGTTGCGTGAAGATCACGCCTGCGCATGACTTCACCGACTATGACGTGGGTCAGCGCCATAACCTGCCGATGCTCAACATCCTGACGCCCGATGCGCGTCTGAACGACGATGTACCGGCTCATCTGCGCGGCCTCGACCGGGTCGCGGCACGCACGCAAGTGCTGGCAGAGCTCGACGCCGCAGGACTGCTGGATCACATCGACAAGCACAAGCTGATGGTGCCGCGCGGTGATCGCAGTGGCGCCATCCTCGAGCCGCTGCTCACCGACCAATGGTATGTGCGCATCGAGCCGCTGGCGGGTCCGGCCATCAAGGCCGTCGAAGACGGCCGGGTCAAATTTGTGCCCGAGAACTGGTCCAAGACCTACTTCGAATGGATGCGCAACATCCGCGACTGGTGCATCAGCCGTCAGCTGTGGTGGGGCCATCAGGTACCGGCCTGGTATGACGAAGAAGGCAATGTCTATGTCGCGCGTGATGCCGAGTCCGCGCACGCCCAAGCCCGTGCCAAGTCGGGCCATGATGTTGCACTGACCCGCGATGCCGATGTGCTGGACACCTGGTTCTCATCGGCGCTGTGGCCGTTCTCAACGTTGGGCTGGCCCGAGCAAACTCCGGAATTAGGCCGCTATTACCCCGGTAATGTGCTGGTCACCGGCTTTGACATCATCTTTTTCTGGGTCGCCCGCATGATGATGTTCGGCATCAAGTTCATGGGCGATGTGCCGTTCCGCGAAGTGTATGTGCATGGCTTGGTGCGCGACGGCGAAGGCCAGAAGATGTCCAAGTCCAAGGGCAATGTGCTCGACCCGCTGGACATCGTCGATGGCATCACCCTCGAAGCGTTGCTGGCCAAGCGCACCACCGGCCTGATGCAACCGCATCTGGCACCGGCCATCGACAAGGCCACGCGCAAGCAATTCCCGGCCGGCATCGAGGCCCACGGCACCGATGCCTTGCGCTTTACCTTTGCCGCGCTGGCCACGCAGAGCCGCGACATCCGCTTCGATCTGGGGCGTGTTGCCGGCTATCGCAACTTCTGCAACAAGCTGTGGAACGCAGCGCGCTTTGCTTTGATGATGACCGAAGACAAAGACATCGCGCCGGCCGGCACGGCACCGGCGTCGGTCATCGACCGCTGGATCGTCTCGCGCCTAGCCTACACTTTGGCCCGTGTCGATCAGTCGCTGGCCGACTACCGTCTCGATTTTGCCTCGACTGCGTTGTACGAGTTCACCTGGCACGAGTTCTGCGACTGGTACCTCGAACTGGCCAAGCCCGTGTTGCAAGGCGATGACGCCGCAGCCGCAGCAGCCACGCGC
>CAIVTJ010000196.1 GCA_903908825.1 uncultured Pseudomonadota bacterium | reverse complement strand
CCTATCCCATTCCCACCGCACAGATGATCCATGGCGTTGCCGTAACTGACGCGGTTGTCCGCTCATCGCAATCGCAAACATTTGAGCCGGTAGTCTGACTACAGCCCGCAACGGAGTTTCAATACTATGGATCTAGGTAAATACGGACATCTGACCTACTCGACGCTGGTACACCCTGGCGATACTTGGGAAGAAATGTGGGCCAGCCTCACCAACTACGTCCCCAAGGTGAAGGCCCGTGTCTGCCCCGACAAGCCCTTTGGCGTGTCGCTGCGCATTTCCAACTCATCGGCCGAGACCCTGATCAACTCGCCGGAAGAGCGCAACAAACTTAAGGCGTTCCTTGCGGACAACGACCTGTACCTTTACACGGTCAATGCCTTTGTGTTCGGGCCGTTCAAGAACCAGATCGTCAAGGAAAAGGTTTACGAGCCGGACTGGCGCACCGAAGAGCGCTTGCGCTACTCCATGAATGTCGCAGATATCCTCGCAGAAGTCGGCGCACCCTTCGTCAACCCGTCAATCCAGAGTCCGCCCTTGGGATTCAAGCCGCGGGTCACCGATGCCTCGGTCGTCGAAGCCTATGCCCACAACGTACGACGCATGGCCGCGCACCTGCACCGGCTGCGCGAGCGCACCGGACGCACGATTACGCTGGCTCTCGAACCAGAACCCTATTGCTATCTGGAGACCACTGCCGAGACCGTTGAGTTCTTCACCAAGGTACTGCGCTCGGAGCAGTCTCTGCAGGCACTCGGCACGGACCTTGGCATCAGTGCAGAGGAAGCCCGAGTCGTGCTGCGCCGGCATATCGGCACCGTCTACGACATCTGCCATCAGGCAGTCGAGTTCGAAGACATCAGCGCCTCATTAAAGAGCCTGGTGGACAACGACGTTCCGGTGTTCAAGCTGCAGGAAGCTGCCGCCATGCAGATGCCTGACGTCACGCGCGAAACCGTTGAGGCGCTGCGCAAGTGGTCAGACAGCGTTTACCTGACCCAAACCATCGAACGCCGCAATGGCAAATTGACCCGCTTCCTGAACCTCGAAGATGCCTTCGCGGCCTTTGAGAAAGATCCCACCGGTCATCGTGAGTGGCGCACCCACTATCACGTGCCTGTGTTTCTGGAATCGCTGGGCGACCACTTCAAGACCACGCGATTTGCCATCGCTGAAGCACTGGCCTTTCACAAGGCCAACCCGCTCAGCAGCCAACTGGAAATCGAGACCTATACCTGGGACGTGCTGCCCGCACACTTGAAGACCGGCGACATCGTTGACTATGTGACGCTGGAGTTGGAGTGGGTCCAGAGCCAACTCATATGAAATTAGGCTTCATCGGATTGGGGCGCATGGGCTCCGGCATGGCCGGGCAACTATTGCGTGCCGGCTTTGCGCTGCAGGTCTTTGACCCGGACCTGCGGCAGAGTGCGCGCATGGTCGAGCAAGGTGCCACAGCAGCCAGCAGCCTCGGTGCGCTGGCACAGAGCGTCGATGTTCTGATCAGCATGCTCCCCAGCGATGAAGCTCTGCTGGAGGCTGCCAATGCCCCAAGCGGCTTGATCGACGCCCTGCCTGCTGAGGCGATCCACATGGTCTGCGGAACCCACAGCGTTGCCGCTGTGGCCCAACTGATTACGGCTCATCAGGCGGCCGGTCAGCACGTGGTGGCCTGCCCCGTGCTCGGTCGCCCGGACCTTGCTGCGACCGGCAAACTCGGCTTAGTGCCCGGGGGCGCCCCGGAACTGACACAGGCGCTACAGCCTGTCTTTGCGGCTTTGGGTGACCGCGTGTTTCCTGCGGGTAATGACCCCCTTGCGGCAACCGCCATGAAGATCGCCAACAACTTTGTCCTGGGCTGTGCCATCGAGGCCATGGGCGAAGGCATGGCGATGGTGCGCAAATACGCCGTCGATCCGGTGGTTTTCCATCAGGTGCTGGTCGGCGGACTGTTCAACTGCACGGCCTACCAAGCCTATGGTGACCTGATTGCCAAACAGGACTGGGGCCGCGTAGGCGCCTCAGCAGTCATTGGACTCAAGGATGCCAATCTGGCCATCGATGCTGCAGCGGCGGTGGCGATCCGTCTGCCGAGCGCAGAGATCTGGCAACAGGGGCTGCAAGCGGCTATCGCGCGCGGCGAAAGCCAACTCGACTGGTCTGTGATGGCACGCGAGCAATTTCGCGCCGCCGGACTTGAGCAGGACTGATCACTATGTTGTTTAAGTCATTGAGCGAAGCCCTGCCCTATCAGGCACCCAACCACACCGGTGTCGATTCGGTACGCCTGCTGGGTTTTGAGGAAGGCGGACCGCAGCAGTTCTGGGTCGGCCACTCTGTGGTGAATCCGGGCGGCTTCGCAGGCCCGGACAGCTCACCTCTGGAAAAGGTGTATGTGGTACTCAGCGGCCAACTCGAGCTTCACTACGATGGGCAGATCCGGCAACTCGCACCCATGGACTCCTGCCGCATCGGGCCCAACGAAGAGCGACTGCTGCGCAACACCACCTCAGAACCTGCCACCCTGCTCGTGGTGATGCCTTACAGCGTCACGACCTGAGTGGCTTTTGCTGCAAGCTGTGGCGCGTTGAGTCTGGCTTTGGCTGTGCGGGACGCAATGCGTTCCAGCAACTCGATCATCTCGATGACGGCATCTCTGGCGATGCCTTGAGCGATGAACACCACGCGTGTACGCGTATCGGCATCGGGCCAGGCATCGAGCCAAGTGAGGTTGTGCAGCAGATGCTGAGCGCCCTGCACCAGCGCCGGGCGGCCGGGCTCGTCGGCAATGTTAACCAAGCCTTTGACGCGCAGCAGGTTGGGCCCCAGATTGTTTTCCAGTGCGGCTAGCAACAAGTGCAAGGCTTCGCGCTCCATCGGCTGCTCTTTGACAAAGCAAAACGAGGCGATGTCCTGCAGATGGACAGCCGCTGAATGCGTACTGTGGTCGTGATCGTGTGAATCACACCCATAGGCTTCGGCATTGAGCCAAGCCAAGGCCTGTTCACTGCCGCAAAACGGATCGTGCCCGGCTGCATGCAACAGCGTCAGCAACTCGGCATCTTCATCGGGCACAGCCTCAATAACAGCCGCAGGATTCACCGTGCGCAAGGTCGCACGCACCACTGCCAGACCATCTGTTTGAGATTGCAAATCAAGCTTGGTGACCACGATATGGTCGGCCATGGCCAACTGCCGCACCGCTTCATCGTGCCGGGCCAAAGTCCCCGGACCGTTGACGGCATCATAGGTGGCGACCACCCGCGCCAATTTGAAGTGCGCTTCTAGCGAGGGTTCTGACAACAGGGCCTGAAGGATGGGAGCCGGATCGGCCAGACCGGAGGTCTCGATGACCACGTGCTCAAACGCCGCGACTCTCCCGGCAGTGCGCGCACGATGCAGTTCGCT
>CAIVTJ010000195.1 GCA_903908825.1 uncultured Pseudomonadota bacterium | reverse complement strand
ATGTGGCCGAGCAGGACTGGCTGGCGGGCCTCATCCGTGGCGGCAGTCTGTGGTGGATGGTCGGAGTGTTCTTTTTGTCTGGCTTAGGGCTGGCGTTCACGCCCTGCGTGCTGCCGATGGTGCCCATCATCGCCGGCATCATCGCCGGCCACGGCGCCCACGTGACCCGCCTCAAGGGCTTTACGCTGGCCCTGACCTATGTGCTGGGTATGGCCTTCACCTACACCGCCGCCGGCATGGCCTTTGCGGCCGCCGGCAAGCAGGCGCAGACGCTGTTCCAGCAGCCCTGGATCATCACGCTGTTCGCGGCGCTGTTTGTGGCCATGGCGCTGTCGATGTTTGGCTTCTTCACGCTGCAAGCCCCGGCGTTTCTGCAGTCGCGCCTCAGCGAACTGTCTAACCGTCAGCGCGCCGGCAGCTATCTGGGCGTGGCGGTCATGGGCGCACTGTCGGCGCTCATCGTCACCACCTGCGTGGGCCCGGCCTTGGTGGCCGCGCTGTCGGTCATCGGCCAGAGCGGCCAGATGCTGCGCGGTGGCGTGGCGCTGTTTGCCATGGCCATGGGTATGGGCACGCCGCTGCTGGTGGTGGGCGCTTCGGCCGGGCAGCTGCTGCCGCGCGCCGGCGCCTGGATGGAAACCGTCAAGCAGGTGTTTGGCGCGCTGATGCTGGCCGTGGCCGCGTGGATGATCTCGCGCCTGCTGCCCGAGCGCTGGGCGCTGCTGCTGTGGGCCGTGCCGGCTGCGGCACTGGGCGTGGTGCTGCTACGCGCTGCAGTGCGCGCCCAACTGCCGCTGCTGCTGGTGCGCGGCGCGGGCGTGCTGGCTGCAGCCTATGCGCTGCTGCTGGTGTTTGGCGCGGTGCGCGGCGCCACCGACCCCACTGCGCCGTGGGCGGCTGCGCACACCGTGGTCGAGGTGCCGTTTACCACCATCAAGTCGGTGGCCGACCTGGACGCCGCCGTGGCCCGCGCCTCGGCCGCCGGTCAGCCGGTGCTGCTCGACTTTTATGCCGACTGGTGTGTGTCCTGCAAAGAGATGGAGAAGTACACCTTCCCCGACCCGGCCGTGCGCGCCGCCCTGGGCAACGCGCTGCTGCTGCGCGCAGACGTCACGGCCAATGACGCCACCGACCAGGCGCTGCTGCAGCGCTTTGGCATCTTCGGCCCGCCGACCATCGCCTTTTATGGGGCTGACGGCGCCGAACGCGCCAACCTGCGGGTGGTGGGCTTCATGAAGGCCACAGAGTTCGCGCAGGTGGTGCAACGCGCGGTACAGTCAGCCCCATGAACGAACCTGCAGCCAAATCGAGCCGAACCGGCGTCATCGTCGCCTTGATCGTCGCCATTGCAGCGGCAGCGGGCTTTTTTGGTCAGCGCCACTTTGCGCCCCCTGCCCCGGGGCTGGTGCCCGACCCCGACGCCGTGGCCAGCCCGGCCGCCGCGCCCGCCACAGACAGTGCCCCCCCGCCGGCCGCCACGGTGCTGGCTGCAGCCCCCACCCGTGCCCTGCCCGAGACCCTGCCCGACTTTGAGCTGACAGACAGCAATGGCGTCAAGCGCAAGCTCTCTTATTGGGCCGGCCGCCCGCTGGTGGTCAATTATTGGGCCACCTGGTGCCCGCCGTGCGTGCGTGAGATCCCGCTGCTGCGCAAACTACGCGCCGATCGTGCTGCGTCCAAGCTCGAAGTAGTCGGCATCGCCGTCGATTTCCGCGAAGACGTGCTGGCCTTTGCCAAGCGCGAACACCTGGACTACCCGCTGCTGATCGGCGAGGAAGACGGCTTGGCTGCCGTCGAAGCGGTGGGCATGACCCCGGCCTTCCCGTTCACGCTGTTTGCCGACAGCCGGCACCGTATCGTCGCCCTGAAGGTCGGCGAGCTGCATCAGCCCGAGCTAGACCTGATCGTGGGCACCGTGGCCGAGGTCGATGCCGGCACCTTAGAACTGCCCGCCGCACAGGCGCGCATCACCGAAGGCCTGAAAACACTGGCCACAGACAAAGCGACGAAATCTGCCCGATCTACGTCAAACTAGGGTTAAATACGCCGCTTATCGAGCCGAACTTCCGGCGCTGACTTGGTATTTGCATGGCGCGGTTGCTGCTGCTGAACGGACCCAACCTCAACCTGCTCGGGCAACGTGAGCCCGGCGTCTATGGCAGCGACACACTGGCCAGTGTGGTTGAACGGGCCCGGCAACTTTGCAGCGAGCTGGGCCACGAGCTGATCGACCGGCAGAGCAATGCCGAGCACGAACTCATCGAAGAGATCCACACCGCCAAAGCGCGCGACATCGCCTTTCTGGTGTTCAACCCCGGCGCTTTCACCCACACCAGCGTGGCGCTGCGCGACGCACTGGCCGGGGTCAAGCTGCCGTTCATCGAAGTCCACATTTCCAACGTCCACGCGCGCGAATCGTTTCGCCACCATTCCTATTTTTCGGACATTGCCGTCGGGCAGGTCATAGGCCTGGGCGTCCAAGGCTATGAGCTGGCCATCCGGGCCGCTGCGGCCCGGCTGAGCTGACCCACCGGCAATATTGCAGGAGTACACAGATGGATATTCGCAAGGTCAAAAAACTCATCGAACTGCTGGAAGAATCCGGCATCGCCGAGATCGAAATTAAAGAAGGCGAGGAGTCGGTACGCATCAGCCGCATGCCGGTGGCTGTGCCCATGCCGCAGTACTACGCCCCGCCGGCCGCTGCCGCGGCGCCGGTCGTTTCGCCTGCGGCCATCGCCGCTGTGGCTGCGCCCTCGGCCGCTGCCGTGCGCAACGAGAACATCGTGCCCTCGCCCATGGTCGGCACTTATTACTCGGCGTCCTCGCCCACCACACCGCCGTTCGTGGCCGTTGGTGATGAGGTCAAGCCCGGTCAGGTGCTGTGCATCATCGAGGCCATGAAGATGATGAACCAGATCGAAGCCGATCGCGGCGGTCGCGTCACGGCCATCATGGTCAAGAACGGCGACCCGGTCGAGTTCGGCCAGCCGCTGTTCGTGGTCGAGTAAGCGGGCGCACTGCACCCATGCTCGACAAAATCGTTATCGCCAATCGCGGCGAAATTGCCCTGCGCATCTTGCGGGCCTGTCGCGAACTCGACATCAAGACTGTCGCCGTGCACTCCACGGCCGACAACAACCTCAAGCACGTGCTGCTGGCCGACGAGTCGGTGTGCATAGGGCCTGCGCCCTCGCCGCTGAGCTACCTGAACATGCCGGCCATCATCAGTGCCGCCGAGGTCACCGACTCGGTGGCCATCCACCCCGGCTATGGCTTTCTGTCCGAGAACGCCGACTTTGCCGAACGCGTCGAAAAGAGCGGCTTTGTGTTCATCGGCCCCAAGGCCGAGACCATCCGCTTGATGGGCGACAAGGTCTCGGCCATCCGCGCCATGAAAAAAGCCGGTGTGCCTTGCGTGCCCGGCTCGGACGGTCCGCTGGGCCCCGATGCAGACCTCAACATGAAGATCGCGCGGGACATCGGCTATCCGGTGATCATCAAAGCCTCGGGTGGTGGTGGTGGTCGCGGCATGCGCGTGGTGCATGCCGAAGCCGCACTGCTCAATGCCATCACGGTGACGCAGCAAGAGGCGCTGGCCGCCTTTGGCAACGGCGCCGTCTACATGGAAAAGTTTCTCGAGAAGCCGCGGCACATCGAGTTTCAGGTCATCGGCGACAACTACGGCAACGTGGTGCACCTGGGTGAGCGCGACTGCTCGATGCAGCGCCGCCACCAGAAGGTCATCGAAGAAGCACCGGCCCCGGGCCTGACGCCCAAGCAGCGCAAGCAGATGGGCGAACGCTGCGTCGATGCCTGCCGCACTGTGGGCTATCGCAGTGCCGGCACCTTCGAGTTCCTGTATCAAGATAACGAGTTCTACTTCATCGAGATGAACACGCGTATCCAGGTCGAACACCCGGTCACCGAGATGATCACCGGCATCGACTTGGTCAAGACGCAGTTGCTGGTGGCCGCAGGCGAGAAGCTGCCGTTCACACAAGGCGACATCCAGATACGCGGACATGCCATCGAGTGCCGCATCAACGCCGAAGACCCGCGCACGTTTGTGCCATCACCCGGCCCGGTCAAGCTGTGGCATCCGCCCGGCGGCCCCGGCATCCGCGTCGATAGCCATCTGTACTCGGGCTACAACGTGCCGCCCAACTATGACTCGATGGTGGCCAAGCTCATCGCGCATGGCGACACGCGCGACACGGCTATTGCGCGCATGCGCAATGCGCTCAGCGAGATGGTGGTCGAAGGCATCATCACCAACAAAGCGCTGCATCAGGAGATCCTGGCCCACACGGCCTTCCGTGCGGGCGGCCTCGACATTCACTATCTCGAGCGGCGCTTAGGGCTCAAGTAAGCCAACGAGGTTGTCGTAGTGCCCTACCTGTCACTGAAGGTGGAGTTGGCGGGTAGGGATCCGCAAGCTGCCGAAGAGGCCTGCTTTGACGCAGGCGCGTTGTCGGTGACGCTGACCGATGCGGTCGATGACGCCATCCTCGAGCCTCGCCCCGGTGAACTGCGGCTGTGGCCGCAGACCGTGCTGCAAGTGTTGTTTGATGCACAGCACGATGGTGTGGCGGCCGTGCTGGCTTTGTCTGCTGCACTGCAGATAGACCCTGCACAGATCAGCGTCACGCGCCTGGAAGACCGCATCTGGGAGCGTGAGTGGCTGAAAGACTTTCACGCCATGCGCTTCGGGCAGCGGCTGTGGATAGT
>CAIVTJ010000194.1 GCA_903908825.1 uncultured Pseudomonadota bacterium | reverse complement strand
GCGCGTGCCTGCACCGAGGCCAGCATGAAGTCGTCGTAGTTACCCGGATAGATCTTCAGCTGCTGGAAGTCCAGGTCAGCCATGTGCGTGCACACCTGATTCAGGAAGTGACGATCATGGCTGATGATGATCATCGTGGCGTTGGACTGGTTGAGCACGTTCTCCAGCCAACCGATCGAATGGATGTCGAGGTTGTTGGTGGGCTCATCCAGCAGCAGCACATCGGGGTTCGAAAACAAGGCCTGCGCCAGCAACACGCGCAGCTTTAAGCCCGGCGGCACTTCGCGCATAGGCCCGGTGTGCAACTCGGCACCGATGCCGGCCTCGACCAGAATGCTGGCGGCGCGCGATTCGGCATCATAGCCGCCATATTCGGCGAACTGCACTTCCAGTTCGGCAGCGCGCATGTAGTCCGCATCGCTGGCTTCGGCGTTGGCATAGATCGCATCGCGGGCGCTCATGGCGGCCCACATTTCCATGTGGCCCTGCATCACCACATCGATGACGCGCTCATCTTCATAGCCGAACTGGTTCTGGTTGAGCTTGCCCATGCGCAGACCCGGCTGCAGCACGACCTCACCCGAGCTGGGGTCCAGATCGCCACCGAGGATCTTCATCAGCGTGGACTTGCCACAGCCATTGGCCCCGATGAGGCCATAGCGGTTGCCGTCCGTGAACTTGACGGTGACCTGCTCGAACAGCGGCTTGGCGCCAAACTGTATGGAAACGTTGGATGTGGAAAGCATGGCGACTCTACAACGGGGCGCCGGAGTTTAGCCGACCCGGCGGCCTTTGTGTGGACCGGCGGCCGCGGCCATACTGGCGACCATGCCGCGCATCGTGTACCGCTATCCCGATCACCTGCGTGCAGATGCCGAAGCCCTGCCCGTGGCTCCCGGCATTTACATTTTTCACGGTGATGACCCGCTTTTGCCGCTGTACATTGGCAAGAGCGTCAACTTGCGCGCGCGCGTGCTCTCGCATCTGCGCAATCGCAGTGAAGCCCGGATGCTGCGCCAGGCGCGCCGCATCAGCCACCAGCGCACAGCCGGTGAAATCGGCGCTCTGCTGTTGGAGGCCCAACTGATCAAACAGCAATACCCGCTGCTCAACCGGCAACTGCGCCGCAAGGGCCGGCTGTGTTCCTTGCGACTGGCCGGCAGCAAGCCCGAGGTGGTCTTTGCGCAGCAGGTTAATTTTGCCACCGAGCCGCAGCTGTATGGGCTGTTTGCCTCGCAAGTGGCCGCCCACGAGCTCTTGCGCAAACTGGCGGACGAACACCGGCTGTGTCTGGGCGCTTTGGGTTTAGAGAAACAGCCCGCCGGTCGCGCCTGTTTCCGCGCCCTGCTGCAGCGCTGCGGCGGCGTGTGCCGTGGCGATGAAAGTCCGGCTGAACACACCGCCCGCCTGCGTGCGGCCCTGGAGAGCCTGGCGCTGGCCTGCTGGCCGCACCCCGGCGCCATCGGCATCGTCGAGCGGGATGAGGACTTTGCGCAGATCCATGTGGTGCGCAACTGGTGCTATCTGGGCACGGTCGGCGATGTGGCCGCTGCAGCCGGGCTGGCGGCCGTCGCAGCGGAGTTTGATGCCGACAGCTATAAGATTTTGTGCCGCCCCCTGCTCAGCGGCACGGCCGAACTGATCGCCATCTGATAGTCAAAAACTATGGGTACTATCGCTTCAATCAATTGGAGCTATGGTCGTCAGCCCCCTATGCTCTCTCCCGTCGATTCAACCACCCTGAGGTTTTACGCCCATGTCCATCATCAATTCCAAAGTTAAACCCTTTAAAGCCACCGCCTACAGCAACGGCAAGTTCGTGCCCGTGTCCGATGCGGACATCAAGGGCAAGTGGTCGGTGTTCTTCTTCTACCCGGCCGACTTCACCTTCGTCTGCCCCACCGAGCTGGGCGACCTGGCTGACGTATACCCGGAGTTCCAGAAGCTGGGCGTCGAGTGCTACTCGGTGTCAACCGACACGCACTTCACCCACAAGGCTTGGCACGACGCCTCGGACACGATCAAGAAGATCAACTATCCGATGATCGGCGACCCCACCGGCACCATCACCCGCAACTTCGATGTGATGATCGAAGAAGAAGGCTTGGCCCTGCGCGGCACCTTCGTGGTGAACCCGGAAGGCGAGATCAAGGTCGCCGAGATTCATGACTTAGGGATCGGCCGCGACGCCCGCGAACTGCTGCGCAAGGTGCAGGCAGCCCAGTACGTCGCCTCACACCCGGGCGAAGTCTGCCCGGCCAAGTGGACCCCGGGTGCCGCAACCTTGGCTCCTTCGCTGGACCTCGTCGGCAAGATCTAAGCCCGACCACCGGCCGCTCCCCACACCGGGGAGCGGCGCGGTACGCACCGAACACTTTGTAGGAATAGCGACCATGCTCGACACCAACATCCGCAATCAACTACAGGCCTATCTGGGCAAGCTGCAGCGCCCTATCGCGCTGATCGCAACGCTGGATGAAAGTGCTGCTGCCGTTGAGCTGCGCGACCTGCTGCGCGAGGTGGCCACGCTGTCCGACCTTATTTCGCTGCACGAAGACGGCTCGGCCACCCGCCGCCCCTCTTTTGCGGTAACGGTGCCCGGTGAAGCCGGGCGCATCGAATTCGCCGGCATCCCCATGGGCCACGAGTTCACCTCTTTTGTTTTGGCCTTGCTGCAAGTGGGTGGTCATCCGCCCAAAGTCAGCGCGGCCGTCATCGAGCAGATCCGCCAGTTACCGGCCGGACTGCAGTTTGAAACCTTTATCTCGCTGTCCTGCCACAACTGCCCGGACGTGGTGCAGGCGCTGAACCTGATGGCACTGCTCAACCCGGGCATACGGCACGTCATGATCGACGGTGCCTTGTTCCAAGCCGAAGTCGAACAACGCCGCGTCATGGCCGTGCCCTCGGTCTATCTGAATGGCGAACCCTTTGGCTCTGGCCGCATGGAGCTCGAACAAATACTGGCGCAGGTCGACACCGGCGCTGCGGCGCGCGAGGCGGAGCAGATCAGCGCCCGTGCACCCTATGAGGTGTTGATTGTCGGCGGTGGCCCGGCCGGCGCCTCTGCGGCCATCTATGCGGCACGCAAAGGCATACGCACCGGCCTTGTGGCCGAGCGCTTCGGTGGCCAGCTGATGGACACCTTGGGCGTCGAGAACTTCATCTCGATCAAGGCCACCGACGGCCCCAAGCTGGTGCAGGGCCTTGAAGAGCACGTGCGTGATTACGACGTGGATGTCATGCGCTTGCAGCGCGCCGCCCGTTTGATCCCTGGTGAGCTCATCGAAGTGCAACTGGAGAACGGCGCCTCGGTTAAAAGCCGCAGCGTGATTCTGGCCACCGGCGCGCGCTGGCGCGAAATGAACGTGCCCGGCGAGCAGCAGTACCGCAACAAGGGCGTGGCCTATTGCCCCCACTGCGATGGGCCGTTGTTCAAGGGCAAGCGTGTGGCGGTGATCGGTGGCGGCAACTCGGGCGTGGAAGCAGCCATCGATCTGGCCGGCCTTGTCGCGCACGTCACGCTGCTGGAGTTCGACGTGCAAATGCGCGCCGATGCGGTGCTGCAACGCAAGCTGCACAGTCTGCCCAACGTCACCGTGATCACCCAGGCGCTGACCACAGAGGTGACCGGCGACGGCAGCAAAGTCGACGGACTGTTGTACACGGACCGCGCCAGCGGTGAGGCCCGTCGCATAGACCTGGAAGGCATCTTTGTGCAGATCGGCCTGTTGCCCAACACCGACTGGCTCAAGGGCACCTTGGCCTTGTCCGCCCGTGGGGAAATCGAGATCGATGCCCGCGGGCAGACTTCGATACCCGGGGTGTTTGCGGCCGGTGACTGCACCACCGTGCCGTTCAAGCAGATCATCATCGCCATGGGTGCCGGCTCCACCGCCGCACTGGGCGCGTTTGATCATTTGATCCGCAGCACACCAGCGGCCGCTTAAAAGTCCACTGACTGTCACGCGCTTATGGCAGCCTCGTAGCGAAGTAAATAACGCTACGGGGCGTATCCATGGCCAACTTCGAACGTGTGCTGGCGCTCTCCTCGCTACTGCAACAAACACGCGAGCCACAATCACTGCCGGCGCTGTGCGCACAGCTGTCGGTGTCCCGCGCCACCTGTAACCGCCTGATCCGCACGCTGCGCGACCAGCATGGTTTCAGCATCGACTATGACCGTGACGGCAAGGGCTATGTGCTGCGCCGCGGCGCCCACGACACCACCGCCACCCGTTTGCTGGGTATAGCCGGGGCGGATCTGGCAGGTTTGCTGGAGGCTCAGGCCATCCTCGAACAGATCCCGCCGGGACTGATGCGCGATGCCACGGCCACTGTGCGTAGCCGCTTGTCACGGGTGAGCACGCAGCGGCTGGGCAAACAGAGCCTGCGCCGCAAGCTGCAATTGCGCATGAACCACCTGCGGCCCAGCACCGCCGATGGCTTCAGCGTGCTGCTGTCAGCGCTGCTGACCGCCCGGCGCTTGAGCTTTAACTACCGCAGCCGCAACACCGAACAGGACAGCACGCGGCAGGTCTCACCGCTGCGGCTGACGCTGTATCGCAGTAATTGGTATCTGGCCGGCTGGTGCCATCAGGTCGATGCACTGCGTTTGTTCTCGGCGGATCGCATCGTCAATGCCTGCATCGTGGCCGAGGCGGTCAAAGCCGTGGATGAGGCATGGCTGACGCAGCAACTCGACAGCAGCTACGGCATCTATCCGGGGGCGGCCGATCAGACCGCGGTGCTGAAGTTCAATGCGCTGGCAGCGCGCTGGGTGGCCGATGAGCAGTGGCATCCGGATGCGCTTACCGAGCAGTTAACTGACGGCAGCGTCATCCTGCGTGTGCCCTATCACCATGACACCGAACTGCTGATGGAGATCTTGCGGCACGGCGCCAACTGCGAAGTGCTAAGCCCGGAGCCCTTACGGCGTGCCACGGCCAAAGCCCTGCGGCAGGCTGCAGCGCACTACCGCAAGCCTGGCCGCACCGCCCCGGCACCCTAAACGCGCTGCACGACAAGCACAGGCCACAGCCGCATTGGGTATCATCCCCGCCATGTCCACGATCGATGCCAAGCGCGCGCGCGCAATGCCATCGCCCTATCCCTTGGGCAGTTCCCGCTATTGGGATGTGTTGGCCAGTGCACTGCTGGCGGCCCTGTTGCTGTTTGTGGTGGCCACGTTTCAGCAGCACGGCATCAGCAACGACGAGCCGGTGCAACATACCTATGGCCGCTTGCTGCTCGACTTCTACAGCTCGGGCTTTACCGATCTGCGCGCCTTTGACTACCTGAACCTGCATCTGTATGGCGGCCTGTTCGACATCATCGCCGCAGCCCTAGAGCCGCTGGTGTCACTGTCGGTGTGGGACCTGCGACATCTGTTATCGGCGCTGTTCGGCATCGGCGGCATCGTCTTTGCGGGCCTGACCGCGCGATACATAGCCGGTCCGCGTGCCGGTTGCCTGGCCGCGGTGCTGCTAGGCCTCACCGGTGCTTGGTCAGGCGCGCTGTTCACACACACCAAAGACGTGCCCTTCGCTGCGGCCATGATCGCCGCCACCTACTTCACCACCCGGCTGGTCAGCCATCTGCACGCGCCGCGCCGCAGCGATCTGATAGGCACGGGACTGGCCATCGGCGCCGCGCTGGGCCTGCGGGTCGGCGGCCTGTTTGCGGTCATCTATCTGCTGGTCAGTTTGGCCGTGGTGCTCGTGCCGCGTCAGCGCAATCTGGCCGATTGGCAGCAGACACTGCGGCAGTTGTGGGCACCGCTGGCGCTGATTGCACTGATCGCGCTGGTGGTCATGGCACTGGCCTGGCCTTGGTCGGTCATGGGCTGGCACAACCTGTTTGATGCCGCCACCCAGTTCTCGCACTTCAGCTTCGATATGAAGACGCAACTGGCCGGCAGGATGTACGAGATCGGCGATGTGCCGCGCACCTATCTGCTCTGGTATCTGGCTGTCCGGTTGCCCGAACTGTTGTTGGCCGGGCTGGCGCTGGGCACCGTGCTCGCAGCCAGACTGTTGTGGCAGCGTCAGGTGACTGCAACGCTGTTGACCACGCTGCTGCCGGTACTGCTGGCCGGCCTATTCCCGCTGGCCTACACCTTGGCCACCTCGCCCGCGCTGTATAACGGCATCCGCCACTTCACCTTCGTAGTGCCGCCACTGGCTGTGCTGGCGGCACTGGGCGTAGATGGCCTGCTCAGCAGGGTACGGGCCCACCGTGTCGTCATGCTGCTGGTGACCGCCGTGCTACTGGCAACGGGCTTGGACAACCTGCTGCTGCTGGTGCGCCTGCATCCCTACCAATATGTGGCCTATAACCACCTCATCGGTGGCACAGCCGGCGCCTATGAACGCTATGAACTCGACTACTGGAGCGATGCCGCGCGTGAGTCGGCTTTGCTGCTGAACCACCTGCTGCGCGATGAACTCGGTTCAGCACCAGCCGGCTTAACCGTGGCCTTTTGCGGCGAGTCTGCTCAAGTCAACGAGTTTCTGGACCCGCGCTTTCGTGTCGTGCGCGATTGGCCCAGCGCGGACTTTTATATTTCCGCTACGCAAACCGGTTGTGACCGCGTGATGGGCGGCACCATCATCGGTGAAGTGTCACGCGAAGACGTGCCGCTGATGGTCATCAAAGACCGCCGTGAACTGGTGGGACCGGACCGGCTGGTGCTGCCGCTGGCGCATTGAGCCTTACAAACAGCGAAACGCAATCACCGCCACCACGGTAGGCGGCAGGGCTGCCAGCAACACCCAACCGGGTTTGATGACGCCGGCGGCGAACTGACCGCGCAACATCGCAAACGCTGCCGGATTAGGTGCATTGGCAATCACCGTCAGGCCACCACCGGCCACTGCTCCGGCCACCAGCGCTTGTTTGAAGGCTTCGCTGAGACCACCCACCTGTGAAGCCAGATAGGTCAAGGCTGCATTGTCGGTCACAGCCGTCAACAACACCGCACCATAAAACGCCGTGCCCGCATCAAAGCCCTGCAACAGCGGTGCAAGCCACCATTGCTGCAAACCGCCCAGCACAACCAGCCCGGCCAGGAAAAATCCGACCAGCACACCCTCACGCAGAATCAAGCGATCCTGATGGCGGCCATACGCTTCGTTGAAGCCTAAGAACAGCAGCAGCAAGCCGATAAACACCACCGGATGATGTGAACTGGCCACGACGCCCAGCAAAAACAAGATGTGCGCCACAGTCAGCCAAGCCGGCGGATGCTGGGCGCGCTGCGCGGGTGTAGGCACTTGCAGCCCGGCTAACTCATGCCGGAACACAGCGGTAACCAACACCGCATTACAGAGCACCGCCACGGCTGCACGCCAACCGAAGGTGCTGAGCATGTAGAGGTTGTCCCAACCCCAGGGCCGCGCAACCATCAGGATGGGCGGCGCCGCAAAGTTGCTCAAGGTACCGCCGATCGACACATTGACCAGCAACACACCCAAGGTCGCGTACTGCAGTCGCAGCGATGGACGTCCGGCATATAAACGATCGCGCAACACCAGCGCAGCCACCGTCATCGCAGCCGGCTCGGTGATGAACGAACCCAGCAGCGGCAACACAGCCAGCGCCACAAGATATTCACCGGTTGTGCGACTGCCTGGCAGCCAGCCGCCCGCAACAGCCACTGCCGAACGCACCAGCACCAGGACCGGGCGGGTCGCGGCGATCACCATGACGGCAAACACGAACATCGGTTCGGTGAATTGCCGGCTGTCCAAGTAGTGCAAAGCGCCATTGGGACTGTCGAGCACGGCCATGCCCAGCAGCAGCACCACCGCCCACAGACCAAAGACGCACTCGACTTCACCCAGCAGATGCAACAGACCGGCGTGTCGCGGATAGCGCGCTGCCTGGCGTTGAAACCAACCGACACTCAAGGTGTGCGCGATGGCCACCAGCAACAGCACTGCGGCCAGCCATTGCAGACTCTGTGAACTCATGCGAGCTCCCGGGTGGCTCGCTGCGCACGCTGTTCCAGCACCAAGGTGATGCCGGTCAGCGCCAGACACAGCCCGACCACCGGATAGGGTGAGGTGACTTTAAACAAGGCTAGCGACTGCACAGCGATCGCAGCGATGGACTGCTGTGCAAAGCCCACCAAGCCCCAACCACTGGCCGCGTTGGGCCAGGATTCATCGACCGCACGCGCTGATGCCGAAGGCAGCGCCAAACCCATACCGAAGTTCAGCAGCACACCCAGCGTGGCAAACATCACCCACGGCTGCCACAGACCTGCTGCCAACAGCACTGCACACACTACGCAGGCCAGCGCACCGATGGACGCACCGGTCATCACCAAGCGGTGATGACCTTGTCGCTGACCAAAGCGCAGCACAAAACCATTGCCCAGAAAATAGCCCAAGGGCAAGGCCACGAAGTAATAGCCGTACTCGGTGGGCGGGCGATGAAAGGCATTGACCATCAAGTAAGGGGCCATCGCCACGAAGGCGGGGTAAGCCGAATACAGCAAGCCGTTTTGCGTCAGCAGCAACACAAAGCGTTGGCGGCGCAGCAAGCTCAGCGTGGGTGCTAACAGGCTGCGGCGCGGCTCACCGGCAGCCGGTGCTGGTAGCGATTCGGCCAAGTCTGACCAGACCAAGCCGAACAGCACGACCCCCAGCAGCAGCAAAGCATATTGAATGGCCCGCCAACTGCCAGCCGCCACGGCGATATTGCCGAGCAAGGGTGCGATCATCTGCACCATCAGCATGATCATGGTCATCTGCGCGATCGAGCGTTGTGAGCGATCGCGGGGCGTCAGGTCGGCAACCACTGCGCGTGAACTCAAGAAGGTCATCGCCGCGCCGCAAGAGGCCACCATCCGTCCCACCAGCAACTGGCTCAGCGTCCCGGCAAACGCGGCCAGCGCCGTACCGGCTATGAACAAGGCGAGGCCACACAACAAAGCCGGTCTGCGTCCGTAGCGGTCGGCTAAAGGCCCCAGCAGCAGCAGCCCCAAACCAAAGGACAACAGCGCCAGACTGACCGTCGATTGCAGCGCAGCGATGGGCACGTCGAACTCGGCGCGCACCACCGGCAGGCTGGGCAGATAAACATTGAGCGCCAGCGGCCCCAGCGAAGTGCAGGCCGCCAGCAGAGCCAGGCGCGGTAGCGGCAGAGTCTGCTGCCGCGCTGGCGTCGCCGTCACTCCCGGCCTGCGACGATCCGGTGCTGCAATGTATCGAGCCCGTATATCCCTGCGGTGACGCTGTCACCGGGCACCAACGGCCCGACGCCATCGGGTGTGCCGGTGAAGATCAGATCGCCGGGCTGCAAGGTATAGAGGGTCGACAACTCGGCGATGATTTCCGGCACAGACCAGATCATCTTGTCTAGCGTTGAGTCCTGACGGATCTCATCGTTGACCTTGAGCCAGATACGCGCATCGACCGGATGCCCCACCTGCTCAACCGTATGCAACGAGGCCATGGGTGCCGACTGGTCAAACCCTTTGCCGACGTCCCAAGGCAGACCGGCCTTATGGGCCGAGGTCTGCAGGTCACGGCGCGTCAGGTCATTACCCACCGCATAACCATAAACATGCGCAAGCGCATCGGCGGCTGCAATGTTGGCGCCACCCCGGCCGATGGCGACCACCAACTCGACCTCATGGTGCAGGTTGGTGGTGCGCGGCGGATAGACCACATCGCTACCATTGGCCACCAGGGCATCGGCGGGCTTGCTGAACAGGATGGGCGGTTGACGGGCCAGATCGCCACCCATCTCGCGCACATGGTCGGCGTAGTTAAGCCCCACGCAATAGATGCGATGCACCGCAAAGCGATCGCCGCTGCCATGCACGGCCGCCCAGGTGCGCGGCGGCGGAGCAAACACATAACTGGCGTAAGCCGGCCGATCAGTTGCCATGACGCGCACCCTGCCAGGCGGCAAAACTGCTGCCCTCTGCGGCCAACCGGGCCAGCAACGGTGCCGGCTCAAAGTCTGCGGCATTGACCTGTGTCGCGTACTTCTTCAGGCCAGCAACAACGGCATCGAGACCGATGTGATCGGAGTAGAACATCGGCCCGCCACGCCAGCGCGGGAAACCATAACCCGAGGTGTAGACCACATCGATGTCACCGGGGCGCAGTGCCACGCCTTCAGAGAGGATGCGCGCGCCTTCGTTGATCATCGACAGGATGCAGCGCTCGACGATCTCGCGCTCGCTGATGTCGCTGCGCTGGGCAATACCCAAGGTCGCGGCCTCTGCACGCAACAGCACCAGCGCTTGGTCATGCGTATGGCGTTCACGTGAACCGGCTTCATAGCGGTAGTAACCCTGGCCGGTCTTCTGGCCCAACCAGCCCTGCCCGAACAACACATCGTCGGCACGATAGAACGTGGGATCAGCCGGCTGGCGCTCGGGGTTGGCCTGACGCACTTTGACGCCGACATCGACGCCGGCCATGTCGTACACCGCCAGAATGCCCATAGCCATGCCAAAGCGCTCGAGCGCGCCATCGACCTGCGGCGGCGTGGCACCTTCGAGCACCAGACGCTGCGCCTCGCGGCCGTAAGGATCCATCATGCGGTTGCCGATGAAGCCGAAGCAGACCTTGGACAACACACCGACCTTGCGCAGCTTCTTGGCCAGCGCAAAGGCGGTGGCGACCACATCATCGGCGGTGGTGTCGGTACGCACGATCTCCAGCAGGCGCATGACATTGGCCGGGCTGAAGAAGTGCAGACCCAGAACATCCTGCGGGCGGGCTGTAGCTGCCGCGATGACGTTTATGTCCAACGTCGACGTGTTGGTGGCCAAAATGGCACCGGGCCGGCAGACCGCATCGAGCTTGGCAAAGATCTGCTTTTTGAGGTCCATGTTCTCGAACACAGCCTCGATGACCAGATCGACCTGCGCCAGCGCGTCATAACTGGTGCTGCCGTTGATCAGTGCCATGCGCTGCTCGACCTCAGCCGCCGTCATGCGACCGCGCTTGACGCTGGTGTCATAGTTGCGGCGCACCGTGGCCAAGCCACGATCAAGCGCAGCTTGGTCCAAGTCGATGAGCATCACGGCGATGCCTGCATTGGCAAACGCCATGGCGATACCGCCGCCCATGGTGCCGCTGCCGATGATGCCGATGCTGCGCACCTCGCGCGCCTTGATGTCAGGGCCGATACCCGGCACGTCGGCGACTTCGCGCTCGGCAAAAAACAGATGCCGCATGGACTGGCTCTCGGGTGTGGCCAGCGACCCGTCGCTGATGGCCCGCTCCAACGCCTGACCCTGCTCGAAGGGCAGTTCCCAAGCCGCGCGCACGGCCTGGATGTCCAGTTCTGGCGTGATGATGCCCTTGTGCTGCTTGCGTGCCTGCTCGCGCAGCACAGCAATCTGGGCCTCGGACAGCGGCGCCACGATCTGATCGCGCACCCGGCGCGGACCCTTGCCGTCGGCCAGCAGACTGCGCGCGAAGCTGATGGCGGCAGCGCGCAGATCACCCTCGACCACGGCATC
>CAIVTJ010000193.1 GCA_903908825.1 uncultured Pseudomonadota bacterium | reverse complement strand
CCGATCTGTTTTTTATTCGTCACGGGCTACGAGCACCATTTGCGAACTCCACAACTCTTCGGCATAGGGCAACGAACTCTGCAGCAGACAAATCGCTCTTAGCATCGTTGGTCCGCCATGCGCAAATCACAAACTCTACGGAGTCGTGACCTGAAAGCAGGTGATCCACAGTAGGTAGAAGCGCGAACCCTGCCTTGTAATTGTGGCGATTTAGCTGGGACTCGGAGTTTTGATACTTGCTCAGGAGCGTCCAGTCCAGAATCTCACCCGTGTAGTAGTCACGACCTCCGCAAGCTTTCACCGCCCTGTGAATTTCGGCCTTGTAGGTTGAAACGGAGGCTGACTTGTAAGCTCGCTTCTTATCCCTGACGCAGTGCGCTTGCGCCTTTCGCTTTAGCCATCGCAGGTAGACCCCTTCCTCAACAACGCCTACTAGAAAGTTTGGCAATGAGTATTTCGGGGGCATAGTGACGCCTAACGACCTAGTTTTGCAGGGGCACGCCGGCGCGTATGACAAGGCAATCTAGCGATCACGGTAGTGCTGCAAAGACTTGTTAGATGTCTTCAGGGAACCAGAATCTCGACGTATGAACCCGAAGTTAGCGCATCAATCTGCGCAACGACCTGCTGAACATGACGCTCCATGCGAGGCCAGCTAGCTGCCATGAGCACTGCGATAGCAAGATTACGACCGGCAATGTTCTGCTGGTAGCGGAGGTTCTGATCGGTGGTCACAAAGATCTCGTAACCGGCCAGTTCGGCCTGTCGCAAAAGCTCACCGTTCTGCAGTCGGCTCCATCCGAGCTCGAAGACGGTTGTAACGATGTGGTTGGTCAGACTTGCTCGAAGAGGAACCGGCGTGCCCTGATCGAACAAGACGCGCATTTATGCGACTTGCAGGGAGCTAGCCGCCTGTTCGAGTACGGCGCGAGCCTGTTCCAGAGTTACGCCAGGAAACCACTGAACAAATTCGGCAACCTGAGCACCATCTTCAAGGTTCTGGAACAGTGCTGTGACAGGGACGCGAGTGCCACGAAATACCCACGAACCGCTAACGCGGGTCGGATCTCGTTCCACAGCGGTACAGGCACTCCAATCGATCATGGCGTAATGCTACGCCGACCGCCCGGAGGCGGCAAACCGCCCCATCAACCCCGAGGCACAGCCGGCGGCAGCGCTTTAACCGCTGCGGCAAACAAGCCGGCGACCTCGTGCTCGTCGGTGGCGCAGAAGTTCAGGTCGCGCACCAAGCCATCTGACACCGCATAGATCCAGCCGTGCACGGCCACTTTCTGGCCGCGCCGCCACGCATCCTGAACCACCGTCGTGCGGCACACGTTCAGTGCTTGTTCCAGCACGTTGAGTTCGCATAGCCGGTCAGTGGCCGCATCGCCAGCTGCATCGAGGATGTCGCGATGGTGATCGCGGATGTCCTGCACATGACGCAGCCAGTTGTCGATGAGGCCCATCTGGTCGCCGCGCAATGCAGCAGCGATGCCACCGCAGCCATAGTGGCCGGTGACGATGATGTCTTCGACCTTGAGCACCTCGACAGCGAACTGCAGCACCGACAGGCAATTGAGGTCGGTGTGGATGACCAGGTTGGCCACGTTGCGATGCACGAACAGCTCGCCCGGCGCCAGGTCAACGATGTCGTTGGCGGGCACGCGGCTGTCGGCACAGCCTATCCACAGATAGCGCGGCGACTGCTGACGCGTCAGGCGCGAGAAAAAATCGGGACGCTGGCGCACCATCGCGGCGGCCCAGGCGCGGTTGCTGGCTAGCAAAGTATCGAGACGCTTCATATCGCGCCATCGTAACAGTCCGCGCCGTAAACTGGCGCAGCGGAGAACCCTCATGCTCGACGTGATCATCATCGGTGCCGGCGCCGCCGGCCTTGCTGCCGCCCGCGCTCTGCTGGCAGCAGGACGCAGCGTGCGTGTGCTCGAGGCCCGCGCGCGCGCAGGCGGACGCGCGGTCACCACCGACGTGCAAGGCGCAGCCGCAGATCTGGGTGCGGCCTGGCTGCACTTTGCGCGCGAGAACCCGTGGACCGCGCTGGCCCGCGAACACGGCTGCACCGTGCTCGAGGACGAACCCAACTGGGGCGGCGCCACCTGGGTCGGCGATCAGCCGCTGTCGGCCGAGGCGCAGCAACAGGCCAGCGCGGCTTATCTGCGCAACCACGCTTTGGTCGAAGCCGCCGCCGCCGCCGGGCACGACGTGCCGGTCAGCACGGTGATCCCGGACGATGAATTCCGGCCGCGCTTTGATGCGGTGATGACCTGGGCCGTGGGCCGTCCCAGCGAGCAGGTCTCGACGCTGGACCTGGGGCGCTATGCCGACTCGCACGACAACTGGTCGGTGGCCGAAGGCTTGGGCACCGTGGTCAGCCGCGTCGCGCAGGGGCTACCGGTCAGCTACAACACGCCGGTGACCCACATCGACCACAGCGGCACGGGCGTGGTGGTGCACACAGCCAACGGCACACTGAGCGCGCGCGCCGTGATCTGCACCCTCCCCACCAGCGTGCTGGCGCGCGGCGCCGTGCGCTTTACGCCCGAGCTGCCGCCCGGACACCTGCAGGCCCTGCACGATCTGCCGCTGGGCGTATGCAACAAGGTGTTCTTCCGTTATGCCGATAGCGACCTGCCTGGTCAGGGCACACAGCACAGCGTCGGCAGCATCCGCACGGTGCGCACCGCGTCTTATTGCATACGCCCTGCCGGGCAGCCGCTGCTGATGGCTTATTTCGGTGGCGATCTGTCAGCCGAACTGGAGGCCTCGGGGCAGTTGGCGGCCTTCGCACGCGAGCAGCTGACAAGCCTCTATGGCGCCGATCTGGTCAGCCGCATCCAGGGTGAAGTGGTCACCGGCTGGGGTGGTGACCCGTGGGCGCTGGGCAGCTATTCTGCCGCACGTCCGGGTCGTGCTGATGCCCGGGCGGTGCTGGCCCGGCCGGTCACGCCGCAGCTGTTGCTGGCCGGCGAGGCTTGCTCGGCCACGCACTACGGCACGCTTTACGGCGCCGCACAATCGGGCCAGTCTGCTGCGCAACAACTCTTACACACACTGCAGGACACGCCATGAAAGCCGTCGGATTCACCCAGTCGCTGCCCGCCATCGATCCGCATTCACTGATCGATTTCGAAACGCCCACGCCTGTGCCCACCGGCACCGACCTGCTGGTCGAAGTGCACGCCGTGTCGGTCAACCCGGTGGACTACCGCGTGCGCCGCGACATGGGCCCGGCCAATCTGGGCACGCGCATCCTGGGCTATGACGCCGCCGGTGTGGTCACCGCTGTGGGCAGCGACTGCACGCTGTTCAAGCCCGGCGATGCGGTCTGGTATGCCGGTGAACTGACCCGTCAGGGCAGCAACGCGCAGTATCAGCTGGTCGATGAGCGCATCGTCGGCCGCAAGCCGGCCACTTTAGACTTTGCCGATGCCGCCGCGTTGCCGCTGACGCTGATCACCGCTTGGGAAGGCCTGCACGAGCAGCTGCGCGTGCGCCACGGCGGCGCCGATGCCGGCAAAAAGCTGTTGATCCTGGGCGGTGCCGGTGGTGTGGGCAGCATCATGACGCAGCTGGCCAAGCGACTGGGCCTGACGGTCATCAGCACAGCGTCGCGGCCCGAGAGCGTGGCGCAGTGTCAGTCGGTCGGTGCCGATCTGGTGCTCGATCACACGCAAGACCTGAAGGCACAGCTGGCCGATGCGGGTCATCGCAGCGTGGACCTGATCTTCAGCTGCGCCGAGCTCGACGGTTATTTTCAGATGGCCACCGAAATCCTCGCGCCCTTTGGCGGGCTGTGCACCATCGTCGCGCCCAACAAGCCGGTGGACCTGGGCCTGTTTAAGGTTAAGGCACTGCGCTACAGCCACGAGTTCATGTTCACACGCTCGATGTTCCGCACGCCCGACATGATCGAGCAGCATCGACTGCTGACGACCGCCGCGCATATGTTCGAGAACGGCGACCTGCGCGGTACGCGCAGCGCGACGCTGGGCCCGATCAACGCCGCCAATCTGCGTCACGCCCATGCCCAACTGGAGACCACCCACACGCTGGGCAAGCTGGTGCTGGAAGGCTGGGCTTAAGACTTTTATCTGTTGCTAACGCTCTTTCGTCATACAAGGACACATCATGAACATTGCTAAGCTTTTGCTCGCTGCCAGCAGCCTCGTTGCCACCGCCGCCCTGGCCGCACCGGTCACTTACAACATCGACCCCGAGCACACCTACCCGGCGTTCGAGGCCGACCACATGGGTGGCCAGTCGATCTGGCGCGGCAAGTTCAACAGCAACACCGGCAAGGTGGTCTATGACCGCGAAGCCAAGAGCGGCACGGTCGACATCAACATCGACATCAAGTCGATCAACTTCGGCCATGACAAGATGAACACGCACGCGCTGTCGGCCGACATGTTTGATGGCGCCAAGTTTCCGGTCGCAAGCTTCAAGGGCAAGCTGGCCGGCTTCAAGGGCGACGCCCCCAGCGAAGTGCAGGGCAACCTGACGATGCACGGCGTGACCAAGCCGGTCACCCTCAAGATCAACAGCTTCCTGTGCAAGGCCAACCCGATGACCAAGAAAGAGGTCTGCGGTGCCGATGCGTCGGCCACCATCAACCGTGCCGATTTCGGCGTGGACTATGGCAAGGCTTTTGGCTTCAAGATGGAAACCAAGCTGCTGATCTCGGTCGAAGCCATCAAGGCGGACTGACCTCGGTCAGGCTCTCTAAAAAGGCGAGCAGCTCCTGCTGCTCGCCGCGGGTCAGCGCCAACGGTTTGCGCGGCGGATGACCACCCCGGTTATAAAATGAAATGACGGCGGCCAGCGTCGGCAGGCTGCCGTCGTGCATATACGGCGCTGTTAGCGCCACGTTGCGCAGCGTTGGCACCCGGAACCGGCCTTTATCGGCGACTTTCGCTGTTTCAAGCGCCAGCCCGGCATCAGCGCTGCGGATGCCGCTGGGCGCCAACTGTCCATTGCTGAACTGCAGACCACTGTGACACTCGCCGCAACCCGTGCGCGGACCGTAGAACAGCGCCATCCCGCGCCGGGCAGCTGCGCTCATATAGCGTCTATCATCGTCGAAAACATAGCGATCGAACCCCGATCTGCCGGAAATCAGCGTGCGCTCAAACGCCGCGACGGCCTTAATGAGGTTTGCGATGCTGACCGGCTGTGCATCATCGGCAAAAGCAGCCTCAAATGCCGATTTATAGCCGCTATCTGCTTCTAAAATCTTTAAAACCTCGACTTCACGACCAGCCAGACCCATCTCCACAGGGTGCGTGCCCAGCAAGGGCGTGGGCATCTGCGCCTCAAGACTGGTGCTGGCGGTGCTGGCCCAGCCCAGCCGCGGCAGATAGGCGACGTTGTAGAGCGTCGGCGCGTTGCGCGGCAGGCTGCTGCCGGTGGCGCCGCGCGGAGTCGCGCGACCATCGGTGTAAGCCCGCCCGGGCTGATGGCAGACGGCGCAGCTGGTGTGTCCGTCAACGGCCAAACGTCCTTCGGCGAACAAGCGCCGCCCCAGCTCGACCTTGGCCGGCGACTGCGGGTTACCGGCGGGGATGGGCGGCGGCGCAAAACCCGGCGGTAAGGCGGGGAGCGACGGCTGCGGCGACTGGGCTTGTGCGCAGAGGCCGGCGGCGGCCAACACCACGGCCAGTGTCAGCCTAGGCCACAGCGCCGTCGGCGCCATCGGCGCGCGGAGCTGCCCGGTCAATCCCAGCGACGGACAGCGACGAACCCGGGCGCCAGCGATGCGGTCTGGCTGGCCACGGCGGCGCGCTCATCCACCCACCGGGCAAAGGCGTCCAGATCGGCTGCCGCCACACCGGCGGGCTGCTTGCGGCGCTCGACCAGCCACTGCTGCATGGACTGCAGCAACACCGCCGCGTGCGGACGGGCGTTGGCCAGCAGCGTCAGGTAGGCGGCCTTGGCGTCATCCAAGCGGTTCAGTGCCAGATAGGCCTCGGCGCGGTATTCGATGGCTTCGCTATAGGTCGGGTTCAGCGCCAGCGCCTGCTCATAAGCGACCAGCGACTTGTCGTATTCGCCCAGACGGCGGCTGGTATAGCCGACCAGGTTCCAAGCTTCTTTAAGGGATGCGTCCGCCTTGGTCGCCGCCTCGAACTGCTTACGCGCCGTGGCATAAGACTGCAAAGCCTGCGCTTGCGCGGCCTTGGCCGGTGCGCCGGTCAACTTGGCCGCTGCCACTTCGGTGGCCTGGGCTTTTTCAAAGTCTTCATAGCCGACGTTGTAGGCCAGGCGGGCGGCCATGGCGCCCTCGGGCGCAACAGCGACCACCGGCTTGGCATCGGCGATAGGGCCATCGGGCACAGCCCAGGCCTGCGGCACCAGCAACACCCACAGCAGCGACCAGCTAATCTTATTCATGAGGACCCCACCATCCGGAAATGATCTGCAGCACTCTGCGGTAACATTCTGGCATGACTACCGCCGCCACACCCCGACACGTGCTGATCACCGGCGCCTCGGGCTTCATTGCCCGGCACCTGACCGCGCGTCTGCGCGCACGTGGCGATGTGGTGACGGCGTTGGCCCGCGGCACGCTGCCCGACCCGCACGCGCGCATCGATGCCGTGGTCAATCTGGCCGGCGCGCCCATCCTGGGTCCGCCGTGGACTGCCGCACGCCGGCGGCTGCTACGCGCCAGCCGCATCGACAGTACACAGCGTCTGGTGGCAGCGCTTGCGGCACGCACACAGCGCCCGGCTGTGCTGGTCAGCGCCAGCGCCATCGGCTATTACGGCGTGCGCGGTGATGAGCCGCTGAGCGAAGAGGCCGCGCCTCAAGACATCTTTCAATCGCAACTGGTCCGGGACTGGGAAATCGCAGCGCTGGCGGCCGAAGGCTGCGGCGTGCGCACGGTGTGCCTGCGTTTGGGCGTGGTACTGGGCCGTGACGGCGGCGCCCTGCCGCAGTTGGCGCTGCCGGTACGCTTGGGTCTGGGTGCCATTTTGGGCAACGGCCGTCAGGGCGCACCGTGGATACACATCGATGATGTGGTGCGGCTGATCGAATTCGCGCTGGATCAGCCGACGCTGTCCGGGCCGGTCAATGCCGTGGCGCCGGGGCATGTGGACCACGCCACCTTGCAGCGCACGCTGGCGGCGGTGTTGCATCGGCCGCTGTGGCTGCGCGTGCCGGCTTTTGTGCTGCGCACGGCGCTGGGTGAGATGTCGCAACTGCTGGTCGACGGTCAGCATGTAGTGCCGGCACGCGCCACAGCCGCCGGCTTTGTGTTCGAGTATCCGCAACTGCAGGCCGCGCTGACCCAGCTGTTGCGCTGAATCGCAGTTCGCTGCGGGCAACCCTTATTGCCCGAGCTAGCGCTGTCGCGCCACTGTTGAGCCATCGTCACCACAGGCTCAGACACCATGCAATATCCCGCCGGCACCACTGTCATCGTCACCGACGGCGCACAACTGAGGGTGTTCACCAACACCGGCAATGAAATGCACTTGGAATTGTCGGAACAGGCACAGCCCGATATCCAAGGACACAACAGCGGCAGCGGCAAGCGTCATCATTCGAGTCCCGGCAACCCGGATGACAGCCGCCAAAGCGAAGACGGTTACAGCGCTGCGGTGGTCGAATGGCTCAATGCGCAGGTGCTGGCCGGGCACATTCAGCAGCTGTATGTGGTAGCGCCGCCGCGCGCCTTGGGCGAGATGCGCCGCCATTATCATCCGGCCTTACAGCGCTGCCTGCTGGGCGAACTGGGCAAGGAACACACCCGCGACACGCCGCAGGTTTTGCACGACGCACTGATGCACGCCTGAGCGGCTACCGCTGCGGAGCCAACCAACGGTAACAAGCCTGCGGTAGGATCGCGTCATGAGTCTTTCACTACGCGAACAACTGCTCAAAGTCGGCCTGGTCAGCGAAAAACGTGCGCTGCAGGTCGAACGCGAGCAGAACCAACAGCAGTTCAAGGCCCCGCGCGACAAAAAACGTCCGCAGGGCCCTAGCCCGCAGCAACTGGCCGCGCAGCGCGCGCAGGCCGAAAAAGCCGCCCATGACGCCGAGCTCAACCGGCGCAAGCAGGAAAAGGCCGAGCGCAAGGCGCGCTTTGCGCAGATCAAGCAGCTGGTCGAACAAAACCAGGTCGCGCGCGTCGAGAGCGACGATTTCTATAACTTCGTTGATGGCGGCAAGATCAAGCGCGTGCCGGTGAATCCCGAACTGCGTCAGCGGCTGATCTCAGGCGAGCTGGCCATCGTGCGCAACGAGGGTCGTTATGCCTTCGTGCCGGCAGCCACCGCTGCCGACATCCGCGCCCGCGTCGAACGTGCGGTCATTCACCACAATGTAGCCAGTGCAGCGCCGGACAGCGACGACCCCTACAAAGACTTTGTGGTGCCGGACGATCTGGTCTGGTGAACACCGTCCCGGCCTTATGGCCATTGCCTGATGAGAACACCGCGGCTTACACCGCCGACACGCAGCGCTGGCTGCAGCGGGCTGTTATCGGCTTAAACCTGTGTCCGTTTGCCCGTGCTGTGCACTTGCGGGAACAGATCCGCTATGTGGTGACCGCTGCCAGCAGCGCCGAAGAACTGCTGGCCGAATTGGCGCAGGAACTGACCTTGCTCGACCAGGCCGATCCGCTGCAACACGAAACCACGCTGCTGATCCATCCGCGTGCGTTTGCCGACTTCCTGGACTTCAACGACTTTCTGGGTGAGGCCGAAGCAGCGATCGACGCCTTAGATCTGGAAGGTGAACTGCAGGTGGCCAGCTTCCATCCGCATTATCAGTTCGCCGGAACGGCCAGTGATGACATCGGCAATTACACCAACCGCTCACCGTGGCCCACGCTGCACCTGCTGCGTGAAGAGAGCATCGAGCGCGCGCTTGAGGGCGGCACCGATGCCGAGGCCATCGTCACGGCCAACATCGAGCGCTTACAGCAGCTGGGTTTGAGTGGTTGGCAGGGCCTGTTTCAAGACAGCTGAGCGCGAAAGCCAAGCGCCAGACGGTGCACTGTTGTACCGTGAACCCATTGGTTGGGCAGTCTGCCCGCCCCGCGCCCGGCAGTTTCGCCGGGCCGCCACACCTACCCCTGCGAGAGTCCCCTTGGAGCGACTGAACCTGGCCGAGGCATTTGCCCGTTATGGCGCACAGCTGCAAAGCAAGCTGCGCGGCCTGTCCGCCGTGGCTGCCGATGGCGCTATTGTGTTGGCTTGCGATTCGACGCAGTTGTCACGACCGAGCATGGGCGTATTGCGCCATGAGGGCGACTTGCAAGCCAACCCTCCGGCCAAAGGTCCGGCGGCGTTGCTGGCCCAGCACCTGGCGCAGGCCCGCGACGGGGAGCTGCCGCTGCGTATCGTGGTAGTAACGGCTGCCACAGAACGCGCCAAGCGCGCCATCCATGTGCGTACCGATCTGGTGGGCGAGTTGACCAGCTTTGACGGCACGCATTATGTGGTGGACTTCAGCCGCATCCCGCAGCCGCCGCGCGAGACCAAGGTCCGCCGCAAGCGCTAAGCCTGGCCTGCCTTCAGCGCGAATGTGACGCGCTCTACAGTATCGGCGGCTGAACATAATTCAGCGCCGCTAACTGCTTAAGATCGACCCGATCTCGCCGATAACGGATACGGGTTTGTCCAACAAGACCGCCAAGAACGCATCAGCCAGCCTGGGCAAGACTGCCGTGGCAGATCTGTTCGCGTCCGCATTGACCGAGCATCGCGCCGGCCGGCTCGAGCAGGCCTGGTCGCAATACCATGCTGTGCTGCAGCGTGAGCCCAACCATTTTGATGCGCGCCACCTGCTGGGCGTGATCGCGCAGCAACGCGGCCAGCCGGCGCGGGCTGTGGAGTTGATCAGCGCCGCGATCAAGATTTCGCCGCACAGCCCCGCAGCCCACAACAATTTGGGTGTAGCCCATCTGGCCTTGCAGCAGACGCCGCAGGCCTTGCAGAGTTTTGACTGCGCTTTGGCGTTACAGCCCGATCACTCGGACGCGCTGTTTAATCGTGGCAATGCCTTGCTGGCGCTGCGACGCTTGAACGAGGCCGTTGATAGCTTTCGCGCTGTCATCGCGCTGGATGCAGGGCACGCAGGCGCCTATAACAATCTGGGCAATACGCTGCTGGAACTGGGGCAGGCGCAGGCAGCTATCGAGGCCTTTGATCACTGCCTTGCGCTGCAACCGGATCTGGCCGATGTGCATTACAACCGTGGTGATGCACTCAATGCGCTACGCCGCTATGAAGAAGCTGTGGCGAGCTTTGAAGCGGCCCGTCGTCTGAACCCGGACGGTGCGTTCACCCAAGGTGTGCTCGGCGATCGCATGCGCCTGTGCCTGTGGGATGACTTTGAGCCACGCTTGGCAGACGTCAAACAACGCGTGGCAGCAGGTCTGCCTACCATCAGTCCGCTGGCCTTGTTGGCCTTGGACGACGATGCCGCGCTGCACCAGATCGCTGCCCGCACTTGGGTCGAAGCCAAGCACGCTGCCGGCAGCACGCGCGAGGCGCCGCTGGCTTGCAGCGACACGCATCGCTTACGCATCGGCTATTACTCGGCCGACTTCCGCAATCACCCGGTCAGCCAGCAACTGATCGCTGTGCTCGAACAACACGACAAAGCAGCGTTTGAGGTCTTTGCGTTCTCGTTCGGTCCGCAAGTCAACGATGCGATGCAGCAACGCGTGCGCGCAGCGGTCGATCACTTTATCGATATCAGCAGCCGCAGCGATGAGCAGGTGGCGCAGTTATCGCGCGACTTAAGTATAGATATTGCGATAGACCTCGCCGGCCTGACCGCTTCGGCGAGGCCGGGGATGTTTGCTGCGCGTTGCGCACCGGTACAAGCCAGCTATCTGGGTTATCCGGGCACGACGGGGGCCGATTACATCGACTATCTGATCGCCGACGCAGTCACTATTCCGGCCAGCTATCGGCAACACTACAGCGAGCAGATCATTGCCTTGCCCGGCTGCTTCATGCCGCATGACACGACGCAGGCGCTGGTGGTGCCGCCCCTGACGCGTGCTGAAGCCGGACTGCCCGAACAGGGCTTTGTGTTCCGCTGCTACAACAGCAGTTACAAGATTTTGCCCGAGACCTTTGCCTGCTGGATGCGACTGCTGCAGCAGGTGG
>CAIVTJ010000192.1 GCA_903908825.1 uncultured Pseudomonadota bacterium | reverse complement strand
GGCCTGCTTGGCCGACTCGACCATTTCAATCGAGCGGCGTGAGGCCTGTTCGATGATCTGGTTGGCGCGCTCACGCGCCTCGCGGATGACATCGTTGGCACGGGCCTGCGCCTCATCGAGGTCTTTCTGACCGCGATCGGCGGCGGCAAGACCCTCGGCGATGCGCTTCTGGCGGGCCGCAATGGGCTTGGCCAGCATCGGCACCACCACACGGTTGATGAACCAGAGCAGGATCAGGAAGACGAAGATCTGCCCGATGAATGTCGCGTTGATATCCATTGCCGCCTCGGAAGGAACTCAGGTGTTAGCGGTCAATTAACCGGCGAGCTTGGACAGCAGCGGGTTGGCAAACGCGAACAGCATGGCCAAGCCGACGCCGATCAGGAAGGCCGCGTCGATGAGGCCGGCCAGCAGGAACATGCTGCCCTGCAACATCGGGGTCAGTTCGGGCTGACGGGCCGAGGCCTCTAGGAACTTGCTGCCCATGATGCCGATGCCGATGCAGGCACCGATAGCGCCCAGACCGATGATCATGCCGATGCCCAGTGCGGTGTAGCCCTGAACCAATGCGATTGCGTCCATTGAGAGTCTCCTGGTCTGAAAGTCGTAAAGAGAAAAGCGAAAACGATTAGTGATGCTGCTCGGCCATCGAGATATAGACGATGGGCAGAACCATGAAGATATACGCCTGCAACAGCACGATGAGGATGTGGAAGATGGCCCATCCGGCACCAAACGCCACCTGGCCCAAGAACGCAGCAGCCGGTCCGATGCCCAGCAGGCCCGACAGGTGCTCTCCCGCGACCAGACCCAGCAGCGCGATCAGCATGAATAGCAGTTCACCAGCGAACATGTTGCCGAACAACCGCATGCCCAGTGAAACCGGCTTGGCCAGCAACTCGACCGCGTTCAGCACCAGATTGGGAATCCACAGCGCCCAGTGATTACCGAAGGGCGCGGCGATCCATTCATGCAGATAGCCGCCGATGCCCTTGGCCCGGATGGCGTAAGCGATGACCAGAAACAACACCACCAGCGCCATGGCGATGGTGCCGTTGAGATCGGCGGTGGGCAACACGCGCCAATAGGCGTGTTCGTGTCCGGCGGCACCGGCGATAAACTTGGGCAGATCGAGTGGCAGCAGGTCCATGGTGTTCATGGCCACGATCCACGTGAACAAGGTGAACGCCAGCGCCGTGAGGAAGCCGCGACTGTTACCGTGGTAGATCTCGCCGACCTTACCGTCGACGAACTCATAGATGAACTCGACGAAGCCCAGCAGGCCGCTGGGAGCTGCGATGGAAGCCCGGCGCGCGCCCAGCCACAACAGCAGAGCCACAAACGCCGCAGTGACAGCCGACATGACCAGGGTATCGACGTGCCAGGTCCAGAACCCCTGACCCACGGCGTTGTGGGTCATGTGGTGGACGATGTAGTCGGTGGGCGATTGACCGTGTTCCGCAGCCATCTTGTACTTTCGTTCCTGAACCAGTGCCGTAAAACTAAAACCTTATGTGCGTCGCGCGCTGCGGTTAACCGCGGCAGGCGTCAGCACAGCCATCATCAGTGTGGCCGCATAGGTTGCCAACATCGGCAACCAAGCCACTTTGCCGGTGCGGCCCGCCAGCACAAACAGCGCTGCCGTAAGCCCCACCTTGACCAACTGCCCCATCAGCAAGCGGGCCAGTGCCCCGCCCGCCGTGCGCGTGGGGCGCAGAGTGGTCAGGGTCATATAGACCTGCGCGATGAACGCGATAGCACCACCCGCCAAAGCTGACAGCGCAGGCCGCGGACCCCAGAGGGCCAGCGCTGCAGACGCCATGACCGCAGCACACGCTGCTTGGGCAAACAGGATTCG
>CAIVTJ010000191.1 GCA_903908825.1 uncultured Pseudomonadota bacterium | reverse complement strand
GGGTGGCGATACACAGCAAGCCATATTTGCAAATGCGCTGCGCGAGCCCTACGTCAACTTCAGCCGGCGTAACTCAGCTGAAATCATTGCACTGATCAGCAACGACATTCCGCGCTACGTGTATATGGTTGTGCAGCCTACCTTGCAGCTGATCAGTCAGGTACTCGTTGTTGCCATCATCGCCGTTGTACTCATTTATGTAGATCCAGTGCTCGCCTTGATTGCCTTATCGGTTGTCGGCTTGGGTTACGCCGTCATCTTCGGGTTGGTCAGAAAGCCGCTGATACGTCACGGCGATAACATGGGCATCACCGCGCAGCAAAAGATGCGCTTACTCAACGAGAGTATGGGTGGCGTCAAAGAGATCAAGTTGCGGGCTGCAGAGTCGGTGTATGAAGAGCGACTCGCCACGGTCACTGCCGTATGGCTGCATGCTCAGACCATGCTCAACTTGCTGGCCGAAATGCCGCGATTTATGCTGGAAACGGTCGCTTTCTCCGCCATGCTCGGGCTTGCCATCTACCTGCTTGCGATCGATTCACCGCCTGCACAGATTGTCGCCATCCTGAGTTTATACGCCACTGCAGGCTACAAATTATTGCCGGCCGGTCAGACCATCTTTAAGGCCATGGCTAACATCCGCGGCAATCAAGACACCGTATTTACGCTCGAGCCGCTGGTCGCAGCCAGTCGCTGGCATGCGAAGACCCGAGTTGCTTTGAAAGCCAGCGAGGACATACAGCATTTCTCGGGTGATCTGCGACTCGAAAACATCAGCTACACCTACCCGGCAACGACACAGCCTGCACTGCAGGCCATCAACGCAACGCTGCCAGCCAATCAGATCACGGCCATAGTCGGGCCTTCTGGTGCTGGTAAGAGCACTCTGCTCGATGTGTTGCTGGGTCTGTTGCCCCCGGCTACGGGGACCTTGAGCGCTGGTGTAACGGCTATCGATGCCGGCAACCTGTTGGCTTGGCAGCGCAGAATTGGCTATGTCTCGCAGCACATCTTTCTGACTGATGACAGCCTGGCTGCCAATATCGCCTTTGGTAGTGACCGCGCTCTAACAGCAGAGCGGGTGGAACGCGCCGGCCGCCTCGCACAATTAGATCAAATGGCTGCCAGCCTGCCGGCCGGCTATAACTATGTTGTCGGTGAACGCGGTGCGCTGCTCAGTGGCGGTCAGCGGCAGCGGGTGGGCATCGCCCGCGCGCTGTATGGCGAACCCGATGTATTGATCATGGATGAGTCCACCAGCGCCCTCGACTCGGAAACCGAGCGCGAGATCATGACTACGGTGGCAGAACTTAAGGCCAACACAACAGTGGTGCTGGTCGCGCATCGTGCCTCGACTATCCGGTTCGCCGATTACATCGTGCTGGTTCGCGATGGCAACATTGAGGCTGCAGGGCCGATCGACCAGATGTTGCAGAGCAGTGCAAGCTTTCGAGAGCTGATGTCCGGCTTGGAAGAGCCCGCCAAACCCTGAGCAGAGCACTGACAGTCATGGAAATACTATTTTGGAGCTGCGCCTTTCTGGTCTCATACAGCTACTTGCTGTATCCGCTGCTGCTGTTGGTGTTGCC
>CAIVTJ010000190.1 GCA_903908825.1 uncultured Pseudomonadota bacterium | reverse complement strand
CAGGCCTGTTTGTCGCTGGCCATGGCATTGGCGGTAACACCGATGACAGGGGTATGCCGGCTCCAACCTTCATATTTGCGCATCAGGCGGACAGCTTCTTCGCCGCCCATGACGGGCATGTGCATATCCATGAGCACGACGTCCCAGGCTTGTTGCTCAAAGAGCCTCAGGCCTTCTTCGCCGTTTGCAGCGAGTGTGACCCTGTGGCCCCATTTTTCCAGCAGTCGGCTACACAGGCGCTGGTTAACCACGTTGTCTTCGACCAGCAAGACCTGCAGTGATCGCTCAGCAATGACTGCATAGGGGCCGGTGTCAGTGATGGCAACCGGTTCCGCCCGCACGACTTCATCCACTTGCAAGGGCAAAGTGATGATGAAAGTGCTGCCCTGCATGGGTTTGCTGTCGACCCTGATGCTGCCACCCATCAATTGCAGCAGGTTTCTGCAGATGGCCAAGCCGAGGCCGCTGCCGCCATATTGCCGGGTGATCGACGAATCGGCCTGCTGAAAGAATTCAAAGATTGCGGTCATCATGCTGGGGTCTATGCCGATGCCGGTATCCGTGACGCTGACCTGCAGATGGGGTGTGGATTGCCGCTCGAAGCTGGCCGTGGCCCTGACTTCAACGCTGCCGCTGTTGGTAAACTTGACCGCGTTGTCACACAGGTTCACCAGTACTTGCCGCAATCTGCCCGGGTCGCCAATGATGCGTTCTGGAACGCTGGCGTCAATCTGACAGGACAGCTTCAGGCCCTTTAACTGAGCACGGCCCTCTAGAGAGGCTGCGGCTGATCGCAGTAAATCCCATAGTGCTACCGGGCGATTTTCCAGTGTGAATTTGCCCGCTTCGATCTTTGAAAAATCAAGGATGTCGTTAAGCACGCCCATCAGTGAGTCAGCAGAGCTGCCGACAAGACTGAGATATTCGCGCTGAGTCTCATCTAGCGGAGTTGAAATCAGCAGTTCGGTGAAACCAATGACCGCGTTGAGCGGTGTGCGGATCTCGTGGCTCATGTTAGCCAGGAATCGGCCTTTCGCGATATTGGCGGCCTCGGCAACACGACGCGCTTCAAAAAGGGCTTGTTCGGCCGCTTTGCGTTTACTGATGTCGCGTAGGAAGGCCACTAGATGATTGCGGCTGACCCGGGTGACCGTTATTTCCAAATCGACCCAGTGGCCGTCACTGTGCCGGTGACGCGTCTCGAACTGTTCGTGGCCCTTATCCAAGATCCGGCGGATCTGAGCGCGGATCTGCGCCATGGTGGCAACTTCTTCAAAGTCGGCAATGCACATGCTCATGATTTGCTGGTGCGTGTAGCCCACCATGCGGCAATAGCCGGCATTAATGTCTTGGAACTCGCCGTTTTCGTTGAGTACCCAGTAGCCATCGTTGGTGCTGTCTATGGCTTTTTCGGCATCACGTGCGCGACGTCCAAACCAGAAGGTTAGCGGCACCATGACGGTGGCAATCGCTAACAGAAAGAGCAGGCTCAAAAGGCTGGGTAGGCTGGTCACGGCAGGAGATGGCGGTCCGGTTGCGTTGCTATCGTCAGGGGCAGCCTGCGGTTAATATCAAACATAGCACGCAGCGCGCGCTGTGTTGTCAAACGCGCGTACCCGACGATCCAGAAATAACATCCAATTCCGACATCCAATATGGGCTTAACCATGCGACACAAGGCGCGAGTTTCTGCCGGTTGGCTGGCATGGGGCCTGATGGCCCTCCTGCATCCTCTATGGGCGCAGGATGCCGCGCTTGTCTCTGAGGAGGCGCCTGCCTTGCCGAGGGTGTTACTGCATAGCAGTCGTGGCGACATTCTGGTTGAGCTTGAAGCCCGGCGTGCCCCGGTCACTGTGCGCAATTTTCTGCGCTATGTGGATCAGAAGCGCTTGGATGGCAGCGACTTCTATCGGGCCGTAAAAATAGGTGACGATGGGAAATATGGTTTGGTGCAAGGCGGCCTACGGGGCAACCCCAAGCGAGTGCTCAAGCCCATCGCGCATGAATCACCGCGCACCACAGGGCTCAGTCATCTGGACGGTGCGATCTCGATGGCCCGCACCGATCCGGGCACTGCCACGGCCGACTTCTTCTTTGTGGTGGGCGATCTGGTCGCATTAGATGGTCAAGCCAGCGGCGATGATGCGGGCTATGCCGTGTTCGGCCGGGTGATCGAGGGCATGGACGTGGTGCGCGACATCCTCGAGCAGCCGCGCTCGGTCGATGGTGGCGAAGGCGTCATGAAAGGCCAGATGCTGGCCAAGCCGGTTAAGATACTCTCTGTGCGGCGGGAGGCCGCAAGCGCCATACAAAAATAACAGGGGGCGACATGACCATCCTTCCTCCGGGTGTCAGTGCCGGGCAGTTCGCCAAGGCCTTGGCGGAGTTCACGGCGGCCGTGGGCAAAGACTGGGTGCTCACCGACGACGAAGACCTGCAGGCCTATCGTGACCACTTTTCCATGCTCAAAGGCCAGCCCGATGAGCTGGTCTGTTCCGCGGCCGTGTGCCCGGCCGATGTGGCCCAGGTGCAGGCCATCGTGCGCATCGCCAATCGCTATAAAACGCCGCTGTTTGCCATCTCGACGGGCAAGAACTTTGCCTATGGCGGGCCTGCCCCCAACGTGCGCGGCAGTGTCACCGTAGACCTCAAGCGCATGAACCGTGTGCTCGAAATAGACGAGAAGCGACATTTCGCCCTGGTTGAACCGGGCGTCTCGTACATCGACTTCTATCGCCATATCCAGGAGCGCAATCTGAAGGTGTGGGTCGATACAGCCGATGTGGGCTGGGGCGGACTCATGGGCAACGCGCTCGACCGTGGCATCGGCTATACGCTGGGCCCTTATCGCGATCACTTCAGCGCCCATTGCGGCATGGAAGTGGTGCTGCCCGATGGTGAGTTGATGCGCACCGGCATGGGTGCCTTACCCGGTTCGCACGCCTGGCAGGAATATCGTCATGGCTTCGGCCCCGATCCGGCCGGTCTGTTTGCACAGGGTGGCTTTGGCATCGTCGTCAAAATGGGCTTCAGGCTGATGCCGCAACCCGAGCACTGGCGCACCGGGCTGATCACGGTGCCCAAGCGTCGCGACTTCATCGCGCTGGTCGACACTGTCAACTACCTGACCGACCTGTTCATCATCGGTGAGCCTTTATATGGCTCGCCGCTGCGTAATCTGCGCAGCGATGCCGAGTTCGTTAAAGCTGCCGAAGCTTTTGATGAGGCGGCGATGGATCGCATCGCAGCCAGTCATAACCTGCACTCCTGGCAGGTCGAGTTGCAGTTCTATGGCTCTGAGAAGACCACACTGGCCAACTGGGAATGGGCCAAAGAGCTGATGCTGCGCAACATACCCGGTGCGCAGTGTTTTGAGGGTGAGTCCTTGCCGGTGCCGGTCACCGCAGAGCAGATCGAGCGGACCACCCGGCCTTATCCGGCGCCCTATGCTTCGCAGATGCGCCGCAACATCATGCACGGTGTGCCCAAACTCTATGTGTGGTGGATGCCCAGTCGCACCGATGAGTTTCCCGACAGCTGGAACGAGTCACACCTCGGGCTGTTCTCGGTGGTGGCGCGCAGCGGTGCAGCCGTGTTGCAGGCGCAGCAGGACTTTGATCGCATCGCGCGCGAGCTGGGCAACAAGCCAGCCAACCTGTCGGCCATCAGCACGCCGGTCAACTGGTATCAGTCCGTGTTTTTGCTGGGCAACGGCGCATTCGGTAGTAACACGCGCAATGACACCTCGCCCGAGGCCAAGATTGCGCAGGTCAAGTTGCTGCGCGAGGTGCTGCGCCGCAACGCTGCCTTGGGCTATGGCGATTACCGTGCACCACCGGTGTTGCAAGATGCGGTGGCCGATCAGTACTCGTTCAACAACTTTGCGTTGCGGCGATTTAACGAACGGCTGAAAGACGCCATCGATCCCAACGGCATCATTCTGCCGGGGCGGGGCGGCGTGTGGCCCCGGGCGTTGCGGGCCTTACGGGGAGCACTGCGTAAATGAACAAGTTAACTGTTGTTGTCGCTGTCTTGGCCGCAGCGTTGCCATTGCTGCTGAGCGCGGCTGAGCCGGTGGCCGATGCGGCCGCCGGTAAGCAGGTGTTCCAGTTGCGCTGTGCACCCTGTCACGGCGCCGGTCGCGGCGGTGATCCGGGCCGCGAGATGCTGCCCGGCACCGATGCGCTGCGCATCAAATACAAAGGCGCACTGCCGGCGCTGCTTGAGCAGCGCAGCGATCTACCCGAGCCCGTGTTGCGCGTTTATCTACGTCACGGCAGCTGGTCTATGCCGGCGTTTCGCAAGACCGAACTCTCTGATGTCGACATCGCTAACATCGCCGCTTATCTGGCGCTGTCTGCACGCAGCAGTGCGCACTGAGGGCCGGTCATGACCAATCGCAGACAAGTGATCGGTGCCGGTATCGCCCTCGGCCTGTTGCCGGCTGTCCGGGGTCTGCAGGCAGGGCTGCCGCTCGAAGCGCCTGCCGCGCCGTTGGCTGTGGGTTGTGTGCTGGTCGATGCGCGCCACAGCACTGCCGCAGTCATGGGTGCTGCAGCGGCAGAGGCGGGTTTCAACACCGTGCCGCTGCCGCGCGACGTGTTGGGGCTGTGGCATGACGGGCTGTTGCCGCAACTGCGCAGTGGCGTGTTGCAGGCCTTTGGCGGCATCACCACGCCTGACGGTTTGTTTCTGTTGCGCACGCTGGCGGCCGATCATCGCAGACGGGTGGTTTATTCGGCCGAGCACACAGCCCTTGGCCAAGGCCGGGTCAGCCACCAAATGCGCGGCAGTGTTGCAACGCTGGCGCGGGTTGCTGCGCTGTCGGGTCAGGGTGATTGGCGCACGCAGCAGGCGGGTGTATTCGGTCTGTGCCTGGCCACCGGCCCGCGGATGACCCATTCGCTGTCAACCCGCTGCGTGAGCTCTGTTGCCGACGCTGTACCGCTGGTGTCGTGGGTTATCGCATGAGCTTAGACCGCGAGCAGTCCGTAAAGAGGTCGTGTATGGCACTTCGTCTGATATGGGCCGCCGCTTGTGCGGCCGTCATCTCCATCGCTGCGCCGGCGGCGCAATCGCCAGAGACGGCCCCGGCTTCCATAGAGCTGTTTACGCCACAAGGTTCGTCGGCGCAGGTCTCACAGGTGGTGGTGCGCTTCAGTCAGGACATGGTCGCGCTGGGCGATGCCGGCCTAGCCGATCCCTTCGATATTCAATGTGACCACGCGGGCGCCGGCCGTTGGGCCGATCAGCGCAACTGGGTCTATGACTTCGAGCAGCAATTGCCGGCCGGTTCCCTCTGCCAGTTCACGGTGCGTAAAACGCTGACCACCTTGAGTGGTGCGGCCTTGACCGGTCCGCAGCAATACAGGTTCAACACCGGTGGTCCATCGATACTGCGTTCGTTGCCCTACGAAGGTTCATCGCATATCGACGAAGAGCAGATCTTTCTGCTCAAGCTCGATGCAGCGGCCAGCCTGCAATCGGTACTCACTCACGCGCGTTGCGCTGTCAGCGGAATCGGCGAAGAGATTCCGGTAGAGGTGATCACCGGTGCAGCCCGACTCGCTGTGCTGCGACAACACAGGGCCGATGGCTATAGCTATCTGGCGTTGCTGTGGAGCTATGACAGCATCCCTGACAGTGCCGTGCGCGAGCGCCAGATGGCCCAGCAGGAAGCCGACATCCTGGTGCTGCGCTGTCAGCGACGGCTGCCGCCCGAAAGTCAGTTGACGCTGTTGTGGGGCGCCGGCATCGAATCGACATCGGGCATCGCCAGAACAGCCCGCCAGCGTTTTCAATTCAAGGTCAGGCCTGTGTTTACGGCGCAGGTGCAGTGCACACGCAGCAACGCGCAAGCCGGTTGCCTGCCGATGTTGCCGATACGGGTGCAATTCACGGATCAGGTGCCGCCACCTGGATGGTGCTATTTCTATGGCGCGCACAGACCCCGGCACGGCCACGGCAGATTTCTTCTTTGTGGTCGGTGACCTGACGGCTTTGGATGGTCAGGCCAGCGGCGATGAAGTGGGTT
>CAIVTJ010000189.1 GCA_903908825.1 uncultured Pseudomonadota bacterium | reverse complement strand
TTACCGGCCAAAGCCTGTTCGGCACGATAGCTGGAACGCACCATGGGCCCGGACACACACTCACGAAACCCGCGTGCCAGACCTTCAGCGCGCAACTGCTCGAACTCGGCAGGCGGCACAAACCGCATCACCGGCAGATGGTTGGGCGTAGGCCGCAGATACTGACCCAGCGTCAGGATGTCGACCTGCGCGGCACGCAAGTCATCCATGCACTCGAGCACTTCTTCATAGGTTTCACCCAAACCCAGCATCAAGCTGGACTTGGTGAGTACCGCAGGCCGGTGCGCCTTGGCATGCGCCAGCACCGCCAGCGTCTGTTCATAACCGGCCCGCGGATCACGCACGGGGTGCGTCAGGCGGCGGACAGTCTCGATGTTCTGCGCAAACACCTCGAGCCCCGAATCGACCACGGTGGCCACGTCAGCCAACACACCTTGAAAGTCCGGCGTCAGTGCCTCGACAGCGGTCTGCGGACTGGCTTGCTTAATTGCGCGTATGCAAGCGGCATAGTGCGCTGCGCCACCATCGGGCAGGTCATCACGATTGACTGAGGTGAGCACGATGTACGACAAGCGCATCAGCGCCACACTGGCGGCCACATTAGCCGGCTCGTCCAGATCGAGCCAGCCGCGCGGATTGCCGGTATCGACCGAACAGAAGCGGCAGGCCCGCGTGCACACGGCACCCATCAACATGACCGTTGCGGTGCCGGCGTTCCAGCACTCGCCAATGTTGGGGCACTTGGCCTCTTCACAGACTGTGGCCAGACGATGCTCATGCACCGTGCGCCGCACAAAGTCATAGCGCTCGCCGCTGGCCGGCAGTGCTTTGAGCCAACGCGGCTTGCCCGAGGTGCTATTGATGCCGGCAGCCAGGCCCGCGGTCAGCGGGTCACGGGGCTTCTGGCCATCGCGTATGGCCGTAAAACCTTGCGCAGTGGTGTACTTGGCGCCGCTGGGCGCTGTAGTGGCGAACGGTGCTGCGGGTGCTGCGAGCGAAGGCTCTACTACCACGCCGATGCCCTTGAGTTGTGTCATCGGCTTGCTGTCAGTCATGCGCGGGATGTTGGCATAGCTGCAAGTGAGCGTCGAGTTGTGCCAAACGCTGCGGCGTGCCCACATCCAGCCAATAGCCTGAATGCGACTGCAGACCCAGGCGGCCCTCATCGCGCGCCTTAAACAACAAGGGTGCCAAAGCAAAGCGTCCGGCCTCGCAACCGGCAAACAATTGCGGATCGATCAGCGCGACACCTGCATAAGTCAGCCGCTCACCGTGCAGATCAAAATCACCGCGCGGATGATGCTCAGGATTGGGCACCAGCACCAACTGCGCTAAAGCGCCGGCCTGCAAGCGCAGCCCCGCGTAATCGACATCGGTGTAGATGTCGCCGTTGACCAACAGGAATGGCTCGGCGCCCAGCAGCGGCAAGGCCTGAAAGATGCCGCCACCGGTTTCCAGCGCCGGATAGGGCTCGACGCTGTAACGGATGCTAAGGCCCCAGCGCTCGCCCGTGCCCAAGGCTGCCGGCAACTGTTCGGCCAGCCAACTGGCATTGATGACAACCTCATGCACGCCGCAGGCAGCAAGCCGTTGCAACTGCCAGACGATCAGCGGCTGGCCACCGGCCATCAGCAAGGGCTTGGGCACTGCATCGGTTAAGGGACGCAAACGCTCGCCGCGACCTGCGGCCAGCAGCATGGCTCTCATGCTGCTGCGCACTCGCGGGCACGCAGATTAGCGGCCACCAGGCGCGGCGCCATACGGCTTTCGACCAACAAGCCAAAGTCGCGCAATTCGGGGAAGCGGAACGCAGCCTCTACGACATAGGCCACTGTGCGAGGCAAGTCATCCAGATAACCGGGCTTGTTGTCGCGCCAGAATAATCGCGCAAAGATGCCCATCACTTTGATGTGGCGCTGCAAGCCTGCGAGATCGAACCAACGCAGATATTCGGCCTCACTGCTGCCGCACAGTTGCGTGTTCGTGCCTGCCAGACGCCGCACCATGGCCGCGTAGTCGGACACCCAGAACTCCACTTTGCGACGGGGCCAATCGATGTAGCAGTCCTTGAGCAGGGACACCAGGTCATAAGCCACCGGGCCGCGCACCGCATCTTGAAAGTCGATGATGCCTGGCGAACGACGCTCGGTAATCATCAGATTGCGCGAGTGGTAGTCGCGGTGCACAAATACCTGCGGCTGCGCCAGTATGTTGTCGATCAGAAAGTCTTCGGCCGCCCGCACCACTTGCACTTCCGTATCGCTAAGCAGCATCTGCAGGTGCCGCACGCAAAACCATTCGGGCATCAGTTGCAATTCGCGTCGCAGCATGGGGCCGTCATAAGCGGGCAAGCTTTGGCTGGCAGCCTGACCGCGGACCTGAATGCTGCACAAAGCGCGCAGCGCATCGGCGTACAGCGGACCGGGCTGTACTCCGGAGCGCAAGGCCGTCAGCAACTGCGTGCTGCCCAGGTCTTCCAGCAACAACAAGCCGCGCTCGGTGTCTTTAGCGATGATCTGCGGCACATGCACATCACAGTCACCCAGCAGTTCGGCGACGTGCAAAAACGGGCCCAGCGGTTCTTTGTCGGGGGGCGCGTCCATGACCACAAAGCTGCGCCGCTCGGACTGCGCCCGGAAATAGCGCCGGAAACTGGCATCAGCCGAAGCCGGCACCAGCGACTGGATGTCTAATGACAGATCGTCGCTCAACCAGTCTTGAATGAGTTGCAGGCGGGAATCGGTATGCATGGTGACCACGGGAAGTGCGGCAGTCATTATACTTAAGACCTCAATGCGATTTCCCCGCTCTTCCTTACTGGCTGTGACGCAGACCGCGTTGTGGGCCATCAGTCTGACCAGTGCCAGCGCCGGCGCGGCCGATAGCGCCCTGCTGCACGAACTGCAGGCTTGCCCCGATCAGGCCTTTGCACTGGCCGGTGGTCAGTCGCCCCTGCCACGACGTGGCAACTACAGCCGCGAGCAGCCGATACAGGTCAATAGCAACAACGCCAGCGTGGCCATCGCCGGCGATGCAACAGTCAACGGTCAGGTGACGGTCACCCAAGGGGACCGCCAACTGACCGCCGATAGCGTCCGGGTAGACAAGTTGCGCGACGGCATCGAGATCGAGGGCAACGTCAGCTACAGCGATCCTGAAATCAGCGTGCAGGGTCGCGCCGGTCGTTATGAGGCCGGAGCCGCGCAGATCAGCGACGCGCAGTTTCAGATGCTGCAACAGGCTTCACGGGGCCGCGCCGGTTCCTTGCGCCTGGATGAGCAAGGCGTGCTGAGTTTAGATGAAGTCACTTACACCACCTGCCCCACTGGCAACAGCGATTGGCAAATCGATGCGGCCAACGTTCGCTTGGACAACGCCCATCACAAGGGCGTCGCCCGCAAGGCGCGCGTGCGCTTTAAAGGCGTGCCGCTGGTGTATCTGCCTTGGCTGTCATTCCCGGTGGGCTCGGCGCGCCAGAGCGGACTGCTGTTCCCCAGCATCGGCAACTCATCGCGTGGCGGTCTGCAGGTCTCGGCACCGTTCTATGCCAACCTCGCACCCAACTACGATCTGACCCTGGAGCCGACGCTGTACACGCGCCGCGGCCTGGACCTGTTCAGTGAACTGCGTCTGCTGACGCAAAACAGCCGCGCCACGCTCGATGGCAACTTTCTGCCCCATGACAATGTGCTGGGCGAGCGCCGCAACCGCCTCAGACTGACCGACACCACCGAACTGCCGGGCGATTGGCGTTTGCGTATTGCGGCCGAGAACGTCAGCGACGCTGCCTATTTTGAAGACTTCGCACAAGGCGCGGATGGCACCAGCGTGGCGTTTCTGCCGCGGCTGCTGGAGCTTTCGTTCCGCGATGAACACTGGCGTAGCGGCGCGATGCTGCGCAATTTCCAGACCATCGACACCGGCCTTGCCAGTGCCGACCGGCCCTACACCGAGTTGCCGCGCCTCTATGCACAAGGCAACTGGCAAGCGACCGGCTTGCCGCAACTGCACTACAGCTTTAACACTGAAGTGGTGGACTTTCAGCGCGCCACCGGCGTGCGCGGTTGGCGGCTGGATCTGCAACCCGGTGCGCAACTGAATATCGAAGGCATGGGCTATTTTCTGCGGCCTGCCGTGGCGCTGCGCAGCACCCAATATCAACTGACCGACACCGCAGCAGGCCAAGCGGCCTCGCCCAACCGCACGCTGTCGGTGGCCAGCGTCGACACCGGACTGGTGTTCGAGCGATCGACCGGCCGCAGCGGCCAGCGGCTGATCACCCTGGAGCCGCGCCTGCTTTATCTGTACGTGCCCTATCGCAATCAGGACCAGCTGCCGGTCTTCGACACCGGTCTGCCGGACCTCAACAGCATCAGCCTCTACCGCAGCAACCGCTATGTGGGGGCCGATCGCGTGGGCGATGCCAATCAACTCTCGGCCGGCCTGACCGTCAACCTTTTTAGCAGCGAACGCGGTACACGCTATCTGTCAGCCACCTTCGGCCAGACCGTCTATCTGACCCAGCCGCGCGTGCTGTTGCCCAGCGAAATCGCCAACAAGCAGCAAAGCTCAGACCTGGTGGCGCAGGTGGAGCTCAAGGCCTATCAGAACTGGAGTGTCGATCTGGGCCTGCAATGGGACCCCGGCGACAGCCGGGCCCAGAAGTCTGAGGCGCGTGTTCAATACCGCCCCGACGGTGGCAGCGTCGTGAACCTGGGTTACCGGTTTCAGCGCGACCGGCTCGAACAGGCCGACGTGTCCGCCGCCTGGCCGGTATCCAACCAATGGAGCCTCTACGGGCGCATGCTGTACTCGCTGCGCGATCACGGCACCATCGAGCAGTTTGCCGGTCTGCAGTACAACAGTTGCTGTTACGGCGTGCGCGCTGTAGCCCGCAACTACGTCAGCAGCCGCACCGGCGAGCGCGACACCGGCATTTTCCTGCAACTGGAACTCAAGGGACTGGCCAGTGTCGGAACCCGAGCGGATGCTTTCCTAGAACGTGCGATTCGCGGATACTCCCCCGCCTCCCCAAAAGGATCCCCATGACCCGGTCCATACCCCTGTTGCTCGTCCTGGCCCTGGTGGCTGCCGCCCCCGCGCCCGCTGCTGAACTGAGCAAGCGCGGCGTGATGCTCGATCGCGTCGCCGCCATCGTCAACGAGAACGTCATCTCGCAAAGCGAACTCGATGACCAGGTCTCTGTCATCTCCCAGCGGCTGGCCGAACAGCGCACCGCCACGCCCCCGGCCGACGTGCTGCGCAAGCAGGTGTTAGACCGGCTGATCGTGCAGGAAGTGCAGATGCAACGCGCCGGCCGTCTGGGCCTGAAGGTCTCTGACGAGCAGCTCAATGCCGCGCTCAACGAAATCGCGACGCGCAACAACATCACGCTGGCCGACCTGCCGCGTGCGCTGGCCTCGCAGGGCATCGATTACGGCAGTTACCGCGAGAACATGCGTAAAGAAATCGCGCTCACCTCGCTGCGCCAGCGCGATGTCATCAGCAAGATCAATGTCACGCCGCGCGAGCTCGAGCAGTTCATCGAACGCCAGAAGAAGCTGCCTTCAGAAACCACCGAATACAACGTCTCGCACATCCTCATCGCCGTGGCACAAGACGCGGCGCAGAGCCAGGTGGACGAGCTGGCCAAGCGTGCTCAGGACATCTACGAGCGGGCCTCGGGCACCGAGGACTTCGGCCGCCTGGCCGTGGCCTATTCCAACAGCCAGACCGCGCTGGAAGGCGGCTCACTGGGCTGGCGCAAAGGCCCCGAGCTGCCCACGTTCTTTGCCGAAGAGATCGTCAAGCTCAAGGCCGGCGGTATCAGCAAGCCCATCCGCACGCCCAGCGGCTTTCACCTGATCAAGCTCAACGAAACCCGCAGCACCGATGCCAACCGCATCATCGATCAGACCCACGCGCGCCACATCCTGATCAAGCCCAATGAGCTGCAGGACGATGCCACCGTGCGCCAAAAGCTGGCCGCCATCCGCGAGCGCATTTTGAAGGGTGAAGAGTTCGCGGCCTTTGCCAGCAGCATGTCCGAAGACTCCGGCTCGGCCGTCAACGGCGGCGATCTGAGCTGGACCGGACCGGGCACTTTTGTGCCGGAGTTCGAGAGCACCATGAATGGCCTGGCCATCGACGAGATCAGCGCCCCGATCCGCAGCCCCTTTGGCTGGCACATCATCCAGGTGCTGGGCCGTCGCAGCTTCGACACCACCGAGGAGCAGATCCGGCAGCGCGCCTTCAACCAGCTGCGCGAGAGCAAGGCTGACGAAGAAACCGAGCTGTGGCTGCGCCGTCTGCGGGACGAAGCCTTCGTCGACACCATCAGTTAAGGCTGCTATGTCCGCTGCCCGTCCGCGCCTGGCGCTGACCAGCGGAGAACCCGCCGGCATAGGTCCCGACCTGTGCGTGCTGCTGGCCCGACGGTTGGCCGGCACGGACTGGGGCTGCGACATCACCTGTCTGGCCGATGAAAACCTGCTGCATGCCCGGGCCTCGCAACTGGGCCTCACGCTGCCCACCAGCCCGCACTTTCACATCGAGCACCTGCCGGTCGCCGCACCGGTGACCGCCGGCCAGCTCGACGCCCGCAACGCCCCCTATGTGCTGGCCCTGCTCGATCGCGCTTTGCAAGGCTGCCGCAGCGGCCAGTTCGCCGGCATGGTCACTGCGCCGGTACAAAAGAGCCTCATCAACGAGGCCGGCATAGCCTTTACCGGCCACACCGAATACCTGGCAGAGGCTTGCGGCGGACTGCAGCCGGTGATGCTGCTGGCCTGTGAGACGCTCAAGGTGGCGCTCGCCACCACCCACCTGCCGCTGTCCGCGGTCAGCGCCGCGATCACGCCGGCCGGGCTGGATCAAACGCTGCGCATCATCGATGCCGACCTGCGCCGGCTGTGGCGCATCGCGCAACCGCGCATTGCCGTGTGCGGCCTTAATCCACACGCCGGTGAAAGCGGCCATCTTGGACGAGAAGAAATCGACGTGATCGCGCCAGCCATCGCCCGTGCCCAAGCCGCCGGCATTGCAGCCAGCGGTCCCTGGCCGGCCGATACCATTTTTGTGCCGCAGCGACTGACGCAGCACGATGTGGTGCTGGCCATGTTTCACGACCAAGGTCTGCCCACCCTCAAATACGCAGGGTTCGGCAATGCCGTCAACGTGACGCTGGGTCTGCCGGTGCTGCGCACCTCGGTCGACCACGGCACGGCGCTGGATCTGGCCGGTACCGGCCGCGCCGATGCCGGCAGCCTGGAGGCTGCGGTGCGTTTGGCCGCACAGCTCGCCTGATGCGCACCCGCAAGCGTTTCGGCCAGCATTTTCTGCACGACCCCACCGTGCTGTCGCGCATCGTCAGCGCGGTCAATCCACAGGCCGGTGAGCACATTCTGGAGATCGGGCCGGGTGGCGGCGCTCTCACCGCCCTCTTGCTGGCGCAGATCAGCGTCATGGACGCCGTCGAGATCGACCGCGATCTGACCGCGGCACTGGCCGTGCGTTACCCCGAGCAACTGCGGTTGCACAGCGGCGATGCGCTGACTTTTGACTATGGCCAACTGGCGCGCGAACGCGGCGCAAAACTGCGTGTAGTGGGCAACCTGCCCTACAACATCTCGACGCCGCTGCTGTTCCGGCTGCTGGAGTTCGTGCCTTACATTCAAGACCTGCACGTCATGCTGCAAAAAGAGGTCATCGACCGCATGGCCGCTGCACCCGGCAGCGAAGACTATGGTCGCTTAACGGTCATGCTCGCGCCGCACCTGCAGGTCGAAAAACTGTTCGAGGTCGGTCCCGGCGCCTTCCGTCCGCCGCCGCGGGTGTGGAGCGCGGTGGCGCGACTTACCGTGTTGCCCACGCCACGGTTTGTGGTCCCGGCCGCCTTTGCGGCCGTGGTGTCGGCGGCTTTCTCCGCACGCCGCAAAACCCTGCGCAACGGCCTGCGGGCACTGGTTCCCGAGAGCGCCTATGCCGCATGCGACATAGATCCGGGCGCGCGACCCGAGACCCTTGCGCCGGCGCAGTTTGCTGCCCTGGCTGCGCTTGCTTACGCCCCACAGGCTGTGATTCCCTAGCTTCATGACACGCGACGAACGCAGCCCGCCTGCGCACCAGATCCGGGTGGACGTCAAAACCGACTACCTGCCCGAACAGTCCGAACCCGAAGAACGCCGCTTCGTGTTCAGTTACACCATCACCATCCGCAACGAGGGGGCCGTGCCCGCCAAGTTACTGGGCCGGCACTGGCTCATCACCGATGCTGACGGCCGCACCCAGGAAGTGCGCGGTGAAGGCGTGGTCGGCGAACAGCCCCGCCTGCAACCCGGCCAAGGCTTCCGCTATTCCAGCGGCGCGGTTATCGAAACGCCTGTGGGCACGATGCACGGCAGTTATCAGATGGTGGCCGATGACGGCGACCAGTTCGATGCCCCCATCGCGCCTTTTCGTCTGGCCAAGCCCGGCGTGCTCAACTAACGATGGCGCGATACGCCATCGGCGACATCCAAGGCTGCTTCGACGAACTTCAGACGCTGCTGCAGCGACTGCACTTCAAAGCCGATCGCGACCAGCTGCTGTTTGCCGGTGACCTGGTCAATCGCGGGCCGCAGTCTTTGCAGGTGCTGCGGTTGGTACGCGATCTGGGCAGCAACGCACGCACCGTGCTGGGTAATCACGACCTGCACCTGCTGGCGCATTGCTTTAACCCGGCGCGAGCGCTGCGCAAAGGCGACACCTTGCAGGCCGTGCTGGAAGCGCCCGATCGCCACACGCTGGTCGACTGGCTGCTGCAACAGCCGCTGGCCCTCCACGATGCGCCGCGCAACGAGCTGCTGATCCACGCCGGCCTGGTGCCGCAATGGAGCGCCAGCGATGCGCTGGCTGCTGCCGTAGAGGCCTCGCAGGCACTGCAGGCTGATCCGGCCGGCTTTTTGGCAGGCATGTATGGCAATGAGCCCACGCAGTGGCGGGACGGCCTAAGTCGTGCCGATCGGCTGCGATTTACGGTAAACGTGCTGACAAGATTGCGCTTCTGTACTGCCGATGGCCGCGTCGACCTGAAGCTCAAATGTGCCCCGGACCGCGCTGCGCCGCCGCTGGCCCCGTGGTTCAGCCACGACGCCCGCCGCTCGGCCGACACGCGCGTGATCTTCGGCCACTGGTCTGCTCTGGGCTATTACCGGGGCGCCAATGTGCTGTGTCTGGACAGCGGCTGCGTCTGGGGCGGCAGTCTGACCGCCGTCAACTTGGATGACCCGGAAGCACCGCCGGTCGCGCTGACCTGTCAAAGCTGGCAAGCCATCGACGAATAACTCTACTATCGTTAACGGCCACCTTAAGAACAACAAACCAGATGGCACCGGGGGTTTTTATGTCGACGATGCGTTCACGGCTTTTTATTGCAGCGCTGCTGGCCTTGCCTGCGGTGCACTCCACCGCGCTGGCCCAACACGTCGTGCCCTTTGCCAGCGGCGTGCCTGTGGCACCCACGGGCTTAGCCGATCAACCGCTGGGTAAGGGCCCGTTTATCTACAAGACGGCAGAAGGCATGGATATCCGTGTCAGCGTGCTGCTGCGCGATATCGAATACCCGCACGCGATGACCTGGCTGCCCAATGGCGATCTGCTGTTCACGCAGCGTCGCGGCCTGCTGCGCATCGTGCGGGGCGGCAAGCTCGACCCCAAGCCCATCGCCGGCACGCCGGAGTCGTTTTACTCAGGGCAATCCGGTGGGCTGGGTGCTGTGCACGGCTACATGAACGTGGTCCTGCATCCGCAGTTCGCACAGAACAAGCTGGTCTACCTCAGCTACACCAAGAAGCTCGACGCCAAGCGCAATGCACCGGCCATCGTGCGCGGTCGCTTTGAGGGCGACCGGCTGGTCGATGTCCAGGAGGTGTTTGCCGATGACACCATCCGCGGCGCGCTGCCCTTCCTATTGACCCCCGACGGCATGCTGTATGTCGCCACGGCAGGCTTTAACAATGACGATGCGCAAAACCCGGCATCGCTGGGCGGCAAAGTGCTGCGCCTGAAGGACGACGGCAGCGTCCCCCAGGACAACCCCTTTGCCGGCAAGGCCGGCACCCGGCCCGAGATCTACACGATGGGACATCGCAGCGTTCTGGGTTTTGCCCAACACCCGCTGACCCATGAGCTGTGGATCACCGAGATGGGCCCCAACGGCGGTGATGAGCTCAATGTGCTCAAGCCCGGCCGCAACTATGGCTGGCCGGTCGTCAGCTTGGGTCGCACCTACCCGGGCCCCTGGCAGGCCAAGGTCAATGAGCCCACCCATGCCGGTTATGAGCCGCCCATCATCTATTGGACGCCATCGATCTCGGTGACGGGCATTGCCTTCTATACGGGCAGCAAACTGGCTAAGTGGCAGGGCGATGTGTTTGTCGGCGGCGTGCGCTACGGCGAGGTACCGGGCACCGGCCGTCTGGATCGCATCCTGTTCAACGACAAGATGGAAGAGCTGCGGCGCGAGTCGCTGCTGACTGATTTGCACCAACGCATCCGCGATGTGCGCCAGGGCCCGGACGGCTTGATCTATGTGGCCACCGACGAACCGCACGGTGCCATCCTGCGTATCGAACCGGCCAAGTGAACGGCACCGGGCGCGAGTAAACTACGCGCCTGGTTTTTCACTCACACAGGTAACGCTCATGAGCCTTTCGATGTACAGCGCCGCAGTGCCCGTCTTCACCCGCATCCTGACCAACCTTGAGGTCTGCCTCGATAAGGCTGTGGCCTTTGCCGACGAGCGCAAGATCGACCACAACGCGCTGCTGCTGGCACGCCTGTCGCCCGATATGTTCACGCTGATCCGCCAGGTGCAGATCGCCGCCGACATGGCCAAGGGCACTTGCGCGCGCCTGGCCAATGTCGACATCCCGAAGTTCGAAGATACCGAGACCACGTTTGCCGACCTCAAGGCCCGCTCGGCCAAGACCCGCGAGTTTCTGGCCACGCTGACCCCGGCGCAGTTTGAAGGCGCCGAGGACCGTCAGATCACGCTCAAGGTCGGCCCGCCTGACAAGCAGATGGTGCTGGAGTTCGTGGGCGTCGACTATCTGCAGAATTGGGGCATCCCCAACGTCTACTTCCACTACTCGATGGTCTATGCGCTGCTGCGCCACAACGGTGTGCAGGTCGGCAAGCGCGACTACCTGGGCTAAGGCGATGCCGGGGCCGGCCAGAGCAGGTGCGCTGATCTATGCCAGCAACCTGCAACACTTGTCGGCCTTTTATCAGCAGGTGCTGTCCATGCGCCTGCTGTTTGCCGATGCCGAGCACGAGGTCATCGAATCGGCTGACCTGCAATTGATCCTGCATGCGATCCCGGCCGCGCACCGGCCGCCGTCATCAGACGCGACCTTACCAACGGTGCGCGAACAGCAGGCCATCAAGCTGTTCTTTACGATTGAGTCTTTAGCGAATACCGAAACGGTCATCGCTGAGTTAGGCGGCCGGATGCTGGGCGGCGAATACACCGGCCCCGGGTTTCGCGTGCGCAATGCCTGCGACCCGGAAGGCAATGTGTTTCAGGTCAGGGAAACGACGGCTGCGCCCTTACCCTGATCCCTAGTTGGCCTTAAACGCGACGGAACAACCCATCATATTCGAGCACACGGCCGTCCGGCGTGCGATTGATCAGCGTCAGATCCATCAAGGCGAACCCGGCTGCGCGATACGCCGCCAAAGATTCCTCAACACTCGGTGAAGCCTCATAAATGGGCACCACCGAAATCTCACACAAAATGCCATGCACCTTGGGCAGACAGGCCGCAGCCCCGCGCAGCACAGCAAGGTCATAACCCTGCGTATCGGTTTTCAGCAATATGCGGCCCTTGCCATCGGGCCCCAGCAGTTCATCAAACACATCATCCAGACGGCTGACCTTGACCGACACCGACTCGGCGATGTTGCCGGCATGCACCGGGTTCAGAATGGATGACAAGACGCTGTTGTGAGTAAGGTGAAAATCGATGCTGCCGGTTGCATCGCCCAAGGCAAACGGATGCCCCTGCCATTTGGGGTCTTTGCCGTGGCGCGCCACCAGTTGCTGGAAGGCGCGCGGATCGGGTTCGAAAGAAATGATGCGACCGGTGAAGCCC